>JALZAN010000092.1 GCA_030948365.1 Pseudomonadota bacterium
GATTGCGGCAACAAGGTGAATCACTACCGGCAACGGCGGGATGGCGACCATGAGGGGCTCCGAAAGGGTTTCGACTCGGAGCAGTATTGCGACCGCGGCCGTCGATGGATAGACCCGCTGCGACCAAGCGCCGCTTTGCGGCGGTCAGCAGCAGGAAAGTGCCGTGAATGGCAGGCAAAGCGCGCATGCACGTCATCGAAAGGCGCGCCGGCCGCAAGCGCGTCAGGGCCGGACCCGCGCGTGAAGGCTTCGCCGAGTCGCTATTTTGGCGCCGCGGCGTCCAGCGCGGCCAACTGCGCGTAGACCAGACGCGCGATGGACAGCAGTTGCGCCCGGTCGAGGCTGCCGGACAGCGCATAGCCGCAGGCGTCGTCGATCCAGTAGAACACCCCGACGCCATCCTCGAAGGCATAACGGAATGCGGTTTCACGCGTTGGCTCGCCGTCCTTGCGAACCAGAAGCGAAATGCGCTGCTTGTCGGCGTTTTCATACATGAACAGCGCGCCCGGCTTTTCGTTGCCGGCAACCAGGCGGCCGCCGACCAGCGCGAATCCCGCGTCGCTCAAGTTTGGCGCATGCAGCGAAAAGCTCAATCGCTTCGACAGCCAGCGGACCAAGCGTTCTTCTTCGCTGGCCCAGATCTCGACCGGGCGATTGGCGTCCGACGCATACAGCGCGTGGGTGATCGCCGCCTGCCGCGAAAAGGTGATCGGCGTTCCGGCATGCTGCAGCATCTCGCCGCGAAATTGCCATCCAAGCCCGGCGCCGATAAGGAGTGACGCGACCGCGGCAAGCGCGGGAACCGCCCAGGCGCGACGCGCACCACGATTGCGCCAGGAGCGCGGCGGCTTCGCGGCGTCGAAGAGCTTCCGCGGCAGCGCTTCGCCGAGCCAGGGGTCGAGCGCGTCGCGCAAGCGCCTGTTCTGCTGCCTGATCTCGGTCACGCGCGCCGCGAGCGCCGGCTCGCGCTCGACCTCGGCGCCGACTTGCGCCGCGCGATCCGGCGCAAGCTGTCCGTCCGCGTACGCGTGGAGATCGTCGTCGGTCACGGGCAATGCCGCTTTCACCGGACCACCTTCAGCGGAGCGGAATGCTCGGTGCCGCTCATGCGCCGCAATTTCTCCCGCGCCCGATTGAGCCGGGACATCACCGTTCCGATCGGCACGCCCAGCACCCGCGCGATATCCTGGTAACGCAGCTCCTCGACCGCGGCGAGCAGGAGCACTTCGCGCTGCTCGCTGGGAAGGCGCCCGATCTGCGCAAAAAGCTCGACCAGCTCGAGACGGTCGGATTGCGTCGATCGCACCGGGATTTCCCACCCGGACCCCGGACCGTCGTCGGCATCGATCGAAATCTCCGCGTATTCGCGCTGTCGCATCGAAAACTGGTTGATGTGCACGTTATGCATGATGGTAAACAGCCATGCGCGAAGATCGCTTCCGGCGCGCCACAATCGTCGCTTGGCCCAGGCCCGTGTCAGCGTATCCTGAACGAGGTCGTCGGCACGATTGGGATCGCCGGTCAACACGCGGGCATAGCGCCGCAACCGCGGCAGCGCCGCGATGAGCTCGGGATCGGGAAGCGTGTCGGGCATGGCGCGCCGGCGGCGCGACGCGCCGCCGTGGTCGGCGCTAGTCCTTTATTATGTGCCAGATGCCATTGAAGCCGTCACCTGTCGTGTCGCCCGGCTTCTGATCCTTCGACCACAGGTACAGCGGCTTGCCCTTATAAGCCCACTGCTTGCCGCCATCGTCCCGGGTGATGACCGACCAGTCGTCCGACGCCTTGGCATCGGCGGGCGCCATCAGCGGCGGCCAATTGGCGGTGCATGGCCCATTGCACGCGCTCTTGCCGCCGGTGTCCTTGTCGAACGTGTAAAGCGTCATGCCCGCGTTGTTGGTCATCATGCCGCCGGTTTTCTTGGCGGGCGCCTGTGCACAAGCCGTGCCGGCGAACGTGAGACCGAGAATCAAAACCACGATGCCATTGCGAATCATCATTCACATCTCCTGGTGGTATACAGAATGCCGGATGCCTGACGCCACTGCAAACACGCCTCGATCGAATTCTATTCCCTGCGCACGCCGCCGGTCGCAGCGGCGGCCGCCGTCCGAGACGCTGGATCGCCAGCATCGGGCTCGCGCGCAGCCGTACCTACGGCAACTCGGCTGAAGGCATGCGCGCAAGAATGATGGGGACCTTGCGCGCCAGACCCTTGGAGTTGGGTGTTTTCTCGTAATGGCGGGGGTTCGGCGCCATTCCCGCGAGCCGTGCGGCCTGCTCGGCGTTAAGCTGGGCCGCGCTGACGCCGAAATAATGGCGCGCCGCCGCTTCGCTTCCGAAAACCGCGTCGCCCCATTCGATCACGTTGAGGTAGAGCTCGAAAATCCGGCGCTTGTCGAGAATCGCTTCCAGCATCACCGTGATTACCGCTTCCTCGGCTTTGCGCCAGTAGCTTCGCTGCCCCGACAAGAAAAGATTCTTGGCCAGCTGCTGCGAGATCGTCGACCCACCCGCGACGACGCGGCCCTTGCGAGCATTCTTGTCCATCGCCAGCTGGATGCCGTCCCAGTCGAAGCCTTCGTGCTCGACGAACCTGGCGTCCTCGGCCGCGATCATCGCCTTCTTCAGGTTGACCGAGATTCGCTCGTAAGGAATCCAGACGTATTGCAGGCGCGCTTGCGGGCGCTTCGCCCGCAGCTCGGAAAGGCGCATGGCCATGAATGCGGTCTCGGCCGGTGGATGGTCGCGCCACCACCAGATGTGCGCCGCGTACCACCCCTGCAACAGCACGACCCCGGCGAAAAACGCGAATAGCGTCCACAACAGCCAGTGGCCGAGCTTGCGCATTCCTTAACTCGTGGGACGCATCATGGCGAATACTGCCTCCGTCCGCGGGCGCACTCCGCGCCACAGGGCGAAACTCTCGGCGGCCTGCTCGATCAGCATGCCGAGGCCGTCGGCCGTGCGCGCCGCACCGTGTTGCAACGCCCAGCGCAGGAACGGCGTCGGCGTATCGGCGTATACCAGATCATAGGCGATGGCGCCGGGCGCGAAGGCCGACGCCGGCCACAGGCTTTCGGGCACCTCGCCGCTGACGCCGACGCTGGTCGCATTGATGACCACCTGGAACTCTCGGCCGCTCAACTGTGGCGACGACATCGACGCAACGGGCCCGCGTTGCGCATACGCCGCCGCGAGCTCGTCGGCCCTGCGCGCAGTGCGGTTGACCAACACCACACTGCGCGGCATGCTGGCCAGCAACGGTCCCAGAATTCCGCGGGCGGCGCCGCCGGCTCCGAGCAGCAGGATGTCGCGGCCGGAGAGCGACTGGCCGAGGTTGTGTGTGAGGTCGCGCATCAATCCGACGCCATCGGTATTGTCGGCGTACCAACTGCCATCGCGCCAGGCCAGGGTATTGCACGCCTGCGCCTCTTGCGCGCGCACGCTGCGCTGCGCGGCCAGCGCATACGCATCGAGCTTGAACGGCACCGTGACGTTGAGACCCCTGCCGCCTTCGGCGACAAAACGCTGCGCCGTCGCCGCGAATTCGCCGAACGGCGCAAGCAGGCGCTCATAGCTCATGTCCTGGCCTGTTTGCAGCGCAAACGCCTCGTGAATCGACGGCGATTTGCTGTGCGCGACGGGGTTGCCGATGACGGCATAACGGTCCATGAGCCGGTCCTGGTTCCGAAAGCCTAGCGAGCCAGCGCGTCAGCGACCGCAGCGGAGCGTGACCAAAGCGACGACTTGATGCCTCCCCTCACTGCGAAGTCAGCGCATCGCCGGGCGTGAAGCTCCACGTTCGGGTGATATACAGAATGTCGGTATCGCGGCTGATGTTGGGTGGAAAGGGCGAATAAGGCCCGCCCATCTCGACGATCCGTACCGCGGCGAGGTCGAGGATCTTCTGTCCGGAAGTGCGATCGACGACGACGGTCTCGATGCTGCCATTGGCGCGAATGCCGACCGTCAGCAGCAGGCTGCCGTAGAGTTTTTGCGCGCGCGCCGCCTCCGGATAATTGCGATTGCCGATGCCCTCGACCTTGAGCCGCCAGTCCTCGACGTAGCGCGCGAATCGATATTCCTCGGCGCGCGCGCCGACAAACCGCCGCTTCGGGCGCTTCTGGTAGGCGTCCATGTCCTTGGCGATCTGCGCTTCCAGCCGCATCGCCTCCAGCGTTCGCTGCATCATTTCGGTGGCGGTCGGCAACTCGGTCTTGTCGGGCGCCGCGATGGGCAACGGTTGCGGGGCGCTGAGCGTCGCCGCCGACCGAACCTGGGTCATCATCTCCTGGCTTTTCTTTTCGAGCGTCTCGACCTTTTGCGTCGCTACCGCGAGCTCGGTCGTCGCGTTGTCCTTGGGCAGCGCCGGCAGCGGCGTCTTGGCGCGGCGTTTGGCGTCGGTATTGCCGCCGCCATCGAGGTTCGCTTGGGCCAGGATATCGGCCTTGGTCGGCTTGGAGACCGATTTGGCGTTGACCAGCGCGACCTCCAGCGGCGGCCCATTGCGATCGAATTGGAGCAGATCGATCGGCGCGAACCGGATCGCCAGGACCATCGCGTGCAGGAAAATCGACCCGAATATCGCCCCCCCGAGTAAGCGATTGCGGGATGTCGGCTCCTCCACCAGGAAAGGCAGCGACATTGTCCGCAGCTCGGCCATCGGTAAAGCCCGCACGCGAGCCCGCACGGCAGGCTTCCTGGCCGGGGTCGCTGGCGCCAGCGGCGCCGCGGGGGCGGTCGCGCGCGAATGGGTGCTCTTGGTAGCCTTGGCCATGACATATGAGTATATCGCCGCCGATCGATTCGGGCATGACGGGCTGTCGGGCTCTCCTGGCCGACCCGGGCGTTACGCCGCTTCAGGGGCCGGTGCCGGGCATTTCAAGCCGCGCCGATGAAACGCGTCTCGACCGTTGCGGCCAGCAGGTCGATGCGACCGACGCCGATGCGCGCCCGCGTGCCGGGCGTCAGCGCCGGCAGATCGGGAACCCGAACATAGAGCGGAATGGCATCGAATCGCACCAGGTTGTCGCGAAGCACGGTCGCCTCGCTTTCGACGACGTTTTCCTGCAGCAGCCAGCGCAGGCACCAGTAGTGCTCCATCTGGCTCTGCAGCTCGGCGTATTGCGAGTAGGTCAGCTCGAAATCGGCCATGATCGCGAACAGCTCCGCGTCACCCTCGACGTAGGCTGGCGGCGAACCATCGAGAATGGTCAGCAGCTGTCGCTGATTGACCAGATCGCTGTAACGGCGAAGCGGCGAGCTCGCCCACAGATATTGCGCGACGCCCAGGCCCTGGTGCGGCTCCGGCTTGGTGCTCATGCGCACCTTGCCGCTCTGCTGGGTGCGATAGAGGCCCGGCACGCCGGCGTCGACCAGCGTCTTTCCCCAACTGCTGTTGACATGGATCATGAGCTCGGCGACCAGCTTGTCCAGCGGCGAGCCGCGGGGCCGCGGCGCGATTGTCACTTGGCCGTCGGGCGATGCATCCCAATCGACCAGAAAGTTATAGTCGACGCGCGTCACGTCGGCCTTGCCACGCGTTTCCTCGAGCTTTTGCGCCAGCCTCCATAGCGCGCGCAGCTCGTCGCTCCACTCGGGGTCCGACGGCGACGCGTCGGTGGCGAAGCATTCGCTGATCGTGTCCAGACGAAGATTGGCGGCGATCGGCACCCGATCGGCCCGCGTCGACTGCCTGACAACGGTTCCGTCATGAGTGGTCTCGACATAGAGCGAAAGGGCTGCCGGCTCAGTCCCGGCGGCAAGCGTGAAGCGACGAACAACCGCCTCGGGCAGCATGGTGATCTTGCGACCAGGCATGTAGACGGTCGACAGGCGCGCGCGCGCAATGGCGTCCAGCGGCGAGCCGCGCGCGATGGCCAACGCGGGCGCCGCGATATGAATCCCGATCTCCAGGTTGCCGTTGGCGAGACTGCGCACCGAGAAGGCGTCGTCGATCTCGGTGGTCGACGCATCGTCGATCGAAAACGCGCGCACGCTCGAGAGCGGCAATTCCCGAACGGCGGGTGGCTCATCGACGGCGGGGAACTCGGTGCCGCGCGGAAACGCGTCGAACAGAAAGCGATTGAAGTGGTAATCGTGCGTGGAAGGAATCGCGCCGCAGGCGGCGAGCAGCGCCAGCGGATGGGTGCGCGCAGCCTCGCACGCGGCGGCCAGCGCGCGCGTCTCGAGCGCGAGCTTGTCCGGCTTGTAAAGCAGCGTCGGCAGTTTGTCGCGAAAGGCCGCAGGCAGGCGGTGCGCCTGCAGCTCGGCCGCGTACGCGGCGATTTCCTCTGACTCGCGCCGCTTTCGCTCGACGCCGGCTCGCGCGGCCTGCAGCGCGTCGGCCGGCGCGGCCTTGTAGCGGCCCTTTCCCTTCTTATAGAAATGCATCGGCGACGAGTGCAGGCGCAACGCCAGCGCTGCGGCTTCGCTTGGCGCCGGTACCCGGCCGAAATATTCCTTCGCGAGCTCGGCAAATCCGAATTCCGCTTCGCCGCTCACCTCCCAAAGGAAATCGGCATCGAGGCCGGCCGCGATCGCTTGCGCGTCGGCGACAAGGATCGACGGCGCCGGCCCGTCGAAACGCAGCAGGACGTTCGCCGACTTGATCTTCAGGCGCTTGCCGGAAATCGCTTCGACCTGCAGCGAGCTGTCGTTGTCGGCGAGCACGGTGCCGGCCTTGAACGCGCCGTCGTCCTCGAAAAAAACATGCATGGAAGCGAAACTGCGAGGGAGGGAGGCGCGAATTATACCGTAGGCCGACGTCGCATCGGCGCGGTGCGCCGCGATTGCGCGGGGCCCGTCTTTGCTTCAGCATGTCGGCTTTCGATCACCGAAAAAGCTCACCATGTCGATGCAATTTCGCCGCCTCGGCGACAGCGGTCTCGAAGTGTCGGAAATTTGCCTCGGAACGATGATGTTCGGCGATCGCACCGACGCGAGCGAGTCGCAGCGCATCATCGCCGCGGCATTCGATGCCGGCGTCAATTTCATCGACACCGCGGACGTCTACAACAAAGGCGCGTCGGAGACGATCGTCGGGGCCGCGATCGCGTCCGACCGCCGCCGCTGGATTCTCGCCACCAAGGTCGGCAACGTCATGACCCAGGCGCCGCATGACGGAGGGCTGTCGCGCCGCTGGGTGATGCAGGCCTGCGACGACAGCCTCAAGCGCCTGGCCACCGATTACATCGACATCTACTATCTGCACAAGGACGACACCGACACGCCGATCGCCGAGACGATCGAAGCCATCGGCGATCTCATTCGCGCCGGCAAAATCCGCTACCTCGGGATTTCGAACTATCGCGGCTGGCGCATCGCCGAGCTGGTCAACACCTGCGCCGAGATCGGCGTCGCGCCGCCGGTGGTTTGCCAGCCGTACTACAACGCGATGAACCGCATGCCGGAGGTCGAGATCCTGCCCGCCTGCGATTACTACGGCATCGGCGTGGTGCCGTACAGCCCGCTCGCTCGCGGAGTGCTGACCGGCAAGTATTCACCCGGCGCCGCGCCGCCGGCGGAATCGCGCGTCGCACGCAAGGACCGTCGCATGATGGAGACGGAATTTCGCGACGAGTCGATCGCGATCGCGCAAACGATCAAGGAGCATGCGGAAAAGAAGGGACTCACGGCGACGCAGTTCGCGCTGGCATGGCTGCTGCGCAACAGGATCATCAGCTCGGTCATCGCCGGGCCGCGCACGATCGAGCAATGGAACGAGTACCTGTCGGCGGCCGGCAAGGTGCTCGACGACGAGGACGAGGCGCTGCTCGATTCGCTGGTGACGCCGGGGCATCCGTCGACGCCGGGTTACAACGATCCGCAGTATCCGTTCTACGGGCGCATCGTCGAATAGGGGAACGTTCCAAGCCACTGTTGCGCGGCGTTCAGCGGTGAGCGCGCACCCCGGATCGCCGTAGCGCCAGCAACCGAAGAATTGTCTCGTGAAGATATGCTTCTCGATCGAAGCATTTGCTGTGCGAATCCCTACTCGTTCGCGATCCCGTGCGGCACATGACCGGTCGCGACATGCCTCGACGCGGATTCGATGTGAGTGTGCTGATCGTCGAAGAAGATGTCGGCGCCGAACGCGCGCAGGAACTCACCCTTGTCGAGCC
>JALZAN010000093.1 GCA_030948365.1 Pseudomonadota bacterium
ACGCCAACGACCGCGCACGATAGGCTGGCCCTGCTGGCCCCGAGCCGCCCGACAAGCGCGACGGCGAAGGCCCTGAGCGCATTCCGCGGTCTGCGCGCCTCGAGGCGCTCATTGCTCGAGCCCGGGCGACAGGGCCCTCTCGCATGATCGATGTGATCCAGAAATTGGTTGCGTTTGTCGTGACGCTCGGCGTTCTGGTCGTGTTTCACGAACTCGGTCACTACCTCGTTGCGCGACTGGCTGGCGTCAAAGTGCTGCGCTTTTCGGTCGGCTTCGGGCGCATCGTCTGGTCGCGCCGCGTCGGGCCGGACGGCACCGAGTGGGCGCTGTCGGCGATTCCGCTGGGTGGATACGTCAAGATGGTCGACGAGCGCGAAGGAGAGGTTCCTGCAGGCGACCTGCCGCGTGCGTTCAACCGGCAGAACGTCTGGCGTCGGATCGCCATCGTCGCCGCCGGTCCGACCGCGAACCTGCTGTTGGCGGTTCTGCTTTTCGCGGGCATCTTTGTCGCCGGAGTTCCGGGGCAACGTCCGCTGCTGGCGCCACCGCAGCCGTCGTCCCCCGCGGCGCAAGCGGGCTTCGCCGGAGGCGATCTCGTCACAGCGATGGATGGCGAGCCGGTCGGGTCGTGGCAGGATCTGCGCTGGCGCTTGTTGAAGGCGTCAGGGAGCAGCACCGCTCGCATCGAGGTCAAGCGCGGTGACGGCACGACGACGACGCGGCTGCTGTCGATTTCCAGGCTGTCATCGGGCGACTGGGAATCGAACTTCATGGCCACGCTGGGCCTGCGAGCCGATCTCGGCTCACCAGTGGTCAACGAGACCCTGGCGGGCAAGCCGGCGGCCAGTGCCGGGATTCGTCCGGGCGACGCAATCGTCGCCATCGACGGCGCGACCGTGCGCTCGCCCGCCGACGCGGCGTCGATCACCAACGCGCATCCCGGCGAGCGGGTCACCTTTACGCTGCGCCGCGACGGCGCCGAATTTCCCGTTGATCTGATACCCGAATCGATCGAACAGAACGGCCGGCGCGTCGGCATCGCCGGCATGCGGCTCGGCGTCGATCCCGCCGCGGCCGAGCGGGTGTCCATCGTCGTTCGTTACGGAATCGGCGAGGCGCTGGTGCAGGGCGCGCGCAAGACGTGGGATTTGTCGGTGTTCACGCTCAAGATGCTCGGCCGCATTCTCACCGGCGATGCTTCGCTGAAAAACATCAGCGGCCCGTTGACCATGGCCGATTTCGCCGGGCAGTCGGCGCAGGCGGGGGCGATGACGTTCATCGGCTATCTCGCATTGATAAGCATCAGCCTCGGCGTGCTCAACCTGCTCCCGGTGCCCTTACTCGATGGCGGTCACTTGATGTATTATCTTGCCGAGATTATCAAGGGCAGTCCCGTTTCCGACCGCGTCCTCGAGGTCGGCCAACGCATTGGCATGGCCGTGCTGGCGATGCTGATGGCTCTAGCGCTTTTCAATGATATTTCCCGACTCTTCTGACCGCGGTCCTCCGCGCGGGGCCGCTTCGCGGACTCGCGTGAAGTTCTCGAGCTTGATCGCACTCGCCGCGGCGCTGCTCGCGTTGTCGTCCGCCGCGCTTGGCTTCGATCCTTTCATCGTCAAGGATATCCGCGTCGAAGGCGTGCAGCGTACCGACGCCGGGACCGTGTTCAGCTATCTTCCGATCAAGGTCGGCGATCGCGTCGATGATGAAAAAGCGTCCGAGGCGGTCAAGGCGCTGTATGCAACCGGCTTCTTTCGCGACGTGCGCCTTGAGGCAGAGGACGGCGTTCTGGTCGTCATCGTGCAGGAGCGGCCGACGATCAGCCAGATCGATATCGTCGGCACCAAGGAGTTCGAAAAGGACACCTTGAAGAAGGCGCTCAAGGACATCGGAATCGCGGAGTCGCGCATCTTCGATCGCTCCGCGCTGGAGCGCGCAGAACAGGAATTCAAGCGCCAGTACATCAATCGCGGCTATTACGCGATGAAAGTCACAACCACTGCGACGCCGCAGGAGCGCAATCGCGTTGCGATCAATTTCACCGTCGAAGAAGGCGATGTCGCCAAAATCGCCAACATCAATATCGTGGGCGCTCAGGCCTTTCCCGAAAAAACGCTGATCACCGAGATGCAGCTTTCGACCCCCGGCTGGCTCACCTGGTACACCAAAAACGACCAGTATTCGAAGCAGAAGCTGCAGGCCGACCTGGAAACGCTGCGCAGCTACTACACCAATCGCGGCTATCTCGAGTTCGCGGTCGATTCGACGCAGGTGTCGATCACTCCCAACAAGGAGGACATCTACATCACCGTCAACATCACCGAGGGCCCGAGATACACGTTCTCCGACGTGCGCCTCGCCGGCGAATTGCTGTTGCCCGAAGCGGAGCTGCGCAGGCTGATCACGGTCAAACCGGGCGATATCTATTCGCGTGAAAAACTGACCCAGTCGGCGAAAGCGATCTCGGATCGCCTGGGCAGCGATGGCTACGCCTTCACCAACGTCAATGCGGTGCCCGAGGTAGACCGGGCGAACAGAACGGCGGCATTTACGTTTTTTGTCGATCCGGGCCGGCGGGTCTACATCCGACGCATCAACATCAGCGGCAATTCGAAAACGCGCGACGAAGTGATCCGGCGCGAGGTACGCCAGCTCGAAGGCGCATGGTACGACGCGACGCGAATCGACCGTTCCAAGGTCCGCATCGTGAGGCTGAACTATTTCGAAGATGTCAACATCGAAACGCCCGCAGTACCGGGAAGCCCCGATCAGGTCGATCTTGACATCACGGTGACCGAGAAGTCGACCGGCAATCTTCTCGCCGGTGTGGGCTACTCCACCGCCGAGGGCGTGGTGCTTTCCGGATCGGTTTCACAGAACAACGTCCTCGGCAGCGGAAACTCGCTGTCGGCTGCAGTCAGCACCAGCAGGGTCAACCGCACCATCGCGGTGACGTTTGTCGAGCCATACTGGACAGCCGACGGCATCTCGCGTTCCCTCGAGGTCTACGACAAGAACGTCGACCCATCATCGCTGCCGATCGCGCAGTACTCGTCAACGACCTACGGCGGCGCGATCGGTTTTGGCATTCCCGTCACCGAAACCGACACCATCAACCTCGGCGGGCGCTACGAGCACACTACCTTGCACTTGTTCGACAGCAGTCCGCCGGTGTACAGGGACTTCGTCCGCCAATTCGGTTCGGTGACCAATACCTTCATCGGTACCGCAGGCTGGGCTCGCGACACGCGCGACAGCACGCTTTTTCCGACCAAGGGCGTGCTCCAAAGCGCGTACGGCGAACTCGGGTTGCCGGTGGGCAGCCTCCAGTACTACAAGGCCAACTATTTGGTCCAATGGTTTACGCCGCTGCCGTTGAGCTCGGTGCTGATGCTACGGGCAGACCTGGGTTATGGCGGCGGCCTGCGCGACAAAACGCTCCCTTTCTTCAAGGCGTATTATGGAGGCGGCGTTGGCTCGGTTCGGGGGTACGAAACCTCTTCGCTGGGCCCGCGGGACGCGCAGGGAAATGCCATCGGGGGCAGGCGCAAGATCGTCGGCAACGCCGAGCTGTTTTTTCCCCTGCCGGGCACCAAGGCGGGAGACCAATCGGTGCGTCTGTCGGTGTTTGCCGACGCGGGCCAGATTTACGATTCAGGGTTTCAGCCGGCTCTCGAATCGTTCCGGTATTCGACGGGACTCGGCCTCGCGTGGAATTCGCCGGTCGGGCCGTTGAAGTTCAGCTACGGCGTTCCGATCAAAAAGAAGGTCGGCGACAAGGTGGAGCACTTCCAGTTTCAGGTGGGAACCGTCTTCTAGCGCCGCTGTCGTGTTCCGGCGACACCGGACGCTCCGGTGAGATGACTCGATGACGGTGGCAGGCGCCACGAATTGTTTCGACGCCTGCATCGACCGCACTTCGCGTGTCGCGGCCATGCGGCAGGAGAGAAAATTGAAACACGCCAGATTTGAGTTCTTGGTTCGCGTCGCAGCCGCGCTGTTCCTGGCGTCGCTCGCAGTTCCCGGATTTGCGCAAGCGGCCGATTTCAAGATCGGCTTCGTCAACGGCGAGCGGCTGTTTCGAGAGGCCGCGCCGGCAAAGCGTGCGCAACAGAAGATCGAGAAGGAATTCGCCGCCCGTGACGCTGAGATCCAGAAGCTCGTCAAGCAAGTACGCGACCTGCAGACGCAGTTGGAGAAAGATGGCGTCACCATGTCCGAGGGCGACCGCCGCGGCAAGGAGCGCGACCTCGCCAACATGAGCCGCGATCTGCAGAGAATGCAGCGGGAGTTCCGCGAAGACCTCAATTTGCGCAAGAACGAGGAGTTGACCGCGGTGCAGGAGCGTGCGAACAAAGTCATTCAGCAAATTGCGATCGATGAGAAATTCGACTTGATCATCCAGGAGCCGGTCATCTACGCCAGCCCACGCATCGATATCACCGAGCGCGTGGTCAGGGCCCTCGCTGACAAATAACAAGTCACCCAGACTGCGCCGCGGCGGAGCGCATGGAACCTAGCAAGAGTCGTCACGCCACCGGCATAGCGTTGCGCGAACTGGCCGAACGTTGCGGTGCGGAACTGGCCGGCGACGGCGAACGGATGATCTATCGGGTGGCGACGCTGGAAGACGCCGACGCGGACGCGATTTCCTTTCTTTCCAACATTCGCTACCGCTCGCAGCTCGCGTCGACGCTAGCCGGAGCGGTCATCGTTTCCCCGCGCGACGCCGATGCCACGCCGCTCCCGAAACTGGTAACGCGCAATCCGTATGCCGTCTACGCGCGCGTGGCGACGATCTTTCATCCGCCGGCGTCAGCGCTTCCGGGGATTCACCCGACGGCGACCGTTGCCACGGCGGCGAGGGTCGCGGCCAGTGCCATGATCGGCCCGAACGTCGTCATCGGCGATCGGGCGTCGATTGGCGAGCGGGCTCAAATCCACGCCGGTTGCGCGATCGGTGACGGCTGTTCGGTGGGCGACGACGTGCTGCTCTACCCCCGCGTCGTCCTCTACGCGAATTCGATGCTGGGACCGCGCACTATCGTTCACAGCGGCGCGGTGATCGGTGCCGACGGCTTCGGGATGGCCGAGGAAGACGGGCACTGGCTCAAGGTGCCGCAGATCGGCAGGGTGGTCATCGGAGCCGACGTCGAGATCGGCGCCAATACGACCATCGACCGCGGAGCCCTCGGCGATACCGTGATCGAAGACAACGTCAAGCTCGACAACCAGATCCAGATCGGACACAACTGCCGGATCGGCGCCCACACCGCGATCGCCGGATGCACCGGCATCGCCGGCAGCACCACGATCGGCCGCAATTGCAAGATCGGCGGCGCGGCAATGATTGTCGGCCACCTGTACATCGTCGACGGCACCACGATCTCGGCGTCGACCGGCGTCTATGGCTCCATCACCACGCCGGGCGTCTATACTTCGGCGTTTCCCACGCTGCCGCATCGCGAATGGCAGCATGTCGCCGCGATCCTGCGCCGGCTTCGCGGATTTGCCAAACGGGTTAAGGCGCTGGAGCGTGTGCTGGAAGATAAGACGAGCGAAAAAGGGGAATGACGGTGGGGGAAATGGATATCAAGGAGATTATGGCGTACCTGGCGCATCGGCCGCCATTTCTGTTCGTCGACAGAGTCGTCGAGTGCACGCCCGGCAAGCATATCAGGGCGATCAAAAACGTCAGCATCGACGAGCCGTTCTTCGCCGGACACTTCCCCGGTTATCCGGTGATGCCGGGAGTGTTGATCATCGAGGCGCTGGCGCAGGTGTCGGTCATTCTGGTCTATCAAACGCTGGGACGAAGGCCGGATGACAAGTCGCTGATCTTTTTCGCCGGCATCGACCACGCCCGATTCAAGCGTCGGGTATTTCCGGGCGACCAGCTGGTGCTCGAGGCCACCGAGCTTCGGCTGGTCCGGGGTGTCGGCAAGTTCGCAGTGCGAGCGACCGTCGGCGACGCGCTCGTCGCTGAGGCCGAACTGTTGGCCGCGCTGCGCGACTTTTGACCCATGGCGGGTGTCCATCCCACGGCCCTGGTCGCCGCCGGCGCGCGTCTGGGTGCCGGAGTCGAGGTCGGCCCTTATTCAGTGATCGGAGCCGGCGTGAGCGTGGGAGACGGCACCACGGTCGGCGCACACGTTCACATTGCCGGCCAAACCACCATCGGCCGCGACAATCGTCTGTTTCCGTTTTCGTCGATCGGCGATATTCCGCAGGACCGAAAATATGACGGCTCGGTGACGCGGACGGTCATCGGTGACCGCAACGTGATCCGCGAGTTCGTCTCCATCAACGCCGGCACAGCGCAGGACCGCGGGGTCACCACCGTCGGCGACGGCAACTGGCTGCTGGCGTATACGCATATCGCGCACGACTGCATCGTCGGCAACGAAACGACCTTGTCGAACAACGCGCAACTTGCGGGTCACGTGGTCATCGAAGACCACGCGGTCCTCGGCGGATTCGTCGGCGTGCATCAGTTCTGTCGCGTCGGCGCGTACGCGATGGTCGCCGCGGGATCGATCGTGCTTCAGGACGTGCCGCCGTATGTGACTGCGGCGGGGTTCCCTGCCAAGCCGCGCGGCATCAACAGTGAAGGCCTGCGTCGCCGCCAATTCTCGGTAGATGACATCGCCGCGATCAAGCGCGCGTACAAGATTCTGTATCGCGGCGGGCTGGCGTTGACCGAGGCGCTGGCACAGATCTCCGCCGAAGCTCGGCGGGTGCCGTCGCTGGAGCGCCTCGCCGCGTTTCTGCAGAGTCCGGGTCGCGGGATCATTCGTTGAGGAGAGGGCGGTGACGGGAGCTGAGATCGCATCGCGGCCGGTCACCATCGGCATGGTCGCCGGAGAAGCATCCGGCGACGCGCTGGGCGCAGACCTGATTCACGCCGTGCGGGAACGGGTTCCCGATATACGCTTTGCCGGCATCGGCGGCCCGCGCATGGAAGGCGCCGGGTGCGAGCTCTGGTATCCGATGTCCAAGCTTTCGTTGCGCGGCTACGCGGAGGTCCTGACGCATCTGCCCGAGCTGATCGGCATCCGCCGCGACCTTTTCCGGCGCCTTCGTTCCATATCGGCGCCGTTGTTCATCGGTGTCGACGCCCCCGACTTCAATCTCGGACTCGAGTCGCGGCTCAAGCGCGCAGGGGTGCGGACGATCCACTACGTCAGTCCTTCGGTTTGGGCCTGGCGCCGCAAGCGCATCGCCACCATGGCGCGCTCGGCCGACCACCTGCTGGCGCTCTTTCCCTTCGAGCCGCCGCTGTACGATGGGGCAGGGATCCGGGTCACGTTCGTTGGGCACCCGCTCGCCGCGGAGGCCGCAAACGCGTCCACTCGCCGCGAAACGCGCGAGCTGCTTAAGCTTGAAAGCTCGCGACCGGTCTTTGCGCTGCTGCCTGGCAGCCGGCGTTCGGAGCTCGAGATGCACACCGGGCTCCTCCTGAGGGCGGCGGCGGAGATCTTCGAGTCGCAGCCGGAGGCCAAGTTCGTCGTGCCGCTGGTCAGTCGCGAAACGCGCGAGTATTTCGAAGGCGTGCAATATCGGCTCCATCTCGAAGCGCTGCCGATGAAGCTGCTGTACGGGCATGCCGATGACGCGCTGCGCGCAGCCGACGTCGGCATCGTGGCGTCGGGAACGGCCACGCTCGAGGCGGCGATGGCGCGTTGCCCGCACATCGTGTTCTATCGCGTCCACCCGGTCACCGCGAGCATCGTTGCGCGCAAGCTTCTGTTGCCTTTCGTCGGCTTGCCGAACGTGTTCGCCCGGCGTTTTGTGGTCGCCGAATTCCTCCAGGACGAAGCCACGGTCGCCAATCTGGCGCGCGCTGCGCTGAATCTGTACGACGACACCGTCACCCGGCGCAGGCTCGAAGCGTTGTTCGCGGGTATGGCCAGCGAGCTTGCTGCCGATACGTCGGCTCTCGCTGCGGACGCGGTGGCGACCGAATTGCTGGCCGCCGGGGTGACATGCTGATCGCCGGCGTCGACGAGGCCGGACGCGGTCCCCTTGCCGGACCAGTGGTCGCGGCGGCGGTGATCCTCAACGATGCACGGCGGATCAAAGGTCTGCGTGACTCCTAGC
>JALZAN010000010.1:0-14496 GCA_030948365.1 Pseudomonadota bacterium
ACCCAATCTCAGTGCCAACCAAGTGCGCTCGCTGCTCATTTCCACCGCAAGACCGTTTCCCGCCGGGTCGACGTGCACGACCGATCTTTGCGGCGCGGGCATCGTCAATGCGCAGGGTGCGGTACAGGCCGCGCAGGCAGCCGCCGTCAACTACACCGATTTATGGTGGTTCGGGCAGGCGTACAACGGCACCGGCGTCAGCATCATCCACCACAACGACATCCTGTTCGCCACCTGGTACGTGTACGACGCCAGCGGCAGGGGCAGTTGGTTCGTGATGCCCGGAGGCTCCTGGGACGCGACCCATACCATTTTTTCGGGCCCGATGGACGCCACTCTTGGTGCGCCGTTCAGCGATTACTCGCCACCTGCAACCTTGGTGCAATCGGGAACAATGTGGTTGCAGTTTACGAACAGCGGGAGCGGAACACTGAGCTATGTGACGACGACCGGCCAAAGCGGCGTCCTGGCGATGACACGTCAACCGTTTGGGGCGCCGGTGACGCCGACGCACCTCGACTACAGCGATTTATGGTGGGGCGGGCCGTCGGAGGACGGCTGGGGCCTGACCATCAACCAGCATTACGACACGCTGGTGGCGATCTGGTACACCTACGGGCAAGACGGCAAGCCGGTGTTCTACTTCATGCCCAATGGCACGTGGCTAAGTGATTCGACGCTCACGGGGGCGATTTACGCAACGACCGGGACGCCATTCGGGCACGCTTACAACGCAGCGCAGTTCGGCGTCGAATCGATCGGCAGTGGGACTTTCGTCTTTTCCGACGCCGGCCACGCGACGTTTACCTACACCATCGCCGGCATACCGACTCAGACCAAGTCGCTGGTCCGCCAACCGTTATGACCCGTGCCGGGCGTGACTGGCCTACGACGCGCGCTTGCGAGTCGCGGTCCTGATCGGGGGCTTTGCGGCCGCGGGTTTGGCGGAGCCCTTCACGACCTTCCTGCCGGTCGTCGATTTCGATTTCTTGGCAACATGGCTACCCGCTCCCACGCCAGCCGATGTGGTCGGAGGCTTGATGGCGGACTTGCCTGTTAATTTACCAACTGAGTTGCCGACTGGGTTGCCAACTGAGTTGCCAATTGAGCGGCGACCCGAGGTGCGAGAAGAGCTGCTAACTGGCTTGCCGGCGGACTTGCCCGACTTCGCGGCAAGCAGCACCAGTGCGTCTGCAAGGGTCAGGGCATCCATTCCTTCCTTGTCGGTCAAAGTCGCGTTGACGGCGCCGTGTTTGACGTACGGACCATAGCGACCGGCATGCAGCTCGACGGGCCGCTTGTCCTTGGGATGAGCGCCCAGCACGCGTAGCGCGCCGCCGGTGCGCGCGCCGCGCCCGCCACGACCCTTGGCGCCGTCCTTGGCCTGGAACTCAAAGCCGATCTTCCCGTCTTCCTGGCGGACGAGGAATGCGGCAAACGGGCGCCGCGTGCGCGAGGACACGAATTGGAGAAGATCGGTCTTGCCGGTTGCCAGCAGCTTGTGCATCTGCGCGCGCTCGACCGGGCGCTGCAATATCACCCGGCCGGAGCGGAAGTCGCACTTTTTCTCGGGACCGACCGCCTTTTCGCAGACATACGCGGCGGGCAGCTCGAACACGGCGTTGCCGCATTTTGGGCAGGGACCGAGCGATTCCTGGCCGGTGAAATCCGGCGCGACCGCATCGCTTCCGTCGCCAGAGCCGTCGCCAAAATCGAATTGAACTTCGTAGGCGTCGTTGAGCTTCAGCTTGGCCGCGAACGGACGCCCCAATTTACTGCGAAATCCTTCCAGCGGTCCGACCTCCCGCTGCGACAGCAGCGCCTCGGCTTCCGCAACGTCGAACTGGCGGCCGGCGACGATTTTCCACATCCCGAAGTCGCACGACTGACATTGAAACTTCTTGTAGTTCTCGTGCACTTCGCCGCCGCATTTCGGGCAGCGGACGGTGAGCGTCGCAAAATCGCCCGGGATGGTGTCGCTTTCGTAGTTTTTCGCCTGGCCGACGAGATGGCGGGTCATCTTGATGATCTCGCGCATGAACTGCTCGCGCTTGAGCTTGCCGTGCTCCATTTGCGCAAGCTTGAACTCCCACTCCGCGGTCAGCTCCGGCGAGAAGAGCTCCGGGATGCCCAAGCCGTGCAACAGCGTCATCAGCGAAAAAGCCTTGGCCGTCGGTTGCAGCTCGCGCCCTTCGCGCAACACGTATTTCTCGAGGATAAGTCCCTCGATGATCTGGGCGCGGGTCGCTGGCGTGCCGAGCCCCTTCTCGCGCATGGCCTCGCGCAGCTCGTCGTCATCGATCAGTTTTCCCGCGCCTTCCATCGCTGACAGCAGTGTCGCTTCGGTGAAGCGCACGGGCGGCTTGGTTTGATTGGCGACGATCCGGATTTCTTCGGTCGCCACCGTCTCATTGGGTTTCACGGCGGCCAGCGTCGGGTCGCTGTCAGCCTGCGCTTCCTTGCCGTAGACGCTAAGCCAGCCGGGTACCGTCAATACCTTGCCTTCGGTCTTGAAAGGCTCGCCCGCAACGCGCGTGATGCGGGTCGTGAGGAGGTATTCCGCAGCCGGATAGAACACCGCCAGGAACCGCTTGACGACCATATCGTAGAGCTTGGCCTCCAGGTCGTTCAGGGTCTTTGGCGGCTGCAAGGTAGGAATGATCGCGAAGTGATCGGAGATCTTGCTGTTGTCGAAGATCCGCTTGTTGGGCTTGACCCATTTCGACTTCAGCACCTGCCCGGCGAGCGCCGAATACGCGTTTGATTGGCGCAAGACCTCGAGCGTGTCTCTGACCGTGCTTAAGTAATCCTCGGGCAGCGCGCGCGAGTCGGTGCGCGGGTAGGTCAGCACCTTGTGTTTCTCGTAGAGCGCCTGCGCGAGCGACAAGGTGGTGCGCGCGGAAAGCCCGAAACGGCCATTGGCTTCGCGCTGCAGGCTGGTCAGGTCGAAGAGCAGCGGGGACATGTGGGTCGAAGGCTTGGTCTCCTCGGTGACGATGCCCGGCTGCCCTTCGCACTTGGCCCCGATGGCGGCGCCGGCGCTCTCATCCCAGAGCCGCTCGGCGCGGGCATCGACATCGTCGTCCGATTTCTTGAAGCCTTCGTCGAACCAGCGGCCGTCGTAGGTCCCGCTCGCGGCCCGAAATGTGCCGTGCACTTCCCAGTAGGGGCGAGTGCGAAAGGCGCGAATCTTCTCCTCTCGCTCGACCAGAATGGCGAGCGTCGGCGTCTGGACCCTGCCTACAGTGGTCAACTGGAAGCCGCCCGATTTGGAGTTGAATGCGGTCATTGCCCGCGTGCCGTTGATGCCGACCAGCCAGTCGGATTCGGAGCGGCACACCGCTGCGTCGGCGAGCGGACGCATGGTCTCGTCGTCGCGCAGATGGCCGAACGCATCGCGGATCGATCCCTGCGTCATCGACTGCAGCCAGAGGCGCTTGATCGGCTTGGCGGTCTTGGCGTACTGGGCGATGTTGCGGAAGATGAGCTCGCCTTCGCGCCCCGCGTCGCAGGCGTTGACCAGCGCCGTCACATCCTTGCGCTTGAGCAGCTTCAGCAGAAGTCGCAGCCGGGCCTCCGCCTTCTCGATGGGCTTGAGCGCGAACTTCGACGGTATCGCCGGCAAATGCGCGAATGTCCACTTGCCTCGCTTGACCTCCTCCTCCTCGGGCATCCCGAGCTCGAGGAGATGCCCGATGGCCGACGAAAGCACGTATCGCTCACTCTCGAAGTAGTCTGCGTAGCGCGTAAAGCCGCCCAGCGCCCGCGCAATGTCGGCGGCGACGGAAGGCTTTTCGGCGATGATCAGGCTCTTGGCCATCGGCTTTACAGGTTCGTGCGGTACAAAGGAGGGGCAGATAATAACAAGGACCGCCCCGAGAACAACGCACGCCAGGCGTCAGATGGGGGCGCTTTGCGCTTAAGTCACGTCAGCGCACGCGCTGGAACACGCCGCCTGCCAGCGGCGCGACGCGGCCGGATATCTCCAGTTCGATCAGCGCGACCGAGATGGCGCCGGCGTCGAGACCCGTCCGCGAAGTCAAGGCATCGACGCCCGCCGGGTCGTGGCCGAGCGCGGCGAGCACCCGCCCTGCGTCGCCTGGCACACTCGGAGCCGTCGACCCCGCCATGGAATCGTCCGTGGGCGCCATCGCCCCAAGTTCCTCGAGCACGTCCTGCGCCGTCTCGACCAGCTTGGCACCCTCCTTGATCAGCCGGTGGCTGCCCTTCGAAAACGGGGAGTGAATCGAGCCCGGAACGGCGAAGACTTCGCGACCCTGCTCGGCGGCAAACCGTGCGGTGATCAGTGAGCCGCTGGCGAGCGTTGCCTCGACGACAAGAACACCCCGGGAGAGGCCGGAGAGGAGTCGATTGCGGCGCGGAAAGTTGGCCGGCAAGGGAGGCGTCCCGAGGGCAAACTCGGACAGCACTCCACCTTCCGTAGCCAGGCGGAGCCCCAGGTCGCGGTTTGCCGCCGGATAGATCCGATCCGGACCGGTGCCGATCACCGCGATGCTGCGCCCAGTGGCGCTCAAGCCCCCGCGGTGCGCCGCGGTATCGATTCCCAGCGCCAGCCCGCTGACGACGGTGAGCCCTGCGCCAGAGAGTGCGGCGGCAAACGATTCGGCATTGTCGATTCCCTGCGGCGTCGCGTTCCTGCTACCGACGATGGCGATCGATGGCCGATTGAGAAGCTCGCGACGCCCGCGGTAGTAAAACGCCGGCGGAGGATCGCTGATGGTAAGCAGCGCCTGCGGATACTCGGCATCGTCCCACGCAATGAGGGCGTGGCCCGGCTCGGCGATCCAGGCGAGCGTGTGCTCGAGCGCCGCCGGTTCCGGTCCGCGCTCGATCGCCGCGGCGAGCTCCGACGGCACCAGTTTGGCGAGATGAACCCGTGAAGCGGCGCGCACTTCCTCTGGCCCACCGAGCGATTTGAGCAAACCGGCCAGCACGCGGGCCGACACGCCCGGCAAGAGCTGCAGGAACGCCCAGGCCTCGACGCGGGCGTCGATCATCATCGGTCGCTGCCTCTAAGCGACGGGCCGGAGCTTAAGGCTTGCGCAACAGGTCGCCGATAACTACCGGTTCTGCTGCGTTCAGGACTAGAGCGTAGGCGACCTTGTCGAAGGTGCGAAACACGAACAGCAGCCCCGATCGCTCGGGAGGGATGTTGAGGTAGCGCGTGGGCGGCACAATAACCCGGGTTTGCTCCAGGAACTTGTTCAGGATGTCGGGGCCTTCGTAACCTCTAGGATCGGCAATGACTGGCGTCGGGTGGTAAATCGCCAGCACGTGGCCCACTTCGAGACCGTCGCGCGTTCCGCGATCCAGCGTGACGATCGACCCGCGGCCGCCTTCCGCTGAATTATTGCCAAGCGAAATGATGCGGCCATCGACAAGCTTGTCCGGGGAATGGGGCACGTAGTTGACGAGTTCCTCCCGGGGGGCGGGTAGGAGCAGATCGTTCATCAGGATCTCCTCGCGCGCGGTGACGATCTCCATGCGGGATACCTCGCCGAAGCGATCGACACGGGCAGTTCCGAGAAAGCGCATTTCGTAACCCAGGGTTTCGTTGCTGTCGAAAGAATGAAGCACCTTCCCCGGGCGATAGATGTACCACTGGGTGCCGGACTTGTCGTCGACATTGATCGCGTAAACGAAATCACCGACGCCGCGCACGACGCGGTTGTCGCGGGCGGCAATGATCCTGGCCGCGTCCGGAATGCCCTCCGCGTCATTGACGAGCGGGAGCGACAGGAAGGGCGCAAGGTCGCCGGGAGGAATGCTCGGAATCGCCTCACTGTCCAGGCTGTCGGAGCGTATCGAGGGCGATAGCCGCGCGTCGGGTCGCGGCCCGACGGGACCGCCGCCCCGGCGCGCGAGCGAAAGTCGCCACTCGCCGTTGACCTTGTCCAGCGAGACCACGTCTCCGGGATAGATCAGGTGCGGGTTCTTGATCTGTTCGCGATTCATGCGCCAGATTTCGGGCCAGCGCCACGGTTGCTTCAGGAACTTTCCCGAGATGCCCCAAAGGGTGTCGCCCTTTTGCACGGTGTAGCGATCGGGAGGGTTGTCCTGAAGCTGTAGATCCTCCGCGCCGGCAGCCGGCGCCGCGAGTAGAAACGGCAGTACACACGCCGAAAACAGCAGCGGCGCTATGGTAGACTTTAGGCGCATGAGGCCTCTCCAGAAGACGGCGTTTGGGATCGACTTGCAAACGTCCTAAACCGCCGCAAAATAAGGGTTTAGGGTTGATTCTGCATCCCGAGTATGCATTTTGCAAGCATTTATGATTCTGGACATCCTTGAGTACCCTGATTCCCGGCTGCGAAAGGTCGCCTCGCCGGTGGCGGCGGTCACCGCCGACATCCGCAAGCTGGTCGCCAACCTGGCCGAGACCATGTACGCCGCACCCGGCGTCGGGCTGGCCGCGACCCAAGTCAACGTGCACAAGCGGGTCCTGGTGATAGACGTCAGCGAAGCCCGGAATGAGCTGCGTGTTTTCATCAACCCGGAGATCGTCGCCGCGGAGGGCGAGGCCGAGTGCGAGGAGGGCTGCCTGTCGGTGCCCGGGTATTACGACAAGGTCATCCGGGCGGCCAAAATCACGGTTCGGGCGCAAAACGAGCATGGAGAGGCCTTCGAGCTGTCTACCGACGGCATGCTCGCGGTGTGCATTCAGCACGAGATGGACCATCTGGTCGGCAAGGTCTTCGTCGATTACTTGTCGCCGCTCAAGCGTGCGCGCCTTGCGGCGCGGCTGCGGAAAAAGCAGCGTCTCGCCGGCTGACGCTTTCGCCTTCGCCATCCGACCGTCCTTCAAGTCCTCCGAAAGTCGGTCCCCTTGGTAGCCGCTCTGCGAGTCGGATTCGCCGGCACGCCTCCTTTTGCCGCGACGGCGCTGGCGGCGATCCTGGACGCCGGCTGTGAGGTCGGCGCGGTGCTGACACGGCCGGACCGACCCCGAGGGCGTGGACTCAAGCTCACGCCCAGCGCGGTGAAGCTGCTCGCGCTGCAACACGGACTGACGCTGTTACAGCCCGCCACGCTCAACGACAGGCTAGCGCAGGCGGCGCTCGTTAGCGCCGCGCTAGACGTGCTCGTGGTTGCCGCGTATGGACTAATCCTCCCGGAGGCAGTTCTCGACGGTCCGCGACTCGGCTGCATCAACATTCATGCATCGCTCCTGCCGCGGTGGCGCGGTGCGGCGCCGATCCAGCGGGCCTTGCTCGAAGGCGACACCCAAACCGGGATCAGCATCATGCGGATGGACAGTGGCCTGGACACCGGCGCTCTGATCTCGTCGCACGCGGTGGCGATCGAGGGGCGCGAGAGCGCGGCGATGCTCACCGACCGCCTGGCGGCCATGGGCGCGGAGGCGATCGTTCGGACCCTTGCCAACCTGCAGCGCGCCGGCCGTATCGATGCCTTTCCGCAGGATGAAGCGGGGGCGACCTATGCCCGAAAGATCTCCCGCGATGACGCGGTCATCGATTGGCGGCATGCGGCGCCTGCGATTGATCGCCAGGTGAGGGCGCTCAACCCCGTCCCCGGCGCCGTCACCACGCTGGATGAAAAACCGCTCAAGATCTGGGTGTCGGAACCTGCGCCTGGCCGCTTCGGCGCGTCGGGCACGGTCGTCCGGGCAGATAGCGGCGGCCTGGTCATCGCCTGCGGAGACGGAGCGCTCATCGTTCGCGAGCTCCAGCGGGCCGGCGGCAAGCGTCTTGGCGCGGCGGAATTCCTGGCTGGAAACCCGATAGGGCCCGGCCGCCATCTGGGGGAGGATTCGCCAATCTGAACGGGAGTCTTCTTCTCCGCCGTTCGGGGGACTCCCGTTGAATCATTGCCTCTCGGCCACCATCTAACGCGGCGAATGCCCGCATGTCGGGCGAAAGGGCTGACGATGCTAGGCAACTGGTTCAAGACGAGCTTGTTAATGGCCGCGATCATGGCCTTGTTCGGCGTGGTCGGCGCGCTGCTGGGCGGAGCGCAGGGAATGCTGCTGGCGCTGGCATTTGGGCTGGCCACCAACCTGTGGGCGTACTGGTTCTCCGACACCATGGTGCTCAAGCTCTACAACGCGCGCGAAGTTGACGCGACGTCGGCGCCTCAGCTCTATTCGACGGTCGCGGAGCTCGCCGCCCGCGCCAGTCTGCCGATGCCCCGCGTTTACCTGATCGACGAGGCGCAGCCCAATGCGTTCGCCACCGGACGTAGCCCCGAACACGCCGCGCTTGCCGCGACGACCGGGATCCTGCAGCTGCTGACGGCGCGCGAGCTGCGAGGCGTGCTTGCGCACGAGCTCGCCCACGTGCGAAATCGCGACATACTCACCTCGACTATCACCGCGTCGATCGCCGGCGCAATTTCCACGCTGGCGCACTTCGGCATGTTCTTCGGACGCAGTGACGACGACCACCGCAACCCAGTGCTGGCGATCTTGGTGCTCATTCTGGCGCCGATCGCCGCGCTGCTGATTCAGCTTGCGATATCGCGTGGGCGCGAGTACGAAGCAGATCGCTCCGGGTCGGAAATTTCGGGCGATCCGCGGGCACTTGCCGATGCGCTCGCCAAGATCGATCGCTACGCCAAGGGATTGCCGATGGACACCGCCGAAGCGCATCCGGCCACCGCGCAGATGATGATCATCAACCCGCTGCACGGCGGAGGCATCGCCAGCCTTTTCAGCACGCATCCACCGACCGGGGAGCGCATTGATCGCCTGCTCGCGCTAGCGCGGTAAGCCGCGGTTCGCATCCACCGCGATGGAGCAGGCGCAACGCATCGCGGCAAAGACAGTGCGCAGGGTGCTTGCCGGCGTTGCGCTGGGAGGCGCGCTGGAGGAAGCGGGCGCCGCGAGAGCGTCGCAGCGCGCGCTCGCCACCGAGCTCGCTTACGGCACGCTGCGCTTTCTCGGCGAGGCCCGGGCAGTCGTTCACGCTCTTGCCGCGCGTCCGCTGACCGATCCGAGCATCGAAGCCCTGTTATGGGTGGCGCTCTATCAGTTGATCCACACGACCGCGCCATCGCATGCCGTCGTTGACAGCGCGGTGCGTGCCACCGGACAGCTGAAACGCACCTCGGCGAAGGGACTGGCCAATGCCATCCTGCGCAATTTTCTCCGCCGTCGCGATGAAGTACTCGACGGTGTCGCGCGCGACGCGGAGGCTCGCTATTCGTATCCGCGATGGTGGATCGATCGCGTGTTCGCGCAATACCCGGCGCGCGGGCACGAAATCCTCGACGCGGGCAATGCACGGCCGCCGCTGACCTTGCGCGTCAATCGCCGCCTGACTTCGCGCGACGATTATCTCGTCGTTTTGAAGCAGGCCAACATTTCGGCCCGGCCCGTCGGCCAATCCGGCATGATCGTTACCGAGCCGCGTCGCGTCGAAGATCTCCCCGGCTACGCGGATGGGTGGTTTTCGGTGCAGGACGCGGGAGCGCAGCTCGCGGCGGAGCTGCTGGATGTCCGTGACGGAATGCGAGTGCTCGATGCGTGCGCCGCGCCCGGCGGCAAGACGACTCACCTTGCCGAGCTCGCCAGCATCGAGCTGACCGCGCTCGACGATGACCAGGCGCGGGTCGGTCGGATTACGCTCAATCTCTCGCGACTGCGATTGGCGGCCAAGGTGCATCTCGCCGATGCAGCCGACACCGGCGCGTGGTGGGACGGGATCGCGCTGGATCGGATCCTGCTCGACGCTCCGTGCACAGCGTCGGGAGTCGTCCGCCGCCACCCCGATGGCAAATGGCTGCGGCGTGAAACCGATGTCGAAGGATTTGTCGCTCAGCAGAAGCGCTTGCTGGAAGCGCTGTGGCGGTGCCTCGACCACGGCGGCAAGTTGCTCTATTCGACTTGCTCGATTTTCGCAGCGGAGAATGGCGGGCAGATCGATGCGTTTCTTCGCGCGCATGAAGATGCGTTTCGAGTCCGCTGCTCGCTGCCCGCGGAAGTTGGTGCGGAAGACGGACAACTCTTGCCATCGGGGCCCGGCGCAGCGCACAATCACGACGGGTTTTTCTACGCCCTCCTCCAGAAAATCTGATCGCTTCCGAAAGAGACTGTGCGCGGCTCGACGCCGCTCGCGGCATGTCGCCAATGTCCCGTTTCGTCATCGGCTTGCTCTGTGCGACCTTGTGGCTGCCGCCGCTCGCTTCGACTGCTCGCGCCGATACGATCGGCGTGCAATCGGCCGAGCTGGTACCTGACGAGGACGAGTACGTACTGACCGCGCAGTTTGACGTCGCCATCAATCCGACGCTGGAAGAGGCGCTGCAGAACGGCGTATCGCTCTATTTCGTTCTGGAATTCGAGCTCGGCCGCCCGCGCTGGTATTGGATCGACGAGAAGGTTGCGCAACTGACGGTTCAGTATCGGCTGACTTATTCGCCGCTGACACGGCAGTACCGGCTGACGACCGGCCTCCTCGGACAGCAACTTGAATCTCTCGATGACGTGCAACGGGTCTTGTCTCGCGTCGCCGCCCGGCCCGTGGTCAAGAAGGATGTTCTTGTCCCGGGCGAGCGCTACGATGCCGCCGTTCGGCTGCGCCTGGATGTTGCGCAGCTTCCCAAACCGTTCCAGATCAATGCCCTTGCGTCGCGCGACTGGTCGCTGCAATCGGAATGGCATCGCTGGAGCTTTGTCCCATGAGCAGCGTGCTGGCGCCGCGGCTGATCCGCTACGTCGTGCTTGGGTGCGCGGTCCTGGGCACGGTGTTCCTGTTCCTGCTCGCCACGGCGAGCGCCAACACCTCCCTTTTCGCGGGGAACTACACCTTGCTGGTGGTTCTCAACGGGACGCTGGTCGCGGTGCTCATGGCGCTCGTCGCGTATCAGCTCTGGCGGCTGCGCAAGAATTTGAAAGACGGGGTATTCGGCTCGCGTCTGGCGGCGCGCCTGGTGCTGCTGTTCGCGCTGGTTGCCGTCTTGCCGGGCGCGCTGCTCTACGGTGTGTCGATTTCGTTTCTGGGAAAAAGCATCGAGTCATGGTTCGACGTGCGCGTCGACCGCGCGCTCGAGGGCGGGCTCAATCTCGGTCGTAACGCGCTCGAATACCTGCTGAAGGAAACGACCAACAAGGCTACGCAGCTCGCTGTGACGCTGCAGGAAAGCGAGCTCGGGGGACTGGCGGCGAGCCTCAATCGGGCAAGCGAGCAAGCCGGGATCTACGAGGCCGCGCTGTTCTCGTCGTCGGGGGGCGTGCTCGCCGTCGGGGGGGTTTCGGGCTCCACGGCCACGCCCGAGCCGCCGCCTCCGCAAGCGCTACGCCGAGCGCGCCTGCAGCAGACTTTTTCGGCCATCGAACAGGCGCCTGATCAAAGCCTGCTGCTTCGCGTGGTAGTTCCGGTGAATAGCTCCGATCCGAAAGAGCCTCTACGCGTGCTGCAAGTCGTCGAGCTGGTTCCGAAGCAGCTGCAACAGGATGCGGAAAAGGTCCAGGCCGGCTATCGCGACTACCAGGAAATTTCTTATTCGCGGGTCGCGCTGAAGCGCTTGTACGCCATGACATTGACGCTCACGCTGCTGCTCGCGCTGTTCTCGGCGTTGGGTCTCGCCGTCGTGCTTTCGGAGCAGTTCAGCCGGCCCTTGGGACTGCTCGCCGAAGGAACGCGGGCGGTCGCGCAGGGCGACTTCAGCCGCAGGCATCCGGTGCAGAGCCGCGATGAGCTCGGCGTGCTTACGGAATCATTCAATACCATGACGGCACAGCTTGCCGAAGCGAAGCAAAAAGGGGAGGAAAGCCACCGTGCGGTGGAAACGACGAGAGCGTATCTCGAAAGCATTCTCGCCAATCTGTCGGCCGGAGTGCTGGCGTTCGACAATGCCTTTCGCCTGCGCACGGCGAATCCGAGCGCGGCGGTGATTTTGCAGCAACCGCTGGCGGACCTGGTCGACGTTCCGCTCGCCGACTGGGGTCGCCGGCTGCCGGCGCTCGACGCGTTTGCGAGCCTGATCGCCGAAGGGTTCAGGACCGGTCGCGACGGGCAGTGGCAGCGCCAGGCGCAGCTCGCGGTGTCGAATCACACGCGCGCGCTGCTCATGCGCGGCTCCGGGCTTCCCGGCGAGCCGGCGCCGGGGTGCGTCGTGGTCTTCGACGATGTCACCGAGCTCGCGGAAGCCCAACGCGACGCGGCGTGGGCCGAGGTCGCCAGGCGCCTTGCGCATGAAATCAAGAACCCTTTGACGCCGATTCAGCTCTCCGCCGAGCGGATGGCGGTCAAGCTCACTGGCAAGCTGGATGCCGCCGACGAGGAGACGCTGCAGCGCGGAACACGGACCATCGTGGCGCAGGTGGCCGCGATGAAGCATATGGTCGACGATTTTGCCGTCTACGCCCGCCAGGCTCGCCCGGGACGAATGCAGGAAGTCGACATCAACGCGCTCTTGCTCGATGTGCTCGGGTTATACGAAAATCTTCGCCCACACGTTTCGCTCAAGCTTGTCGACGACAATCCCGTCATCCTGGGAGAGCCGACCCGGTTGCGTCAGGTTTTTCACAATTTGCTGCAGAACGCCGTCGATGCTCAGGCAGACTCCGCTGCTCCCGCGTACGATATCGCGGTCGAGATCCGCGGCGACGAACTCGTGCTTGCGATCGGCGACCGCGGCAACGGGTTTCCGGAAGACATGATCCGCCGCGCGTTCGAACCTTACGTAACCACCAAGGCCAAAGGAACGGGCCTTGGCCTCGCCATCGTCAAGAAAATCGTCGAAGAGCATCACGGCCGCGTCACCGTCGAAAACCGTCCGCAAAATGGAGCGCTGGTGACGCTCTATTTCCCGCTCGAAGGAACCACGAATTGATAGCGCAGCCGAATGAAATCCTGATCGTCGACGATGAAGTCGGCATTCGTGATTTGCTCTCCGAAATTTTGCAGGACGAGGGCTATCAGGTCAGCGTGGCGGAGAACGCCGGGCAGGCGCGCAGCTATCGAGCGCGCGCGCAACCCTCGCTTGTTCTGCTCGACATCTGGATGCCCGACACCGACGGCGTAACCTTGTTGCGCGAGTGGGCTGCCAACGGGCAGCTGACCATGCCGGTGGTGATCATGTCCGGTCATGGCACCATCGAGACCGCGGTCGAGGCGACCAAGATCGGCGCCTTCGACTTCCTGGAAAAGCCGGTCGGCTTGCAAAAACTTCTCTCCACCGTGACACGGGCGCTCAAGGCTGCGGCCGGCCAGGCCCCGCGGCGGGTATCGCTCGCGGCATTGGGCACCAGCGCGCCGGTGATCGAAGTCGAGCGCGCGATCGAGCAATTGCTGCGCGCCAACCGGCCGGTGCTGGTGGTCGGCGAGCCCGGCTCCGGACATGAGATCGTCGCGCGCGCCTTGAACATGCCTGACACGCCATTCGTCTCGCTCGCAACGGGTGCCCGCCTGGCATCGAATCCGTTGCCGCTGCTCGAAGAAGCGCGCGACGGCACGCTCTACTGCGCGGAAATCGGGGGTTACACCAAGGCGGAACAGAAAGGGCTGGCGTTTCTCCTGCCGAAAATCGAGAAGCACAATACCGTCCTTGTCTGCACCAGCAGCGAACAGCTGGGCAACCTCGCCGCGGAGGGACGATTCGACGCGGGACTGCTCGCGAGCCTGTCGGCCGGCGCGGTCATGCTCCCGCCGCTGCGGCAGCGGCGCGAGGATCTGCCGGCGCTCATCGACCGATATTGGCGCGACATCACGGCCAGTCAGCGGACGTTGGGCAGATTGCAGCCGGCGGCGGTGTCCGCGCTTGCGGCGGCATATTGGCCCGGAAACCTCGATCATCTTCACAACGTGATGGCCAACCTCGCGCTTACCGTCGACAGCGAGATCAATGCCGAGCACGTGCGGCGCCTCCTCGGCGAAACCGCGCTACCCCCTGCCTCGGCGATCTCCGCCGAAGTCACGGCGCGCTTTTTCGAACTGCCTCTGCGCGAGGCCCGCGAGGCTTTCGAGCGCATTTATTTTGAGCACCTTTTGGGCAAGGAACAGAGCAACATGAGCCGCGTGGCGGATCGGGCGGGCCTGGAGCGAACGCATCTCTACCGCAAGCTCAAGCAGCTCAACATCCGCTTTTCGCGCCGTTCGGACGAGGGCGCATGTTGAATGCATCCGGCGCGGTGGCGCCGGATGGGGCTCCGCTCGCCCGCAAGCCCCTCGCGCCGCTGCTCGTCGGCGCGATTGGCATCGTCTTCGGCGACATCGGCACCAGTCCCCTGTACACGCTTCGCGAGTGTTTCAACGATAGGCATGGCCTGCCGCTGACGCCCGACAACGTCCTTGGAATCCTGTCGGTGATCTTCTGGTCGATCATGATCGTGGTGACGTTCAAATACGTCATATTGATCATGAGAGCCGACAATCGCGGCGAAGGCGGCATCATGGCGCTCACCGCGCTCGCTTCGCGAGGGCTCGAAACCAGCCGCCTGAGATGGTTGGTCGTTGGGCTCGGCATCTTCGGCGCCGCGATGTTCTACGGCGACGGCATGATTACGCCGGCGAT
>JALZAN010000010.1:14506-24724 GCA_030948365.1 Pseudomonadota bacterium
GGCGATCTCGGTGCTCTCCGCGGTCGAAGGGCTCGAAATCACCGCACCAATATTGACGCCTTTTGTGGTGCCGGTCACGCTGGTAATCCTCATCGGCGTGTTCTCGATTCAGCGCCATGGGACGGCGAGGGTCGGCAGGCTGTTCGGACCGGTCATGTGTGTCTGGTTCGTGACCCTTGCGGTGCTGGGTGCCATCGAAATCTTTCAGGAGCCGGGCGTGCTCGCCGCGCTCAGTCCGACCTACGCCGTCGCGTTTCTTGTTGGCAATCCCATTGCCGCGTTTCTCGCGCTGGGTGCGGTTGTCCTCGCCGTGACGGGAACCGAAGCACTTTACGCCGACATGGGGCACTTCGGCGCGACGCCGATCCGTCGCGCCTGGCTTTTCTTTGTCTTTCCGGCGCTGGTGCTGAACTATTTCGGCCAGGGCGCGCTGATCATCCACGACCCCGCGGCGATTAAGAATCCGTTCTACCTGCTTGCGCCGGCCTGGGCGCTGCTTCCGCTGGTCGTCCTGGCGACGTGCGCGACCGTCATCGCCTCGCAGGCCGTCATCTCGGGCGCATTTTCACTGACTCGGCAGGCGATCCAGATGGGATATTGCCCGCGCCTGACGATCATGCACACCTCGGAACGCGAGATCGGACAGATCTACGTTCCGTTCATCAATTGGACGCTACTCGGCGCGGTGATGCTGCTGGTCGCCGGGTTCCAAAGCTCGAGCAACCTCGCGGCTGCCTACGGCATCGCGGTGACGCTCGCGATGGCCATTGATTCACTCCTGATCTTTTTCGTGATGACAAGGCTGTGGCATTGGAGTCGGCTGGTCGCGACGGCAATCGTCGTTCCGCTGGTGGCAATCGACATATCGTTTCTCGCCTCGAACGCGCTCAAGATTCCGCAAGGCGGCTGGTTCCCGATCGTGATTGGCGGCGTGGTGTTCACGCTCCTGACCACCTGGAAGCGCGGACGCTCCATATTGCACGACCGCCTGTCCAAGGAGACGATGCCGCTGGACGTGTTCATCGACAGCATCGAGTCGCATCCGCCGGTTCGCGTTCCGGGCACGGCCGTGTTCCTGACCAACATGCCGGGCCGGGTGCCGCATGCGCTGCTGCATAACCTCAAGCACAACAAGGTGCTTCACGAGCGTGTCGTGCTCCTGACGGTGACCACCCGCGACATTCCGAGGGTCGCGCTTCCCGAGCGACTGCACATCGAAGAGCTCGGATGCAGTTTCCAGCAGGTCGAAGCGTTCTTCGGATTCAAGGAAGACCCGGACGTTCCGAATCTGCTCCAGGAGTGCGGACATCGCGGATTTCCGTTCGACCTGATGGACACGTCGTTTTTTGTCTCGCGCGAGACCCTGATCGCGACGGTCGCGCCCGGTATGGCGCTCTGGCGCGAGCGACTGTTCGTGTCGATGTCGAAGAACGCGACCAAGGCGAGCGAGTTCTTCAACGTTCCGACTAACCGCGTCGTCGAACTGGGAACGCAAGTGGAGCTATAAAAGAAAAGCGCCCGGGGTATGGGCGCTTTCGAGGGGTCTGCTGCCAGCGCAAGCGAGCTTCCGCCTGCGGCCTTCGTCAAAGCATCACTGGACGGCAGCCATCTGACCGCGCATGGTCTTGATCGCCTTGCTCTCGATCTGCCGGATGCGCTCCGCAGAAACACCGTACTTGTCGGCGAGCGTCTGCAGCGTCGATGCGTCGTCGTCTTCCCGCAGCCATCGCGCCTCGATGATTTCCCGACTGCGATCATCGAGCCGGGAAAGCGCGCTCTTCAATCCGTCGCTCCGGTTCCGAGACGTCTCCGCCCGCTCGAGAATCTGCGCCGGCTCCGACTCGGTGTCTGTCAGGTAGGCGATCGGCGTCATCTTCTCGCTTTCGTCGCCCGCCGGCGGATCAAGCGCGACTTCCTGACCGGTGAGTCGAGTTTCCATCTCGAGCACTTCTTCGGGCTTGACGTTCAGCGCCTTCGCGATGCCGCGCGCCTCGGCCTGAGTCAGTGACTGGCTTCCCGACTTCATGCTGCGCAGGTTGAAAAACAGCTTCCTCTGCGCCTTGGTCGTGGCGATCTTGACCAGCCGCCAGTTGCGCAATACGTGTTCGTGGATCTCCGCCTTGATCCAATGCAGCGCGAATGACACCAGGCGCACGCCGCGCTCGGGATCGAAACGCCGGACTGCCTTCATCAGGCCGATGTTGCCTTCCTGGATCAGGTCGGCCTGCGGCAACCCGTAACCGAGATAATTGCGGCTGATCGCGACGACCAGACGCAAATGGGACAACACCAACTGGCGAGCGGCGTCCAGGTCGCCGTCTCGCTGCAAGCGGCGGCCAAGCTCGACCTCCTGTTCCGCCGAAAGCAGCGGGAACCGGTTTACGGCCTGGATGTAATGGTCCAAGCTCCCCAGCGAGGCCGGGGTCGGAAATGCCAAGGTGCTAGCAGACATCGAAGTAGTCTCCTTCTGAGCGCCAGGATATTAGCACTCGGGCAATAAGAGTGCCAAAGCGACGGAAAGTTCAATCGCCAAGGCTTAGTTAGTGGGCGCTCGCATCTGCAGAGCCTCAAGCCAAGCCACGATTTGCTTAAGACGACCGTGGCTGCGGCACAAGCCGCGGACGCCGCCGAAGCTATCCGACAAGGGCTTCGACAAACTCCGCGACCCGGAATTCGCGAAGGTCGTCGACCCCTTCGCCGATGCCGATCAGCTTGATCGGGACCGGCTGGGTCTTGGCGATGGCAGCGACCACCCCACCCTTGGCGGTCCCATCCAGCTTGGTCAGAATGAGCCCGGTCAAGCCGAGCGCCGCATCGAATGCCGCGACCTGGCTCAGCGCGTTCTGGCCGGTATTGGCATCGAGCACCAGCAGCGTCTCGTGCGGCGCTCCCGGTTGCGCCTTGGCCAGCACGCGGCGGATCTTCTTCAGCTCCTCCATGAGGTGCAGCTGCGTCGGCAGGCGGCCCGCGGTGTCGGCGAGCACCACGTCGATTCGCCGCGCGCGAGCCGCGGCGATGGCATCGAACATGACGGCGGCAGGATCGCCGCCTTGCTGCGCGATGACCGGAACGTCGTTGCGCGCGCCCCAGATCTCGAGCTGTTCGCGCGCGGCGGCGCGAAAGGTATCACCTGCCGCAAGCAGGACCGAATAACCTCGCCCCTGCAGGAACTTGGCGAGCTTGCCGATGGAAGTGGTCTTCCCACTGCCGTTGACGCCGGCGATCATGATCACGAAGGGCCGCTCGTCTCCCACAACGAGCGCCCGCTCGAGCGGCGCGAGCAAATCGACGAGCGCGGCCTTGAGCAAGCTGCGTCCGTCCGCATCGCCGTCGGCGCGCTTGGCGCGAGTCGCGAGTTGCGCGATCAGATGCGCGGTCGCGGGAACGCCGACGTCGGCTTCGAGTAGCGCGGTCTCCAATTGCTCGACGGCCCCGTCCGACAGCGTCGCGCGCCCGAACAGCGTGCCGAGCGGTCGGGTCAGTCGTTCACGCGACAGGCCCAGCCCTGCTTTCAGCCGCTCGCTCCAGGGGCGGCGGTCCGGCTCCGCCGAGCGTTTGAACAGGTCGAACATTCGAGTCGCGCCGTGAAAGATATAATTCTACCTTTCCCGCCAGCATGCCTCCGCGCCGCGCACCGCACGGTCATCGCCAGCCGAATCAACTTCGAATCATCGGCGGGCGCTGGCGCGGGCGTCGCATCGCCTTCCCCTCTCTTTCCGGCTTGAGGCCGACGCCGGACCGGGTCCGCGAGACCTTGTTTAACTGGCTGGGCCAGGACCTTGCCGGTGCAACATCGCTCGATCTCTTCGCGGGCAGCGGCGCGCTGACGTTCGAGGCCCTGTCGCGCGGCGCGACGCTCGGCGTGGCCGTCGATCATCACGCGGAGGTCGTGCGCAAGCTAGGCGAAACGGGAGTGGCGCTCGGCACGACGGCGCTTGAAACGCATTGTTCGGACGCGCGGTCGTTTCTCGCGCGCGAAAAGCGGACATTCGACGTGGTCTTTCTCGACCCGCCGTTCGGCCACGACGACTGGGCCCTGTTGCTGCCGGCCGCGGCCGATAGGCTTTCCGCGTCCGGGATGCTGTACGTCGAAGCGCCCGCGACCATCGAGTCACCGCGCGGGATGGAGGTCTGGCGGAGCGACAGGGCCGGGCAGGTACACTATCATTTGCTGCGCCGGATCGAAGAGGCGCCGCCTCGCGCGAGCCCCTGACCCATGCTTACCGTCGTCTATCCCGGAACGTTCGACCCCTTCACGCGCGGCCACGAGGACCTCGTGCGGCGCGCGGCGAAGCTGTTTGGCCGCGTCGTGATCGGCATCGCCGACAGCGAGAGCAAGCGACCCATGTTCACGTCCGCCGAACGCATTGCGATGGCCCGCGAAGTTTTGGCGGAGCATCGCAACGTCGAGGTAGCGGGATTTTCCGGCTTGGTTATCGACTTCGTGCATTCGATGGACGCCACCGTGATCGTCCGGGGCCTGCGCGCGGTTTCGGACTTCGAGTACGAGTTCCAGATGGCGGGCATGAACCGGAACCTTTATCCCGAGGTCGAAACGCTGTTCCTCACTCCGGCCGAGAAGTATCTTTTCATGTCGTCGACGATCGTCCGCGAAATCGCGCGTTTCGGTGGCGACGTCAGCAAATTCGTGCACCCCGTCGTCGCGGCAAGGTTGAATGCCAAGGTCGCCGAGGACAACGCGGCGGCATCGAAGAGGTAGCGCGACATGGCGCTGATGATCACCGACGAATGCATCAACTGCGACGTTTGCGAGCCCGAATGCCCGAACCAGGCCATCTCGCAGGGCATCGAAATCTATGTCATCGACGCGTCGAAGTGCACCGAGTGCGTCGGCCATTTCGACACGCCGCAATGCGTCGAGGTCTGTCCGGTCGACTGCATCCCGGTCAATCCCGATCAGGTCGAGACGCGGGAGCAACTCCTGCGGAAGTACGAGGGCTTGATGGCGGCCGCGAGCAAATCCAGGCCGCCTGCGAAAATCGCCGGTTAAGCCCCCGGTCAGCCGTTGGCGGCCAGAGGCATCAGCTCGGGCTGCTCGATAATCGCGACGATCATGGCCAGCTCGCGGCCTAGGGCGGCGATTTGGCCATGGATGGCCGCTTCGGCCAGTTCGAGCTCGTCCAAACGCTCCTCGAGCTCGTCGCTCGCCCGATGAATGCGCTTGACGCTGTCAAGGCGCCGGCGGAGCTGGATGTGGTGCTCGCGCACCTGCGTTTCCAGCGGCGACATCATCGACTTGAGCCAGCTTTCCAGATCGCGATTGGCGATGTCGTAGACGTGCTTGACGCGGATCGCGATGGTTTCGAAAAATCGCTTCATCAGCGTGAACTTGGCCTTGCTGACCATATTCCACAAGGTGTTGAAGTGCACGTTGTACGCCCGCTCCAGGCGCTCGACTTCCTTCTGATACTTGAGCATCGAAAACGTGGGTGGCGAGAAAGGCTCGAGCCCGTGCTCGCTCGCGAATCGCGCATACATCGCGATCATCATCGCGTGGATTTCGGATGTCTGCGTTCCGCTCTGCTCGAGCCCGCCGTGGATCTGGCCGAAGAAATCGTTCATGGCCGATCGCACACCCTTGGTGAAGGGGCTGGCTTCGATGCGCTTGCGAGTTTCCGTGGCGGTCTGGCGCAGCTTTTCCAGCCCGATGCACTCGTAAAGCGTATTGGTCTGCTGCGTGAATACCGTGCGGAGCGCGGTGTAGCGCTGCATGCCGCGCTCGAACAGGTCCTTTTCCTGCTGGATGCGGTCCATCATGTGCTCGACCACGTCCTGATTCTTGCCGCGCAGGCCGCGAAGCTCGCCCAACTGCTCGTGGACGCTCGCAATCCGGCTGTCGAGGATCGTGCGCGTGCTCGCTGCCAGCGAGCGGATTGCGGTATGCGTCGCCGAGCCAACGATGTGTCGCTTCGCCGGGATGAGCTCCTTCGACAGGGCAAGTTCCAGCTGCGGCAACCGGCTCCTGGCCAGGAGCGCGTCGTCGCCGTTGACCTTGGCCAGGAGTGCCTTTTGCGCCGAGACCGGGAACACCTGCGCCGGCGGAATCGCCAGCAACTCGGCACTGCTTCGCACCTGTCGGGAGATCTCCGACTCGATCTGTGCGGCTGACCGGAGGTCGTCCCACAATCCGTCGATCTTGTTCAGGATAACCAGCCGGCCTTCCTTGGTGGCCGCGTTTTCACCAACCAGGTGGTTCCGCCATACATCGATGTCGGTCTTGGTGACTCCGGCGTCCGCGGCGAGGATGAACAGCACCGCATGAGCGTTGGGCAGCAGGTTGAGCGTGAGCTCGGGCTCGGTGCCGATCGCATTCAGGCCCGGCGTGTCGAGTATCACCAGCCCCTGCTGCAGGAGCGGATGCGGGAAATTGATCACCGCGTGGCGCCAGCACGGAATGTCTACGGCGGCCTCCTCGGCCGCGGACATCGGCGCAAGGACGTCGCCCTCGTCGTAAAGACCGTACTTGCGAGCCAGCACGATCGGCACCCGCTTGGTTTGCGACACTTGCGACAGGACCTCGCTCATCTTGTCCGCTGAGGACAGGTCGAGCGCAAGGGTTACCCACTCGTCGGCGTAATTCTTGAATTCGGTCACCGAGCCGTCGCGCGAGCGCGTCTCGATGGGCAAAAGGCGGATCGACGGCGGTCTCGTGGAGTCGTAGAGCAGCTCGGTCGGACACATCGTCGTGCGGCCGGCGGCGGACGGCAGCAAGCGCTGGCCGAAGTCGGCGAAAAAGATTGCGTTGATCAGCTCTGACTTGCCGCGCGAGAACTCGGCCACAAAGGCGACAACCAGTTGATCCTGGTGCAGCCGCTCGAGCAGGTGCTGGATGCTGAGGTCGGTGTGCGCATCGGCCAACTCCTGCGCCGAAAGCCACTCGTGCAGGCCGGAGATGCCCGCGGACAGGCGCCGTCGCCAGTCGCTGTACGCCTCGAATCGCGCCGCCAGTTCTCTTGACTGCATCATTATTGCGCCTCCCTGGGGCGCGGGCCGAAAGCTCGTGGGTGCCGAAAGCCGATGTTCGCCGCGGGCCGACAAGCGATCGAGCGCCCGCTGGGTCCTTCCCTGGGTGGCTGCCGCCACTCTATCGGGTCGAACGCCGTGCAAAGACTCTAGCACAAAGTGCGCCATGCTTATTTCAGGTGGGAGACGGAGCCGGCGCGCTGCGCGCCTGACCCAGACTCAGCGCTGGCATTTCGGGCAATAGGCAGTCGCCCGTCCGCCCAGCCGGACCGAGCGGATCGCCGCGCCGCAGACGCGGCACGGGCGTCCCTCGCGTCCGTAGACGAAATAATGAAGCTGAAAGCGGCCGGCGGCGCCGTTGCCGTCGACGTAGTCCCGCAGGGTGCTGCCCCCCTGCGCAATCGCGTCGGCAAGCGTCTCGCGAACGGCTTCGCGCAGTCGCCGCAATCGTTGCGCCGAGATCCGGTTCGCGGCACGAGTCGGGCGAATGCCGGCACGGAACAGCGCCTCGTTGGCGTAGATGTTGCCAACGCCGACGACGATGCGATTGTCCATCAGCGCCAGCTTGATCGCGGCGCGGCGCTTGCGCGTGGCGCGAAACAGATGGTCGGGATCGAAGTCGGCACCCAGCGGTTCCGGCCCAAGCCCGGCCAACAGCGGGTGGTGCGCGGCGCCGGGCGACCAGAGCATGGTCCCGAACCGCCGCGGGTCGTGATAGCGCAGAACAATGCCATTGCCGAACTCGAGGTCGACATGGTCGTGCACGCGCTTAGGCGGCGCGTCCTTGTAAGCGCGCAGACTGCCGGTCATCCCGAGATGGATGAGCAGCGTATCCAAACCCACGCGAAACAGCAGATACTTGCTGCGTCGATCGACCCTGTCGACCGTCCGACCGATGAGCCGTTGCGGGAGATCCTCTGGAACCGGCCAGCGTAACCGGCGGTCGTACAGCCTGACCGCCGTCACTTTCTGCCCTTCCACGTAAGGCGAGATCCCGCGCCGAGTGGTTTCGACTTCAGGCAGTTCGGGCATGGGTCGGGGCGCGTTTGTTGCTTCGCCCAATATAACCTAAGATTGAATGCTCTCTGGCGTTACCCGGCAGCGCAAAAAAGCGATTCACATGGTTCCTCGAAGCCCGCATCCCCGGTCCCGACTGGCGTCCAATCTCGCGGCGCTGAGTCTGACGTTCCTGCTCGGCGCGGCTGGCGAAGCGGCTATGGCGCAAACAGCCCCCGATGCGGCGGAGTCTACCGCTGCTCCCTCAGCGGGCGCCGCCACCACCCGCCCGCTGACTGCGGAGCTCGTCTATCGGATGCTGGTCGGCGACATCGCTCTGCAGCGTGGCGCACCCGCGCTTGCGGCGCGCGCGTATTTCGAGGCCGCGCGGGATGCGCAGGACGCAGGACTCGCGCGGCGCGCGACTGAGGTCGCGCTTTTCGCCCGTCAGCGGGACTTGGCGCTCGAGGCGGCGCGTTTGTGGGCCAAGCTCGATCCCACCGCCGATCGAGCGCGACAGATGGTCGCGACCCTTTCGCTCCCGGGCGCCGGTGGCGACTTGAAGGCGGAGCTCGAACGCGTGCTGGCGGAGGCGGGCGCCGACGCCAAGACGCTCGGCGATGCGTTCGTACAGCTCAACCAGGCGCTTGCGGCGCAAACCGACAAGAACATCGTCTATCGGCTCATCTCCGAGCTGGCCAAGCCGTATCCCAGCGTCGCCGAGGCCCATTTCGCGGTGGCGCTGGCCGGATACAACACGGGACTCTCGGATCTGGAAATTTCCGCGGCATCGGTGCGCGAAGCCGACCGTGCCCTGGAGCTTAAGCCGGGCTGGGAGCGCGCTGCGCTGATGAAGGCGGATATTCTTGCCAAGACGTCCCCGGACGGCGCCATTCGGTACCTGAACAGCTTCCTCGCGAGTGCGCCAGAGTCGCGCGCGGCGACCGGTGCGTTGGCGCAACTCTACGTCGAGCAAAAGCGGTTCGCCGAAGCGCGCGGGCTGTTCCAGCGACTGCTCGACGAAGACAAATCCGATCGCGACATACAGTTCGCGGTCGCCGCGATCTCGGTGCAGATGAAAGATTACGTGACCGCCGAGCGCATCTTCGAAGAGCTCCGGAGCGCGGGCGTCGATGCAAGCTCAGTGGCGTTTTATCTGGGACAGATCGCCGAGGAAACCAAGCGCTACGACGAGGCGATCGCGCGCTACCGCGAAGTCTCCGAAGGCGAGCGGGCCTGGATCGCGACGCTGCGCATCGCCACCGTACTGGCAAAAAAGGGTGACATGGACGCCGCGCGCCGGTATCTGGCGTCGCTCAAGCCGGAAGGTCGCGAGCGCGCCATCGAATTGCACCAGGCGGAAGCGCAGCTGCTGCGCGATGCCGGAGACTACAATGGCGCTTACACGGTGCTGTCCAGCGCGCTGGACGCGGACCCGGATTCCGCCGAGCTGATTTACGACGTCGCGATGGTGGCGGAGAAGCTCGATCGCCTGGACGAAGTCGAGTCGCGGCTGACGCGTTTGATCGAGCTCAAGCCGGACAATCCACAGGCACTCAATGCCCTCGGCTACACCCTCGTCGACCGCACGCCGCGGACCGCCGAAGGCCTGAAGCTCATCGAGAAGGCGCTCAAGCTCGCCCCGGAAGACCCGTCGATTCTCGATAGCATGGGCTGGGCCTATTTCCGCATGGGCAATCTCGGTGATTCGGAAAAATTCCTGCGCCGGGCGCTGGCCGATCGGCCCGATCCCGAAATTGCCGCGCATCTTGGCGAAGTTCTATGGGCCAAGGGTGAGCGCGATCACGCTAGGCAAGTCTGGCAGTCGCAACTCAAGGAGACGCCGGATAACGCGCTTCTTCTCGAGACCGTGCGCCGACTCGCCCCGTAGCGCCCGGCCCCAAGCGCTGATGGGTTTTTCAGAGCGCGGCGCTCGCCTCGCGGCGATCGCGAGCGTGCTGGTGACCTGCGGTTGCGCATCGCTCTCCTCCACCGACGTACGGCAAATCAGGTTCGCGGATCCACGCGCCGCGTATGAAGTTACCGGCCGGCTCTCTGCGCGCCATGACGCGGACGCGTTCACCGCGACTTTTCACTGGAGCCACAGTGGCGATCGCGACGAACTGGATCTCGCCTCGCCCTTGGGCCAGACGGTCGCTCGACTGACGGGTGATGCGCGCGGCGTCGAGCTGCGTACGCCGGATGGACGCGTGGAGCGCGCCAGCGATTGGTCCACAC
>JALZAN010000094.1 GCA_030948365.1 Pseudomonadota bacterium
GTCCTACCCCAGTCGCCCGATACGCGTCATCGTTCCATTCTCGCCGGGCGGTGCCGTCGATGGACCAATGCGGCTGATCGCAGAAGAGCTTTCGAAGCGTTTGGGCCAGGGCGTGATTGTCGAAAACAAGCCGGGCGCCGGCGCGACCATCGGCACCGAGATCGTCGCCAAGTCCGCGCCCGATGGCTACACCTTGCTGCTCGCGTCGCAGACCAATGCGATCAGCGCGAGCCTGTATACGCAGCTTACGTTCGATCCCATCGAGGACTTCGCCCCGATTTCGCTGATCGGCCGTGAGCCGGGCGTGGTGGTGGTGCACCCCGCGGTCCCCGCGAGCACGCTCAACGCATTCATCGACTTCGTGAATTCCCGCCCGGGCCAGATCGATTATGCGTCGTCGGGCAACGGCAGCGGCCAGCACCTTTTCGCGGCCCTGCTTGCATCGATGACGGGCATGCAGATGAACCACATCCCCTATCGCGGCAGCGGTCAGGCCACCACCGATCTCCTCGGCGGGCGCGTTCAAATGTCGATACCCGGCATGGCCGGAATGCTGGGACACATTCGAAGCGGCAAGCTTCGCGCGCTCGCGGTCACGGGAGCCAAGCGCGCGCCGCAACTGCCGGAAGTGCCGACCGTCGCCGAAGCGGGTGTCGCCGGCTATGAGGCTTATGTGTGGCTCGGGTTGCTGGCGCCCAAGGCGACACCGGCACCGGTCATCGAACGGATCCACCGCGAGCTGCTCGCCGTCCTCGCCGGCGACGCGGCAAAGCGATACATGGCCAACGCCAGCATCGAAGTCGTCGGATCGTCGCCGGCCGAGTTCGGCGCGTTCTTTCGCATGGAGAAGGATCGGTGGGCGAAAATCGTGCGTGAAACGGGCGCCAAGGTCGACTAGGAAAGCCGTCCATTCGATCGACGGAATCTTTTGATGATCGGCCGCATTCGGTGTCATCATTTGGCGTGATGGTTTGTTCATCCTCGAAGCAGTCTGACGCATGACCAAAATCCGCAAGGGCCAGGCGCCCGCCCAGCTATCCCGGATTCAGTTCCACGATAGGTTCACACAGTCGTTCAAGGACCCGATGTGCGACCGACTGGTGTGCGCCGACGGCGGCAACCCGGACCCGACTTCGACTTCGACTTCAGGCAAGGACCCGGCAAAGGCCAAAGCGCTCGAGCTCAAGGGCTGGCCCTATCCCAAGCATCTCGCCGGCCGCGTGTACGGTCTGGTGGTGCACGGCGACGTGGCCGGCATCGAGCGAGTGCGACGTTCCCTCTCCGACTGGCTCGACTGGATGGGGCTGATCGACGCCGGCTCGACGTCGCGCCTGGATCGCTACGTCGGTTATTTCGAGCCGTACGCGACCAGCCACGACGCACTGGACCGGGACCAGGACGTGCAGGAAGAGGTGCGCAATGTCGCGCGCGCGGTAGTGACGGCGGCGCGCGAGTCTCGCGCAGGAAAGCTCTCGGTGCCCGACGCCAAACTCGAATCGCCGAGGCCGAAATGAGCAGCACCGCGCACGCGCAGCGCGACTTGGCGAGCCCGACTCGGGACCACGCGCTTGCCCAGTCGCCAGTGACCGGTGTCGAACATTGGACCAGCAAAGCCGGCGTCAAGCTCTTTCTCTGGGAAAAATTCGTCGGCTCGCCCGCGGGCAAGCCAGCGATCGTGTTCGTGCACGGCTCGTCGATGGCCTCGCAACCGACGTTCGACCTCTACGTCGACGGACGACCCGATTCGTCGGTGATGGACTGGTTCGCGCGGCGCGGGTTCGTCGCCTGGAGCGTGGACATGGAAGGCTATGGACGCTCCGACAAGTCGCGAGACATTACCTGCGACATCGCCAACGGGGCCGACGACCTGGCTGCCGCGACCGACTACATTTCAGGCAGGCGAGGCGAACCCGACGTGATGATGTACGGCATCTCGTCGGGCGCGCTGCGCGCGGCACTGTTCACCCAGCGCCACCCGAAGCGCGTGTCGCGTCTCGCGCTCGACGCCTTCGTCTGGACCGGCGACGGCGCGCCGACGCTGGGAGAGCGGCGCAAGAAGCTGCCGCAGTTCCTGGCCCGAAAGCGCCGTCCCATCGATCGCGCGTTCGTCTACTCTATTTTCGAACGCGACCATCCCGAGACCGCCGAACGGAGCGTCGTCGACGCTTTTGCCGACGCCATTCTCGCGCTCGACGACTCGATGCCCAATGGAACCTATATCGACATGTGCTCGAAGTTGCCGCTCGCCGACCCGGCGATGATCACGGCACCGACGCTCATCCTGCGCGGCCAGTACGACGGTATCGCCGCGTTCGACGACCTGATCGAATTTTTCAAGCGGCTGCCGAGCGCCGACAAGCAGTTCACGGTGATGCCGGGCATCTCGCACGCGAGCTTTCAGCAAAAGAACTATCTGCTGGTCTATGACCTGCTGCATGCGTGGTTTGCGCGTCCCGCGCCGGTCTATGTCGGGCCGCCGGCCCGACCCGTGCCATGATCGCCTGCAGCCGCGTAGGACGATCCGCTTGACGCTCGAAGCAGATTTGCAACGGCCGCATTCCATGGAGAGATCGACCATGCCTATCGAGGACGCCAGTTCATCATCCGAGGTCGCCCGACTCGTCAAGGAGCTCGAAAGCGCGGAGGCGTACGAGCAGAGGCTGCGCCAGATCATCATCGAGGTGCGGGACCAGCTTGCCGCGGGAAACACCGCCAGCGCGCTTTCGATGCTCAATCAGGCGTTGAGCTACATCGACGACCAGACCGACGTGGTGACGCCGACGCCGCGTCCGCCGGCGCCTTGACGCGCCCGATGCAAAGCGCGCGCGATCGAGGGCGTTGGGTAGCGTCGTGCAAAACGCGGACGTGTTGTCGGCAGCGGGACGCAAACCCGTGAACCCCGCCGTCCCAGGCGATTCCGCGGACGCGATCGTCGCCGGCACCCTGGAACACTACGCGCAGCGCGCCGATGCCTTCTGGGAGGGCACCCGCGATCACGACGTGAGTCAGAACATCGACGCCATGCTCGCGGCCATCGAGGGCGAACCACCGTACACGATTCTCGACTTCGGTTGTGGCCCCGGACGCGATCTCAAGACGCTGACCGGCCTCGGCCATCGCGCGATCGGACTCGATGCGCTCGAGCGCTTCGCATCGATGGCGCGCGACCATTCCGGATGCGAAGTTTTGCAGCAGGACTTTCTGCATCTGGATTTGCCGCCGGAACGGTTCGACGGCGTGTTCGCCAACGCCGCGTTGTTTCATGTTCCGTCGGGGGAGCTGCCCCGCGTTCTGTGCGAGCTCCACGCGAGCCTGAAGCCCCGCGGCGTTCTGTTCAGCTCGAACCCGCACGGCGACGATCAGGAAGGATGGAGTCGTGGGCGCTATGGCGCCTACCACCGTCTCGAAACGTGGCGACATTATGTGACGAGGGCGGGATTCGCCGAGCTTGCGCACTACTACCGACCGGAGGGCTTGGCGCGCGAGCAGCAGCCGTGGCTGGCCACGGTCTGGCGCAAGGCCGCGGCGCCGGCCGGCGACTAAAGCGCTGTGAGCATGATGAACACGAGACCAGCGCAGCCGGACGTCGCGGCGGTACTCGCCGATACCCGCGGCTGGCTCGAGCGCGCCGTCATCGGCCTCGACCTCTGCCCCTTCGCCAAGGCCGTCTACGCGGGCGAGCGCATTCGTTATTGCGTCAGCGACGCAGCCGATGAAAGCGCGCTGCTCGACGATCTCGGGCGTGAATTGTCGGCCCTCGATTCGACGCCTGCCCGCGATTGCGAAACGACGCTGCTGATTCACCCGCGCGTGCTCAACGATTTCATCGAGTACAACGCGTTCCTCGGCCGCGCCGATCACAAGCGCGATTCGCTGGGACTTCGCGGCGCGATTCAGATCGCGAGCTTTCATCCGCGCTATCAGTTCGCGGGAACCGCTGCCGACGATGTCGGCAATTTCACCAATCGATCGCCCTATCCCATGCTGCATCTGCTGCGCGAAGCCAGCATCGCGCGGGCCGTGGCCGCATTTCCCGACCCCGCCGCGATTTTTGAGCGCAACATCGAAACGCTGCGCGTCCTCGGCGCCGATGGCTGGCGGCGGATGTTTCCGCAAACATGATCAACATCGTCGCGGAAGAAATCGAATGGTCGGCGATCCGCGCCCAGGGAGCCGGCGGCCAGAACGTCAACAAGGTGTCGAGCGCGGCGCAACTGCGCTTCGACATTCCCGCATCGACGCTGCCCGAGCCGGTCAAGACGAGGCTCCTCGCTTCCAAAGATCGGCGCATCACCGCGGACGGTGTGGTGGTCATCAAGGCGCAGCGGTTCCGGAGTCTCGATCAGAATCGGGATGACGCGCTGGGGCGGCTGCAGGCGCTGGTCGACGCGGCCGCTCACGCGCCGCGCGTGCGCAAGCCAACGCGCCCGACGCGGAGCTCGCAGCGCCGCCGCGTCGACACCAAGGTGCGGCGCGGACAAATCAAATCGGCTCGGGCCAAGGTCGACGAAGAATAGTCGCGCGAAGCCTCATGCCTTCAGCGGCCGATGATCACGTCACCGGCAGCTTCGCCACCTCCGCCCATCCATGCGACGCCTGCGATGCCAAGCAGGCCTCGATGAACGCCATCGTATGCGCACCATCCTCGATGCGCGGATACGGGAGGTCCGGCACGTTTTCGTTGAGGCTGCGAGCCATGCGTTCCTGCGCCACCTCGGCGTAGATATTGGCAAACGCTTCGCGCAGGCCCTCGGGATGACCGCGGGGCGTGCGTCCCGCGGCAATGATTTCCGGCGGCAGAAATGGGTCGCCGCGGCCGATGACGCGCATTGCCTCGCCCTGCAACGCAAGCCTCATGTAACTCGCATCGCGATGCGACCAGTCGAGCATGCCCTTGTCGCCGTAGATCCGCAGCCGTATGTCGTTTTCTCCACCGGCGGCCGCCTGGGTCACCGTGAATGTGCCGCGCGCGCCGCCGTCGAACTCGAGCAAGGCCGAAACATAGTCGATGACTCGGCGTCCGGGAAGGAGCGCGCCAACATCGGCCGCGAGGCGCGCGATCGAAAGCCCGGCAACGAAGCTCGCCAGATGCTGCGCATGGCAGCCGATCGCGCTCATCACCAGCGCCAGACCGCTGCGCTGCGGGTCACGGATCCAGCGAACGCGGTTGTTCTGCGGACCGTCCTCGACTCGGGTCGCCATACCGCTTTGGATGTACTCGACCTGCACCAGCCGCACGGTGCCCAGCGCGCCGTCGCGCACCAGCTGCCGTGCGTAACGCGTCATCGGATAGGCGGAATAGCCGTGCGCGAGGGCAAACAGGCGCCCACCGCGCCGGGTGCGCGCGACCAGGTCGCAGGCTTCGGCAAAATCGTGCGTCACCGGCTTGTCGCACACGACGTCGAGCCCCGCATCGAGCGCGGCAACCGCGTAGCGGTAGTGCGTATCGTTGGGTGTCATGATCGCCACCGCGTCGATGCCGTCGGGACGGGCGCGCTCCTGCCGCAGCATTTCGTCGACGTCGCCGTAGCTTCTGGCGGTGTCGAATCCCAGCGCCGCACCGGCGGCCCGCGAGCGCGCGGAATCGCTCGAAAAGACACCGGCGATCGGACGCCACCAGCCGTCCATTTCGGCCGCGCCGCGATGCATGCGGCCGATCCAGGAGTCCGGTCCCCCGCCGACCACGCCGAGCCGGAGCGGTCTGCCAAATCGTTCCCGTAGTGTCGTCATTTCACTCCTTTGCGTTCGCGTCCCTGCCCCGCGTCACGTCCTGCCTTGGCCTCGCCGCCGCCGATCATAGCGGATAGAATCGGGGCGGAACAGACAAGGAGACATCGAATGAAACTCGACTCCGAGCAGCAGGCGCGACTGGACCGTGAGGGTTACCTGTTTTTTCCCGCGCTGTTCAAGCCGGAGGAAATCGCAGTCCTGTCTGACGAAGTGCCGCGGCTCTACGCCGAGCGCCGGCAGGAAAACGTGCGCGAAAAGGGCAGCGATGCCGTGCGCACCAACTTCGCCGCGCATATGTACAGCGCGCCGTTCGCGCGGCTCGCGCGCCACCCTCGCATGATCGAACCGGCGGTGCAGGTGTTCGGCGAACCGGTGTACATGCATCAGTTCAAGGTCAACGGCAAGATGGCTTTCGACGGCGACGTCTGGCAATGGCACCAGGACTTCGGCACCTGGAGGAACGACGACGACATGCCCGAGCCGCGGGCGATGAACGTGGCGATCTTCCTCGATGAAGTCAATGAGTTCAACGGTCCGCTGATGTTCATTCCCGGCAGCCACAAGCTGGGGGTGCTCGACGCGGCTCACGACACGTCGACGACCAGCTATCCGCTGTGGACCATCAGCCACGACACCATCGCCCGCCTGGTCGACCGCGGCGGCATCGTTGCACCCAAAGGCCCTGCCGGATCGATGATCCTGTTTCATTCGTGCCTGGTTCACGCGTCGACGTCGAATCTTTCGCCGTGGAACCGGGTCAGCGTGTACCTGAGCTTGTGCGCGGTGTCGAACCACATCCGGCGGTTCAAGCGCCCCGAGTACATCGCGCATCGCGACTTCACGCCGATCGAATGCCTTCCCGACGATTGCCTGCTGAAGAACTACGAGGTCGCACTGCCGTGGAAGGCGGGCACGCCACAAAGCGCCCTCGATGCAAGCCTCGCCGCCTGAAACGACCTCGAGCGCATGAGCCTCTACGCCGGGTTGCAAAAGCGCGCCGCCGAGCAACGGCCGCTGCGCGTCGGATTGATCGGCGCCGGGAAATTCGGCGCAATGTATCTCGCGCAGGTGCCGAAGACACCGGGAGTGCACCTGGCAGCGATCGCCGATCTTGCTCCCGCGAGGGCGATCGTCAACCTTCAGCGCGTCGGATGGACCGCGGAGCGCTTCGACGCGCCTTCGCTGGACGATGCATTGCGTCACGGCACGACGCATGTCGGCGACGACTGGCAGGCGATGGTTCGCCATCCGGCGATCGAGATCGTTATCGAGTGCACCGGCCATCCGATCGCGGCGGTCGAGCACTGCCTGGAAGCGTTTCGCCAGCGCAAGAGCGTCGTCAACGTCACCGTCGAAGCCGACGCGTTTTGCGGTCCGTTACTGGCGCGCAGGGCCGCTGAGGCAGGAGTCGTCTACAGCCTTGCTTTCGGCGACCAGCCGGCGCTGATCTGCGACCTCGTCGATTGGGCGCGTGCGGCCGGCTTCGCCGTGGTCGCTGCCGGGCGAGGCCACAAGTGGCTGCCGCATTTCGCCCAGTCGACGCCGGAAACGGTGTGGGGACATTACGGACTGACGCCGGAGCAGGCACGGATCGGCGGCCTCAACCCGAAGATGTTCAATTCCTTCCTTGACGGGTCGAAGCCGGCGATCGAAAGCACCGCCGTCTGCAATGCGACGGGCCTCGTCGCGCCGCCGGACGGACTCACCTACCCGCCCGGCTCGATCGATGAGATTCCGTCGATCTGCCGCCCGCGCGGCGAGGGAGGCGTGCTGCATCGCAAAGGCCAGGTCGAAGTGATCTCGTCGCTGCAGCGCGACGGCTCGCCCATCGGCTACGACATCCGCTTCGGCGTCTTCGTCGTGTTCGAAGGCGACACCGAGTACATCCGCAACTGCTTCAGCGAATACATGGTTCGCACCGACGACAGCGGCCGTTACGCGTGCCTGTACAAGCGCTGGCACCTGATCGGGCTCGAGGTCGGCATCTCGGTCGCGTCGGTGGGGCTGCGCGGCGAGGCGACCGGCGCGGCATCGTGCTTCAACGCCGACGTGGTGGCTACCGCGAAGCGCGATCTCGCGCCGGGCGAGTCGCTCGACGGTGAAGGCGGCTACACGGTGTGGGGCAAGCTTCTGCCCGCGGCCACGTCCATCGCGCTCGGCGGCCTGCCGCTGGGCCTCGCCCATGACGTCAAGCTCAAGCGTCCGGTGCGACAGGGCCAGCCGCTGGTCTGGGACGATGTGGCGATCGACGTCAACCTTCCCGCGTACCGCACACGCCGCGAAATGGAGGCGCTGTTCGCGCCGTCGCCGGCGCCGGATAG
>JALZAN010000095.1 GCA_030948365.1 Pseudomonadota bacterium
CGCGACCCCGCCTTCGACGGCGAAAAGGATGTGCTCGTAATTCATGCGCCCACGTGCATCCGGTGCTGCACCACGCGAAATCGGTTGGCGACGAACGCCGCGTCGGTCAGCGACGCGTTTGCCGCCGGATTCGCACCCGTGCCATGAAAGTCGGAGAAAGCGGCCGACTGGTTGACGAAGACGCCTCCGGTCAGGTTGATCGATAGCGCCACGCCGGTGTCTTCGGCCAACTCGATTGCATCCTCGATGACTTTCGGATCGGTCGAGTAGACCGAAAGCGTCAGCGCGCCATGGTCCCTGACCGCGCGCCGCGCGATGTCGAGACTTTGCGCGGTGCCGTCGGTGGCAATGACGAAAGCGATGGGGCCGAACCATTCCTTGAGATAGGTCGCGTCGTCGCCGGCCTCGAGCTTGATCAGCATCGGCGTACGAATTGTCGCCCCGGGAAACTGCGGATGCGTGATCGTCTGGCTGTCGAGCAGAACCGAGCCGACCGCGCGCGCCGCGTCGATCCGCTTGGCCACGCCATCGTTGACCACCGCGCCCAGAATCTCCACCGCGCGTGCCGGATCGCCGACCAGCTTTTGCACGCTCTCGGTCAGTGCCTGCGCCACCTGATCGAACGACAGGTGGCCCTCGGCAGTGTCGATGCCGCCGCGAGGAATGTAAATGTTCTGCGGGGCGGTGCACATCTGCCCGGTGTACAGCGCGAGCGAGAAGGCGACATTGCGCGCGACGCCTTTGATGTCGGCCGCCGAGTCGACGACGATCTGATTCACCCCCGCCTTTTCGGTATATACCTGCGCCTGGCGGGCGTTCTTCTCCAGCCAGTCGCCGTGGGCGCTGCTGCCGGTGAAGTCGATGAGCTTCACCTCCGGTCGCAGCGCCAGCTTCTGCGCGGTATCGTCGGTGGCATCGTGCGCGACCAGGGTCACGATATTGGGATCGAAGCCCGCTTCGGTGAGCACCTCGCGCGCGATTTGCACCGTGATCGCCAACGGCAGGATGGCGTTGGGATGCGGCTTGACGATGACCGCATTGCCGGTGGCGAGGCTCGCGAACATGCCCGGATAGCCGTTCCAGGTCGGAAACGTGTTGCAGCCGATCACCAGCGCAATGCCCCGCGGCACGATCCGGTAGTGCTTTTCCATTTTCAGCGGCTCGTTCTTGCCCTGCGGCTTTTCCCAATAGGCTTTGGCCGGGATGCGCCTCAGCTCGTCCCAGGCGTAGGCGACCGCCTCGAGCGCGCGATCCTGGGCGTGCGGACAGCCGGCTTGGAACGACATCACGAATGCCTGGCCGGTGGTGTGCATGACCGCATGGGCGATCTCGAAGCTGCGCTTGTTGATGCGGGCGAGAATCTCCAGCGCGACGCCGACCCATGCTTCCGGTCCCGCCTTGCGCCATGCAGGCTCGGCTTTGGCAATGGCGGCGAAGAGGGGATCGAGCTCGACTTTCGGATAGCCGATGCCGAGCGCGATGCCGTACGGCGACATTTCGGCGCCCACCGTTCCCCGGCTACCGGGAAGCTGCATCGGAAACGGCTTGTTCAGCAGCGCATCGAACGCCGCTTTGCCCGATTCCGCCGCCCCTTCGCCGTAGACCTTGGGGCTTGGCGACTCGGGGAATGCGCTCCAATAGCCGCGTCCGGCAATGGCCGCGAGCGCCTGCTCGAGCAGCGGCTGGTGACGTTCGAACAAGGAATGTGACAAAGGAAATGCTCCGTATGGATGAGGGGAGATTAGCAGCTTGCGGCGGTGACCGTAATGTCTCGGCTAACGATCACGCGCCCTGATCGAAGTCCACAGTCACCTTGTCGGTTACCGGATAGCTCTGACAGCAGAGCACGAATCCGCGCGCGACCTCGTAGTCCTCGAGCGCGAAGTTGACGTCCATGTCGACCTCGCCCTCGATCAGCTTGGCGCGACAGGTCGAGCACACTCCGCCTTTGCACGAATAGGGCAACTCGATGCCCTGCCTCAGCGCCGCGTCGAGAATGTTCTCCTTGGATTTCTCCAGCGTGTATTCGCGCCGGGCGCCGTCGATGATCACCGTCACCGCGCATTCGGAATGCCCTGGCGGAAGCGCTTCCGGCACCTTGTGCTGGTGCTTGGGGATGCTCGCCGCGAATAGCTCGATCTTGATCCGCGACTTGGCCAGTCCGTGCGCCTGCAGCGACTCCGCGACCGCCTGCATCATGCCGTCCGGGCCGCAGACGAACGCGGTATCGACCTCGCTCATGTCCACCCAATGATCCAGCAACGCATCGGCCTTCTTGCGGTCGATGCGGCCATTGAGTATTTCGATGTCTTGCGGCTCGCGGCTCATGACGTAGACGAGGTTCAGTCGATCGAGGAAGCGATCCTTCAGGTCGGCAAGCTCCTCGCGGAAAATGACAGCGCTGGACGAGCGGTTGCCGTAGAAAAGCGTGAAACGGCTTTCGGCTTCCGTCAGCAGCGTCGTCTTGACGATCGACAATAGGGGTGTGATGCCGCTGCCGGCGGCGAATCCCAGATAGTGCTTGCGATTCGCCGGCTCCAGCGCGACGTTGAAGTGTCCCATCGGCGGCATCACGTCGATGGTCGCGCCCGGCCTCAGATGCTCGTTGGCCCAGGTCGAGAACGCTCCGCCAGGCGTCTTCTTGACAGCGATGCGCAGCTCGCTGTCCTGCACCGCCGAGCAGATCGAATACGACCGGCGCACGTGCTCGCCGCCGATGTCGGCGCGCAGCGTCAGGTGCTGGCCCTGCTGGAAACGAAATGCATCGACCAAAGCCGGTGGCACGTCGAAGGTCACGGCTACGGCGTCGCGGGTTTCGCGCGCCACCGAAGCGATTTTCAGGGGATGGAACTTGCTCATTGATGAATGCGAACCGGGACGGCGGTTCGAACGGCATCAGTGCGGTTTGAAATAGTCGAAGGGCTCGAGGCACTCATCGCAACGGTATTGCGCCTTGCACGGCGTCGATCCGTAGCGGGACTGCTCGCGCGTGCGCAGCGAATGACAGCGCGGACAGGCAACAGGCGCCTGGTCGGCCAGGTTGCGACGCAGGGCGCTGATGTCGATGCGGATTGACGATCCCGGTGCCGCGCCGCGCTCACTTGGCGGTGCGATGCCGTAGTCGGCGAGCCTCTTTCGCGCGCCCGGCGCGATCCAGTCGGTGGTCCACGGCGGCGCGAGGCGGGTTTCGATGCGAAACTTCGCGACGCCCGCCGCGATCAGCGCGCGACCGATGTCGGCGGCGATGACCTCCGTCGCGGGACAGCCGGAGTAGGTCGGCGTCACCGAGATCACCCACTCGTCATTACGCCACTCGACATCGCGAATGATGCCCAGATCGACCACCGAGATCACCGGGATCTCGGGATCCGGCACTGCGGCGACCGCCCGCCAAATGGCGTCCACGCCGGGTTTCTGCGCAAGGATCGTTGCCGCCTCAGTCGTGCTCACCACTGGGCCCCCGGGTGCGCGCGATGCAGCGATTGCATCTCCGCCAGCAGATGGCCGAGATGCTCGGTATGAACGCCCTGCCTTCCTCCGCGTTGCATCCACGCTGTCGACGGCAGCGTCAGCGTCGCCTGCTCCAGCACCGCGGCGACGCGTTCACGCCAGAGCGGCTGAAGCGCGCCGACGTCAGGCGCGAGTCCGTCGGCGACGAGTGCCAAGTCGGTTTCGTCGGCGGTGAACATCTCTCCGGTATACGGCCAAAGATGGTCGATCGCCGACTGCATCCTGTTGTGCGAGAGCTCGGTGCCGTCGCCGAGCCTGACCACCCAGTCGGCGCTGCGCTCCGCGTGGTACGCCACTTCCTTTAGCGCCTTTGCTGCGATTTCGGCGATGCGCGGGTCGCGCGAGCCCGCGAGGCCCCTGAGCAGCAACTGATGCCAGACATCGAAATAGAACTGGCGCGCCGTCGTTTCCGCGTAGCTGCCGTTGGGTTGCTCGGCGAGCAGCAGATTGTGAAAGCCTCCGCCTTCGCGGAGGTACGCAAATTCGTCCTCGCTGCGGCCCGTGCCTCGCATTCTCGCGTCGATTTCGCCGGCGTACGCAAACCACAGCCGGGCCTGCCCCAGCAGATCCAGGCCGACGTTGGTGAGCGCGATGTCTTCCTCGAGCACCGGCCCGTGACCCACCCATTCGCCGAGCCGCTGGGCGAGGATCAGGTCGCTGTCGGCGAGCCGAAGGATGTATTCGAGGCGCTGCGGGTCGGTGGCCATGTCAGATGTGCTTGACTTCATCGGGCATCGGGAAAAAAGTCGGATGGCGGTAGACCTTGCTGCTCGCCGGCTCGAACATCGGTTCCTTCTTCCCCGGCGAGCTGGCCACGATATCCGCCGACCGAACGACCCAGATACTGACCCCTTCATTGCGGCGGGTGTACACGTCGCGCGCGTTCTTCACCGCCATCTCCGCGTCGGGCGCGTGCAGGCTGCCGACGTGCTTGTGCGCGAGCCCGTGCTGCGAGCGGATGAAGATTTCCCACAACGGCCATTCGCGACTCATCGCATTCCCTCGCCAGTCGCCTGCGCCGCTTTCCGTGCGGCATGCTTTTCGGCATGCGCCATCGCCGCGTTGCGCACCCACGCACCGTCTTCCCACGCATCCACCCGCGCTTTCAGCCGCTCGCGATTGCACGGACCGTTACCCTTGACCACGTTGAACAGCTCGTCCCAGTCGATGGGACCGAAATCGTAGTGGCCGCGCTCGTCGTTCCACTTGAGCTCGGGATCGGGCATGGCAATGCCGAGATAGTCCGCCTGCGGCACGGTCTGATCGATGAAGCGCTGGCGGAGCTCGTCATTGGACAGCATCTTGATCTTCCACTGCGCCGACTGCGCGCTATGGACCGAGGTCGCGTCGGGCGGCCCGAACATCATGAGCGACGGCCACCACCAGCGGTTCAGAGCGTCCTGCGCCATCGCCTTCTGCGCGGGCGTGCCTTTGCACAGGGTCATCATGATGTCGAAGCCCTGGCGCTGGTGAAAGCTCTCCTCCTTGCAGACGCGGATCATCGCCCGCGAGTAGGGGCCGAACGAGCAACGGCAGAGGGGAATCTGGTTCATGATCGCGGCGCCATCGACCAGCCAGCCGATGGCGCCGATGTCGGCCCAGGTCAGCGTCGGATAGTTGAAGATGCTCGAATACTTGGCCTTGCCCGAATGCAGGTCGGCGACGAGCTCGTCGCGCGAGACGCCCAGCGTCTCCGCGGCGCAGTAGAGGTAGAGGCCATGCCCCGCTTCATCCTGGACCTTGGCCATCAGGATCGCCTTGCGCTTCAGGCTCGGCGCCCGCGTGATCCAGTTGCCCTCGGGCAGCATGCCGACGATCTCCGAGTGCGCGTGCTGCGAGATCTGGCGGATCAGCGTCTTGCGGTAGGCCTCCGGCATCCAGTCTTTCGGCTCGATCTTGATGTCGGCATCGATGCGCTCCTGGAAATCGCGCTCCTCTGGCGAGAGCTCGTCGAGCGAGCGGACGCGCTTCGCTCCGGTATCGACCATCTGTGCATACATCGATTGCCTCCTTGCCGGCCAGGCTTCGCGCCTAACTTTGGCGACTACTCTGGTGTCACTTTGGTAACTGGCGGCGCATTCCCAAAAATGATACAGTTTTTGCATACCTATGGCAAATCCTGTATCACTTTGGCGGCTCCCCTGATCGCCGCCCGTCCTGACCCGCGGGTCGACCGCTGGATCCGGCGAACGCTGGCCACCGTGTCGCCCAAGGCCAAGTCACTGGTGGTGACGGTGTGGGGCGATTCGATCGCGCCGCATGGCGCCGCGGTGTGGCTCGGCGACCTCATCGCGCTGCTGGACCCCTTCGGCATCAACGAGCGGCTGGTCCGCACCAGTGTTTTCCGGCTGGCGCAGGAGGGGTGGTTGACGGCGCGCCAGGACGGGCGGCGCAGCATGTACCGGTTGACGCCACTGGGGCAGCGTCGTTTCGAACATGCCTACCGGCGTATTTACGCACCGCCGGCGACGGACCCGTGGGACGGCGAGTGGCATCTTGTCATCGTGCCGCCTGCGGCGATGAATGAATCCGCGCGCCGCGAGTTGCGCAAGGAGTTGGGATGGGACGGGTTCGGAATGCTCGGACCAGGACTGTTCGGGCGTCCCTCGCGGCCCGGCAATGAGGTGGCGGTGCGCGAAACGACCCGTGCGCTGCACATCGAGGCCCGAGTCGCAGTCGTGACAGCACGCGCGTTGCCGCACGGTCCAGCGCACCGTACCGCGTCGATCGCCGCCTTAAGCGAAGGCTGCTGGGACTTGAAAGGCGTTGCTGCAGGCTACCGTGATTTCGTCGCACGTTTCCGAAGTGTCGGCCGGGCACTGGACGCAGGCGCCGACCCGACACCGCAGCAATGCTTTGTGCTGCGCACCCTGCTCATCCACGAGTTCCGCCGCGTCACGCTGCACGACCCTCAGCTGCCCGACCAGTTGCTGCCGTCGGACTGGCCCGAGGCGGCCGCGTATGCGCTCTGCCGCGAGCTGTATCGGTCCACGCACCTGCCTGCCGAGCGTCACTTGAGCACCATGCTCGCGGTACCCGGTGCAGCGCTACGGCGCGCGACGCCGGCTTTCTATCAGCGCTTTGGCGGACTGCGGTCCTAGCGCGAGCGGCCGTACTTTCGCTCCTGCCAGGTAGTGTCCTGGCGCGCCTCACGGGCGGGCGACGGCGAGGCCGACCAGCCGCGAGTGCGCGCGCTGTGAGCGCTGTCCTCGCGTGAACGCGGGTGATTCGACGGGCGGTGATGCGCGCCGCGGGGGCCGCCTTTGCCCGCGCCTGCGCCGCGTTCGTTCGCTCCGCTGCGCGTGCGCGGCTCGAGCCCCGGAATGACGTGCGCTGCGATGGCGGCGCCGGTGTAGCGCTCGATCTGGCGCAGCGCGCCGCGCTCGGCGTGACCGGCGAGCGACACCGCGATGCCGGTGGCGCCGGCACGGCCGGTGCGACCGATGCGGTGAACGTAATCTCCGGCCTGCCGCGGCAGGTCGAAGTTGATGACATGGCTGATGCCCGCGACGTCCAGGCCGCGCGCGGCAACGTCGGTCGCGACCAGCGTTCGCACCTGCCCGCGGCGCATGTCGGAAAGGGTCCGGGTGCGCTCGAACTGATTCATATCGCCATGCAGCGCCGCGGCGGCATGGCCCTCGCCGCGCAGCCGCGCCGCAAGCGACTCCGCGTCGCGCTTGGTGGCGATGAAGACGATGCTCTGCGTCATCGCCACGTCGGCCAGCAAGTAGTCGAGGACGCGATGCTTGTGCGCGTGATCGTCGGTGAAATGCACCCGCTGCTCGATGGCCAGCGGCGGCTTCTTTTCGGCATCGGCTTCGATGCGCACCGGGTTGCGAAGCAGCTTTCCGGCAAGGCGCGCGATGGCAGTGTCGAAGGTGGCCGAGAAAAGCACCGTCTGCCGCGTCCTGGGCGTGCGCGCCGCAATCAACTCGACATCGTCGATAAATCCCATGTCCAGCATCCGGTCGGCTTCGTCGAGCACCAGCATCTGGAGCTGCGACAGGTCGACACGGCCGCGCTCGAGATGATCGATGAGCCGTCCCGGGGTCGCGACGAGAATGTCGACACCGCGCGCCAGTTCACGGTTTTGCACCGGATAGGGCGCGCCGCCGTAAATGCACACCGTCTTCAGCCGCAGGTGGCGGCCGTACTCGACCGACTGCGTCGCAACCTGCTGCGCGAGCTCGCGCGTCGGCGCCAGAACCAGAACGCGCGGACGGCCCGTCGCCCTGTGCGCCGGTGGAATCCCCGGAGCCATCAATGACAGTCGTTGCAGCGCGGGGAGCACAAAGGCGGCCGTCTTGCCGGTTCCGGTCTGCGCCGAGCCGATCACGTCGAGACCGGCAAGCAGCGGCGGTATGGTTTGTGCCTGAATCGGCGTCGGTTCCGTGTAGCCGCAATCGGAAAGCGCGCGCAGAAGCTCCGGCGCGAGTTTCAGTTCGTCGAAATTCATTGGAAG
>JALZAN010000096.1 GCA_030948365.1 Pseudomonadota bacterium
CAGCTTCATTTTGCGGGAGTGCTGGAGCGGCAGCGCGCCGTACTGCTTGGCGATTTCAGCGACTTCGAGCTGGGCGTCAACGACAACGGCTACGATATCTCGATCATGATCGACCACGCGCGTTCGCGCTTCGGCGTGCCGGTCTTCCACGGCCTGCCGTTCGGACACTGCCGCGACAAGCTGACGCTGCCGGTCGGCGGCCATTGCCGCTTGAGCGTGCGTGAAGGCGCCGCGCGACTGACGTTTTCGCGTTATAAGCGTTGACCGCGGTCGCTGGCGCGCGCGAGCGGGCGCAAATCCGCGCGCGAGATCGTGAACGCATACGCCGCCTCGCCGGTGATCGCTCCCGTCGGATCGAAGCTTCGCTCGATGAATTCCGCGCTGCCGTCCCGCCCGATCGTCAAAAGCGTCGAGCAGCGGGTGCCGTATTCGGGACTGAGGATGAAGGCGCTCGAAAGCAGGCGCTCGCGATGCCGCGGCAGTCCGGTCGTCGGCAATGCGGCATCGTCGGCAGGGGTGCGGTCGGCGAGCAGCGCAAAGGCTGCCGCGGTATCGAGCGCCTCCCCCTCGAGCGCGGCGGCCAGGCGCGCCCTGCTTTGCACAACTTTGGGCCACGGCGTCTCCAGCAGGTGATTGGAGAGACCATGAATGCCCGCCGAAAGCGAGATCGCGCCGCTGGCGCGATTCGAGGCATACGCCGCCAGATGGGGATGGGCGGCCGATGCATCGGCGGCAGCGGTTCGCGCACGGAATGCGGACACTCCGCCATCGACTACTCCGACGATCAAGTTGAAGCCGTGGTAACGCGCGCCGTCGCAGGCGATGGACGCCGCGCTTGCAAGCGGGGGCGCGCCGTCCTGCAGCGCACGCATCACCAGCCCGCCTCGCGATGGGGCCTGCGGATCGCGTGGAACGCCCTCCCGAAAATTGGTGATCAGCGCCCAGCGGCCCTGGCGTGAGACGCCGAACCAGCTGCCGCCACCGATCAGGTCCGTGCCTGCGAGCACGCCATTCGTCCACCAATGCGCCGGCGCCGCCGGGCGGGCGTGAAATTCGTCCCGATTGGCGGCGATCACGACGCGATATCGCGGATGCGCGTCGAGGGCGATGACGGCGAGGCACATGGCGGTGCCCGCGTCTTCAGCCGCGCCGCGCGCGTTGCTCGAGCATGCGGGTCACTTTTCCATGGCCACGAAACGCTCGATGCGCCGCGCCGATCCACGCGCGAGCCATGACGCAAAGCGTGTCCGGGCGAGCAGGGCGTTCATTGCCGCTTCAAACTCCTGCGGCTCGCGCACGTCTTCATAGACCTCCATCCAGAGATCGGCGTCCTTGTCGGCGCAAAAGAGCCTGCCGCAGACCGTGAATTGCTCATCGAGTGTGCGCATGACGTCGGCGAGCAACGCGAGCGCCTGTTCGGAGTGGGGCGCTGCGATCCGATAATAGATGTAGAAGTGGACCGCCGAAGCGTTCACCCGCTGCGGCCCTGCGGTGCCTGCGATAACGCAGCCACTTTGGTTGGAATCTCCGGCAACGAGTACGGCAGCGGGAGCAACGCGATCGCGTCGCCTTCGGGTCCGCCGATGCGGATGTCGCCACGCTCCGTCGCCGCGACCTGCAGCGCGGCCAGGAAATCGCTGCCGCCGTCCGGCGACGGCGCGGCGCTGAGCACCGTGCCGCACGCTTGGTCACCGAACATGGGGCTGTAAAGCTTCGCGCCCGGCGCAGGCGGCGGCGCCGCGACATGCGCCAGCACGGTGCGTTCCTTGAGGCGACCCAGATATTGTGTGCGGGCAACGATTTCCTGACCCGTGTAGCAGCCTTTGCGGAAACTCACGCCGTCGAGCAGATCCCAGTTGGCCATTTGCGGCACCAGACGCTCGGTCGTCGGCGCGGTGACGATGGGAACGCCGGCACGAATGGTGAGCCACTCCCAGACCGGAAAGCCGGCCGGACGCGCATGCGGCGCGACTTGCTCCCAGAACAGCTCGGCGTCAACCGGGGTCAGCGAGGCAATGTAACGCCCACCGGCGATGCCGACGATCCATCCGCCGCCGAGCGCGCGCCAGCGAAACGGCGACGGAACATCGACCGACGCAGCGCGCAAGGCCGAAGCCGCGGTCGGCCCACCCACGCCGATGCGCACGTTCTCACCGCTCGCATCGTCGATGGTGACTTTGGATCGCAGCACGAACATCGCCAGACGCTTGCGCACGGCGGCGACTAGCGACGACGGAAGCAGAATCTCGAAGGCCGCGGCGCCGGTCCGCAGCAGAAGAAAGTTGGCCAGCATCCGCCCCTTGGCCGAGCACCACGCGGAATACTGCGCCGCGCCCGGTTCGATCGCCGTGACGTCATTGGTGAATTGGCCCTGGAGGAAATTCGCCGCGTCCTCGCCCGCGACCCGGAGCGCGGCGAGCGGCGCCAGATCGCACATCACCGCCGCATCGCGGGCGGCGGCGAGCTCCGCCTCCGGCGCGGAAAAGCCGGTCACGCCAAAATTGTCGAACGTGCCGCCGCGGAGGGCGAGAAAATCGGTCCAGGAAGTCATGATTCGAGGATACGCCAACCTCGTATCGGTATGAAACGCTGGCGGCATTTGCGAGGTACGGCGCCACCAAGTCGGCGCCGCCTCGATCGCGTCGTCGGCGCTCGGCTCGGTCGAACCGGGCGCCGGCAAAAACCTTGAAAAGTGTGTTAAAATCGAACGTTAGCTTGGATAGCGGCACGGAATAGGCAACTCAGTAGGCCACTGAGTAGGTAACTCGGTAGGCAACTGAGCAACCGCCGCCATCCAAGGAAATTCGCAGATCCGCCGATTCAGGGTGCCCCGTTAGTCGCGCAATTCGCGCTGCGGGGCCCGGTTGCGGGTCGAGGCTCAACCCTGAAAGGAACCAACGCAATGTCGGTCACGATGCGTCAAATGCTGGAGGCAGGGGTCCATTTCGGCCACCAGACGCGATACTGGAATCCGAAGATGGCGGACTTCATCTTCGGTTCGCGCAACAAGATTCACATCGTCAATCTCGAAAAGACGCTGGCGATGTATCAGGACGCGATGAAGTACGTGCGTCAACTCGCCGCCAATCGCGGCACCATTCTGTTCGTCGGAACCAAACGCCAGGCGCGGGAGATCATCGCCGAGGAAGCGCAGCGCGCTGGCATGCCCTTTGTCGATCATCGCTGGCTCGGCGGGATGCTGACCAATTTCAAGACAGTCAAGGTGTCGATCAAGCGGCTGAAGGACCTCGAGGCCATGACGCAGGACGGCACGTTCGAGAAGATGAGCAAGCGCGAGGCGCTCACCCTGCAGCGCGAGATGGAGAAGCTGACCCGCAGCCTGGGCGGCATCAAGGAAATGAACGCGCTGCCCGACGCGCTGTTCATCATCGACGTCGGCTATCAGAAGATCGCGGTCACCGAGGCAACCAAGCTGTCGATTCCCATCGTCGGGGTGGTCGATACCAACCATTCGCCCGAAGGCATCGCCTACGTTATTCCCGGCAACGACGATTCGAGTCGCGCCATCAGGCTCTACGCGCGGGGCGTTGCCGACGCGATCCTCGAAGGCAGGAGCCAGGTCATCCAGGAGATCGTCCAAACCGAGGAGTTCGTCGAAGTCTCGGCGGACGAGGCGTCTGCCTGAAGGCAGCTCGGAGCGTTCCTTAAGGCGAACCGATCTCTTTCTCCGACCCCTAGGTCGGCGGTACAACGAACACGATTTGGAGTGAACGAGGAATGGCGGACGTTACCGCAAGCATGGTGATGGAACTGCGCGGCCGGACCGGGCTGGGCATGATGGAATGCAAGAAGGCGCTGACTGAAACCAGCGGCGACCTCGCCAAGGCCGAGGAGCTGCTGCGCATCAAGAGCGGAGCGAAGGCGTCCAAGGCTGCCGACCGCGTCGCCGCCGAAGGTGTGATCGGCGCCGCGATTGCCGCCGACGGCAAGACCGGCGCAATGGTCGAGCTCAACTGCGAGACCGACTTTGTCGCCAGGAACGACGATTTCGTGGCCTTTGCGCGAAAGCTCGCGCAGCTCGTGATCGACGTCAATCCGGCCGATGTAGCCTCGCTGGCGGCGCTGCCGCTTGCCGGAACCACCGTCGAAGCCGCGCGTCAGGCGCTGGTCCAGAAGCTGGGTGAAAACATCGCCATCCGCCGGCTAGTGCGGATCACCTCGCCTGAGTATCTCGCCCAGTACCTGCACGGCGGCGGTCGCATCGGGGTCACCGTCGCCTACCAGGGCGCCGACGAGCAAACCGGCAAGGATCTGGCGATGCATGTCGCCGCGTCCGCCGCCCCGGGCGCGGTGCGTCCGGTGTGCGTGTCGCGCGATGAGGTTCCCAAGGATCTGATCGAAAAAGAGCGCGCCATTTTCAGCGCGCAGGCCGCCGAAACCGGCAAGCCTCCGGACATCGTGGCCAAGATGGTCGAAGGCCGAATCAACAAGTTCCTCGCCGAGGTCACCTTGCTCGGACAGCCGTTCGTGCGCGACCCCGAGCAGACGGTCGAGAAGTATCTCAAGTCCAAGGGAGCGACAGTGAAGAGCTTCACGCTGTTCGTCGTCGGCGAAGGGCTCGAGAAGAAGAAGGACGATTTTGCCGCCGAGGTCGCGGCCATGGCCAAGGCCTGATTGCCGCGCCTCATGAGCACGCCCATCATCGCGCCGTTACCGACCAAGCCGCTGGCCGCCCGCCGCGAGCCGGCGTACCGGCGCGTACTGCTCAAGCTTTCGGGCGAGGCTTTGATGGGCGATGACGCCTACGGCATCAATCGCGAAGTCATCGACCGCATCGTCGCCGAAATCGGCGAGGTGGTGCGGCTCGGCGTTCAGGTCGCGGTGGTGATCGGCGGCGGCAACATTTTCCGCGGCGTGGCGCCCGGCGCCGCCGGCATGGACCGCGCGACCGCCGATTACATGGGCATGCTGGCAACGCTCATGAACGCGCTCGCGCTGCAGGACGCGATGCGCCGCGCGGGCCTGGTGTCGCGGGTTCAGTCGGCGCTTTCGATCGAGCAGGTTGCCGAGCCGTATATTCGCGGCAAGGCGCTGCGCTACCTCGAGGAAAACAAGGTTGTCATCTTCGCCGCCGGCACCGGCAACCCGTTTTTCACCACCGATACTGCCGCGGCGCTGCGCGGGCGCGAGATGGGCGTCGACATCGTGCTCAAAGCGACCAAGGTCGACGGCGTTTATACCGCCGATCCGAAAAAAGACGCGTCGGCGAAGCGCTATCCCAGCCTGACGTTCGACGAAGCGATAGTCAAGAACCTCAAGGTCATGGATGCGACCGCGCTCGCGCTGTGCCGCGATCAGAACATGCTGCTCAAGGTCTTCAGCATCTTCACCCCGGGCGCGCTGGAGCGCGTGGTCATGGGCGAGGACGTGGGAACGCTGGTGCATTGCTAGACGGCGCGAATGTATGTGCGCGCCCTGTATGTCGTCGGGTGGGATGAACTCTTTCCGCCCGAGTGCTCAGGAGCTGACATGATTGCCGACGTCAAGAAATCCGCCGAACAGAAAATGCAGAAGTCGGTGGAAGCGCTGAAACTCGATCTGGTCAAGGTTCGAACCGGTCGAGCGCATACCGGCCTGCTCGACCATATCAAGGTCGACTACTATGGGTCGATGATGCCCATCAACCAGGTCGCCAACGTGACGCTTGCGGACGCCCACACGATTGCGGTGCAACCCTGGGAAAAGAAGATGGTGCAGGTGGTCGAGAAGGCGTTGCGCGACTCGGATCTGGGGATCAACCCGGCGACGTCCGGCGACGTGATCCGCGTGCCGATGCCGGCGCTGACCGAAGAGCGGCGCAAGGAGCTGGTCAAGGTCGTGCACAAGGAAGCGGAAAACGCTCGTGTCGCGATACGCAATATTCGGCGCGACGCGATCACTCATCTCAAGGACTTGCTCAAGGCGAAATCGGTCTCCGAAGACGACGAGCGCCGCGCGCAGGATGACATCCAGAAGCTCACCGATCGCTATATCGGCGAGGTCGACAAGGCCCTGCACGCCAAGGAAGCGGACCTGATGGCGGTCTGAGCTCGAACGCTCGCCGCCGCCAGTCGCTCCCATTGGAATTGCGCAGTCAATCGAGCGCACTCACCTTGTTCACCAGCTCCACGCAGGCGGTACCCGAGACCCGCTCGGTCCCGCGCCACATCGCGATCATCATGGACGGCAACGGCCGCTGGGCGAAGCAGCGCTTGCTGCCGCGCGTCGCCGGACATCGCAAGGGTGTCGAGGCGGTGCGCGCGACGGTCCGGGCCTGCATCGAGCGCGGTGTCGAATATCTCACGCTGTTTGCGTTTTCCAGCGAAAACTGGCGCCGGCCCGAGGATGAAGTCTCGATCCTGATGCAGCTCTTCGTGCGCGCACTGGAGCAGGAAGTCGCCAAGCTGCACGACAACGAGATTTGCTTCAAGGTCATCGGCGACACTTCGCGTTTCGAGCCGAAGATACGCGAGCTGGTCGCGCACGGCGAAGCGCTGACCGCGATGAATTCGAGGTTGACGCTGACCATTGCCGCCAACTACGGCGGCCGCTGGGACATCGCGCAGGCCGCGGGCAAGCTGCTGCAGGCGCACCCGGACGCCGCGCGTGGGTTCACGCCGGAGGCGCTCGACCCCTATCTGTCGATGGCCTATGCGCCGGAGCCGGACCTTTTTATCCGTACCGGCGGCGAGCAGCGGGTGTCCAATTTCATGTTGTGGCAGCTCGCCTATACGGAGCTTTATTTCACCGATTTGCTGTGGCCGGATTTCGACGGTGCTGCCCTGAATGCCGCAATTCTGTCCTATCGGCAACGCGAACGCCGCTTCGGCCGTACCAGCGAGCAGGTCGAGGCGGCGCGCTGACCTCCGTGCGTCCGGCGTCGCTACTGTTCGCGGATCGGCCCGGATGAGGACGCGCATTCTTACCGCGCTGGTTCTGGTTCCGTTGACGGTAGCCGCGCTGTTCCTTTTGCCGTCACGGGCGTGGGCAGCGCTGACGTTGATGGTGGTCCTTATCGCCAGCAGCGAGTGGGCCGCGCTCAGCGACTTTCGCACGCCGGCGAAATGGCTGTTCGTTGCCGCCATGTTCGTTTTCGGGGTCGGTATGCTCTATTCCCCGTGGACCGAATTTGACGCCGGCGGCAGCTGGCCCGACGCGCTGGTGCTGTCGATTTACGGCGCGGCGACGCTGTTCTGGGTCGCGATCGCCCCGCCGTGGTTGTATTTCGGCTGGCGCATCCGGTTCAAGCCCATCCTGTTGCTGGTCGGCGCTCTGGTGCTGGCGGCGACCTGGATCTCGGTGGTGCAATTGCAGGCGCGCTCTCCGGCCTTGCTGCTGGCCCTGATGGCGATCGTATGGGTGGCCGACACGGCCGCCTATTTCGCCGGCCGCCGTTTCGGAAAGTGCAAGCTTGCGCCCGCTATCAGCCCAGGCAAGACCTGGGAAGGCGTGTACGGCGCGCTGATCGCGGTCGCGCTCTACGCCCTTGCGCTGCTACCGTTTGCCCATGACGCCGGATATTCGAACACCCTCGTCCCGGCGGTGGTCGCCGTCTGGATCGCGATGGTGCTGGCGCTGGCGACCTTGTCGATCGTAGGTGATCTCTTCGAATCGCAACTCAAGCGTCAACGCGGTGTCAAGGATAGCGGCAGAATGCTTCCGGGCCATGGCGGCGTTCTCGACCGCATCGATGCGCTGATGGCGGCGTTGCCGCCGGCGGCGCTGATCGCCCACTATCTGATTCAATGAAGACGCCAACGACCGCGCACGATAGGCTGGCCCTGCTGGCACCGAGCCGCCCGACAAGCGCGACGGCGAAGGCCCTGAGCGCATTCCGCGGTCTGCGCGCCTCGAGGCGCTCATTGCTCGAGCCCGGGCGACAGGGCCCTCTCGCATGATCGATGTGATCCAGAAAT
>JALZAN010000097.1 GCA_030948365.1 Pseudomonadota bacterium
CTGTCACGCGCACTGTCCCGATCATCCTTTGCACGTCCAAGAGTCAGGAAACCGACAAGATCTGGGGTATGCGGCAGGGCGCCCGCGACTACATCGTCAAGCCCGTGAACCGCGACGAGCTGCTCGCGAAGATCACGGCGCTGGGCTAGCTCACCCTGATGGCTCGTGCCGGCAAGCTCAATCTTCGCGCGTTCCAGCAGGAGCTTGCGACGCGCCTGGCGGCGAAGACCACCGCCCAGGTCGAGCAGTCGCGCCTGGGGCTCGCGTGTGCCGGGAGCCAATGGCTGATCCGGCTGGCGGATGCCGGCGAAGTGATCGCCGTTCCCACGGTTGCGACGGTGCCACTGACCCGGTCGTGGTATCTGGGCATCTCGAATATTCGCGGCAACCTGTACAGCATTATCGATTTCAGCGGCTTTCTGGGCCATGACATCGAGCCGACCTCGCCCGGTGCCGCGCCGGCCCGACTGGTTTTGTTCGGACCGCGCGTGGGTGAGCTGCGCGCGGGTCTGGTCGTGCACCGGGTATTGGGCTTGCGCAACCTTGCCGAGCTGGTCCGCGGCGACGCGGCTTCCGACGCGCCGGCATGGTACGGCGCGCGCTGGACCGATCGCGACGGCGGTACATGGCAGGAAATCGATCTGGCGCTGCTTGCACAGGACCCTGGTTTTCTTCAAGTCGGCGTGTAGAGGCCGAATTGACCCTTCGAATAACGCACGCGTGCGACGCTATTGGGGAGACGAAACATGGCGCTTAGCTTGAGCTTGAAGTCCCTGTTCGGTGCGGGAGGGGCCAAGGGACGGGCGGACGACGCCGAATTCGACGAGCCGACGACGCAAGTCAAGATGGGCAAGCAGCAAACCGGCTACGATCCGCTTGCGGCCGTGTCGATCATGGAACAGATGCGCACCGCGAGTCCGGAGATGCGTCAGCCCGGACATCTGTGGCTGATTGGGCACTTGCCGATCGTTCGCCAGTTTCAGGTGCTGGGCATCCTGCTGGTTGTCTTCATCTTGCTGGCGCTGGTCATGCTTTTCTTCAACACCCGCGTCTCAACGCAGGCGACCGCCAGCGGCACCACCGCGACCGAAATGCAGATGCTTTCGCAGCGCCTTGCTCGGGGAACGTCGCTTGCGGTTCAGGGCAATGTGCCCGCGTTCGAAGGCGTCAAGGACTCCAGAGACCGCTTCCGTGCCGACCTCGATGCGTTGATCAAGGGCGGAAGCGTCAAGGGTGTGAGCCTCGATGCGACCAGCAACGAGACCCTGCAGGCTTTATTGAAGGACGTCACCGCCCGCTGGGCCGTGGTCGAGAAAAATGCGACCGACGTGGTCGATAACCAGCCGTCGCTGGTGACGCTATCCAAGGGTCTGGACACCATCAACAAGGGCAACAACGAGTTGCTCGAGCTCGCGCAGCAGGCGTCGGCACAGGTTGCGGCGGGAGGCGGCACATTGCGCGAGGTCGATTTCACCAACCAGCTTGCGGTGCTTTCACAGCGTATCGCAAAGAACGCGAACTCGCTTGTTTCTTCCGAAGAGATCGACCCCGAAGTCGCGTTCCTTCTAGGCAAGGACGCCGGAACCTTCCGCGAAGTCCTGAATGGCCTGCTCAAAGGGAGCGAATCCTTGCGCCTCGCCGGCGTGCGGGCGGAAGATGCGCGCGCGACGCTGACCGAGTTGCAGAAGAAGTTCGCGTCGTATCAGGACGGTGTCAACGCCATCCTTCAGAACATGTCGCGGCTGGTCGTCGCCAAGCGCGCCGCGCGCGGGATCAACCAGCAGTCCGAGCCGCTGCTGACCGAAACTAACAAGCTCACCGCCGAGTTCGACAGTCAGACTGGGTCGCGCAACTTCACGTTCTGGGCAGCGATGACGTTCGCCGCGGTCGCGCTGCTCTGGCTCATCCTGCTCGGCAAGGTCTTCCTCGACGACGCGCGGGTGCGCGCGTACGAGAGCGAGCAGGAGAACAAGCGCAACCAGGAAGCCATTCTGCGGCTGTTGAACGAGATGGGAAATCTCGCCGACGGCGACCTCACGGTTCAGGCTTCGGTGACCGAAGACGTAACCGGCGCTATCGCCGACTCGATCAACTTCACCATCGAGGAATTGCGCACGCTGGTCCGAGGTATCAACTCGGCAACCGATCAGGTGGCCAAGGCGACCAACGACGCGCAGGCTATATCCAATCGATTGTACGAAGCTTCGCAGCGGCAGAACAAGGAAATCCAGCGAGCATCGGCGTCGGTGCTGCAAATGGCGCAGTCGATCAATGAGGTATCGCAGACTGCGGCACAGTCGGCCCGCGTTGCGCAGCAGTCGCTCGCCGCCGCGGAAAAGGGCGGTCAGGCGGTGCACAACCAGATCGCCGGCATGAACGAAATCCGGACGCAGATTCAGGATACCGCCAAGCGCATCAAGCGCCTCGGCGAGTCGTCGCTCGAGATCGGCGAGATCGTCGAACTGATCTCGGACATCACCGAGCAAACCAACGTGCTGGCGCTGAACGCGGCGATCCAGGCAGCCTCGGCGGGCGAGGCCGGTCGCGGCTTTACTGTGGTCGCCGAGGAAGTGCAACGTCTTGCGGAACGTTCGGGCGAGGCAACCAAGCAGATCGAAGCCATCGTGAAAACCATTCAGGCCGACACTCAGGACGCGGTCGCGGCGATGGAAAAGAGCACCGTAGGCGTAGTCGAAGGGACCAAGCTGTCTGACGCCGCCGGGCAGGCATTGGACGAAATTCGCAAAGTTTCCCGCGAGCTGGCGGAGTTGATCGGGGGCATTTCGTTGCAGACGCAAAAGCAGTCGGCATCGGTGTCGGACGTCACGCGCGGCATGCAAGGCATCCTGAAAATCACCGAGGAGACGACCGAAGGTACGAAGCAGACCAACGTGTCCATCGGGCAGCTCACCAAGCTTGCCGCGGAGTTGCGCAGCTCGGTTGCCGGCTTCAAGGTATGAACGTCAGCGACGGCGCAGTTGTCGGCTGTCGGCGCGATTGTTGCATGACTGATCCAGTAGCGTGTTGACGCGCGCTCGGAACGATCGCAAACCTTGTCCCCCGATACCGCACCCGATTTCGATCTCGGCCCGCTTAGCTGGGTTCAGGGAGAGATCGACCACGCCCTTTCACGCGGGCTGGAGTCGCTCTCTGCGTACAAGGCCTCGCCTCGCGATGCTACCTCGCTCAAGCACGCGCGAGCGCATGTCCATCAGGCAGCAGGCGCGATTCAGATGGTGGGCCTCGACGCGGTCACCGCGTATACCGACGAAATCGAGCGCCAGCTGGTTCGTGTCGAGGAACTGCCGCCCAAGGAGGGGCAAGCCAGCTGCGAGCTGATCGACCGAGCATGCCGGAAGCTCAAGATATTTCTCGATGAGCTCGTCGGCGGCGCGTACCCGGTGCCGCTCAAGCTCTTCCCCGAGTACGAGTTGATGCAGCAGGCTCGCGGGGTCAAGGCGTCGGCACCTACGGACCTGTTCTATCCCGATCTGTCGCCGCGTGCGCCGAAGATCGCGATCGTCAAATCGGTCACGTCGCAAAAATTGCCGTCGTTCATGCTGAAGCAGCGGCGTCTTTACCAGCGCGGCTTATTGTCGTGGCTGCGAGGCGAAGACGACGGCGCGCGGGTGATGCGCGACGCCATTCAGGGCATCGAGGATGTGCAAACGCATTCATCGCAGCGATCCTTCTGGTGGACCGTGGGCGCGTTGCTCGAGAGCGTCGTGGAAAAGGGCGTCGAAAGCGGATTCGGCGTCAAGCAGCTTTGCGGGCGCGTCGACCTGCAAATCCGGCGCTTTGTCGAAGGGTCGGCGAAGGTGGCCGACCGCATGCGCCGAGAAGTTCTTTATTACGTCGCGATCAGCGCTCCGGTCGGCCCGCAAGTTCAGGCGGTGCAGCGCGCCTATCGGCTTCCCGGATTGATACCCAGCGCCGAAGTTTTGTCGGCCGACGTGGTTCGGGTGCAACCCTTGTTGCGCGAAGCACGCGATCTGCTTACCACCATCAAGGATTTGTGGCTGAAGCTCACTGGAGGCCGGAGCGAAAATCTGCCGAGGCTCAAACAAACGTTGTCGCAGCTCCGCGACAAGACGACGGCAATAGGCGAGCCGTCGCTGTCGCGCCTTGCCGCCGCCCTTGCCGCGCGTCTCGACCGATTGGCCGGCGGGGCAGTCACGGACACCGTGGCGATGGAGTATGCGACGGGGATTCTGCTTGCCGAGTCGGCGATCGAGAACTTCGCGACGCTTACGCCCGATTTCCCGAAGCAGGTCGACGCGATGATTGCGCGGCTAGCCGCCGCGCAACAAAACAAACCGATTGCCGCCATTCCGGCGGCGCCATTGCTCGACGAGATGGCACGCCGTGCGCAGGAAAGGCTGTTGCTGGCGCAGGTCGCGCGCGAAATCCAGGCGAATCTGCGTCATATCGAGCAAGTACTCGATGCTTTCTTCCGCGACCACGGTAAGCGCAGCGATCTCGCGACGCTCGAAAACGACATAAAGCAGATCTCCGGCGCCCTCAAGATGCTCGGCCTCGATCGCGCGGAACAGTTGCTTGCGCTGTGCAAGCAACAGATCGAGGACTACGCCAAGCCCGAGACCTCCGTCGAGAACGATCACCTAGAGCTGCTTGCGGAATCGCTGGCGGGCTTGGGTTTCTATATCGAGGCGGTGGAGCAGCAACGTCCGGACCGCGACAGGCTCATCGAGCCGATGTTGGCGCGGCGGCTCGGCGCGCCGGCGGCGGCGCCGCGACAGGACGAGACCGTCGAGGGCTCGGTAGACGATTTGAAAGCCACGCTGCCCGCGGCTCTGGCGGCATTCCAGGATTCGCCGGGAGACGCGCCCGCGCGGGAACGGCTCGCCGCGGATCTCGCGATGCTCAAGGACGACGCCGAGCTCATCGGCGACGCGCAGCTGCAGGATGCCGCCGAAACGGCACTCGAGGAGCTTTCTCACGCCCGTGCGGGAGACACCGCGGCGCTGCAGGATGCGGTTGACGAGATCGCCAGCGACCGAGAAACTGCGCCGGCGCCCGGTCCTTCCGAGGAAACGTTGCGTTTGCTCGAAACGGACGCTTCGCAACTCGACGCCGAGCTGCTGGACATTTATCTCACTGAAGCGGGAGAAGTGCTCGATAGCATCGCGGAGAGCGCTGCGCAGCTTCGCGCGCACGCCGACGATCGCGGCGCGCTGGCGACGGTTTGCCGCGGTTTCCACACGCTGAAGGGCAGCGGACGGATGGTGGGCTTGAGCGAGCTTGGCGAGATCGCTTTCGAGGTCGAGAAAGTGTACAACCGGGTGCTCGAGGAAGATCGCCCCACGACGCCGGCTCTCCTGTCTTTGATCGATATCGCGCAGACGAGCTTTCGAAGCTGGGTCGATGCGTTGCGGCGAACGCACCGCGTGATCCCCGACTCCCGTGAGCTGCGCGCCGCGATCGCAAGGGTCGTGGGCGAATTTCCGACACCTTCGGCGCCGGCGCCTCCCGCTCCGTCGGTTGAAATTCCACGGGGGTTGCATTCAGCGCAACCGAGCCAAGCGATCATTGAAGTGATCGAGCTCGACGAGACGCCGTCGACCGTCGAGTGGGATTCCGCGACCGTCGATTCGAGGCGTCCCCTCGCGAGCGCCCAGATCATCGAATTTGCTCCATTGGCGGCAGATGCCCGCTTGGCGAGGGAATCCGCATCCGCCGTGCTCTCAGAGCCAGATGAAATCACCGTCGGCGACGTGACGCTTTCGATGGCGTTGTATCGGATTCTCTGCGACGAGGCGCAGCAGCACATGGCGACTTTGGATGCTGAGCTGCAAGCGCTGCAGTTCGATTCCACGGCGACACCTTCGCAGGCGATGGTGCGCGCGGGCCACACTTTGTGCGGAATCCATCGAACGGGCGGTTTCCCGCTGGTCGCGTCGGTCGCCAAGGCGGTAGAGGTCTGCTTGCTTGGATTGCAGGAACGAGGCGCGCCGCTGCCGAGCATTGCGCAACCCGTGCTGGCGCGTGCAATCGCCGGATTGCGCGCATTGACCGGTCGTGTGCGCTCGCGCGAGCCGTTCGGTCCCGCGGACGAAGCGGAAGCAGAGGAGATCGTCGCAGAGCTCGACGCGCTGCGCCAGGAAGCGTCGCCCGAACCGGCACCGGACGACATCGAAACCGTCGCCGAACGCGTCGCGGATTCCGACGAGGTCGTGCCGCTGGCCGTGGTGCCGCCTGCGCCTGAGCGGGAGACCGACGCGGTTTCGCCGAAATCAAAGGAAGCTGCCGGCGCGGCGGCGCCGACTGCCGCGCCGCACCTGCAGACGTTGCAAGCGGAGCCCGGGATGGCGGCCGTTTCTCCACCCGTGGCCGTTGCTGCGCTGGGGTCCACCGACCAGGCCCTGGCCAGCATTCACGACGACGTAGACGGACAGGTGCTCCCGATCTTTCTCGAGGAAGCCGCGGAACTCTTCCCTCAGGCGGGAGAGCAAATGCGCGCATGGCGGCGCAAGCCCGCGGATTTCGAGCCGGTGCAGGGATTGCGGCGAACGTTGCATACTTTCAAAGGCAGTGCACGCATGGCGGGTGCGATGCGCCTTGGCGAGCTTGCCCACCTCATGGAAAGTCGGCTGCCCGAGGGCAGCGGACCGTTCGTTCCGCACGCAGATCTTTTCGACGCGCTCGAAACCGATCTCGACCACATCGCGTTCGTGCTGGACCGACTGCATCGCGGCGAGGTCGATACCGCGCTCCCCTGGGTCTCCGAGGAGACTGCTGCGCAACTGGCGCCGCATGCACCGGCATTCGCGGCAGCGGCGCATCCCGTGGTCACTCCGCTTCCGATCGCGCCGCAGGCTGCTCTCGCCGTCGAAGCAACGGCGTACGCGCAACCTGCGGTCGACCCCGAATCGACGCGTGCGATGTTGCGGGTGCGCGCCGACCTGATCGACCGCCTGGTAAACGAGGCGGGCGAGGTCGCGATCACGCGAGCTCGCGTCGAGGGCGAGCTGAGGTCGCTCAAAGGCAATCTGCTGGAACTGACCAATAGCGTGATCCGCCTGCGCTCGCAAGTACGCGAAATAGAAATTCAGGCCGAGTCGCAGATCCAGTCACGAATGGTCAACGAGACCGCGGAAGCTTTCGATCCGCTGGAGTTCGATCGCTTTACACGGTTTCAGGAGCTGACGCGCGGTCTGGCCGAGGGAGTCAACGACGTATCGACCGTCCAGCAAGCGCTGCTGAAGAATCTCGACGAAGCCGATGCGGCCCTGCTTGCGCAGGCGCGGCTATCGCGCGACGTTCAGCAGCAGCTGTTCTCGATACGCACAGTACCTTTTGGTAGCCTGTCCGAGCGTCTTTACCGAATTCTGCGCCAGACCGCCAAGGAGCTCGACAAGCGCGCAAACCTGGAGATTCGAGGAACTCAGGTCGAGCTCGATCGCTCGGTGCTGGAAAAGCTGGTCGGTCCCCTGGAGCATCTGCTGCGCAATGCGCTCGATCACGGCATAGAAAGCCGCGAGGAGCGGCGCAAGAGCGGCAAGCCGGAAACCGGCGAAATAACCCTCAACGTCCGTCAGCAAGGCAACGAAATTGCAATCGAGCTTGCCGATGACGGCGCCGGAATCGATCTCGCCAGCATACGCGAAAAGGCGCGCGCGCAAGGAGTCATACCGGACGATGTCGAGCCGACCGACGCACGACTGATCGAATGCATTTTTGCTCCCGGGTTTTCCACCGCGAGCAAGGTTACGCAGATTTCCGGGCGAGGTATCGGCATGGACGTCGTGCGTTCCGACATCGCCGCGCTGGGCGGGCGGGTCGACGTTTCAACGGTTGCTGGAAAGGGTACGACGTTCACGGCGTATCTGCCGCTGACACTTGCTGTCGCGCAAACGGTGCTGGTG
>JALZAN010000098.1 GCA_030948365.1 Pseudomonadota bacterium
GCGATCGCCGAGGAGATGGAGCGGCAGGGCATCGATCCGCGGCGGACATCGCTTCAGATCGGCATTTTCGGCGCCGAGCCGTGGACCCCGGCGATGCGACGGGCGATCGAAGCCAAGCTCGACATGCATGCGATCGACATCTACGGATTGTCGGAGATCATCGGTCCCGGCGTCGCCCAGGAATGCATCGAAACCAAGGACGGATTGACGATCTGGGAGGATCACTTCTATCCGGAGATCGTCGATCCCCAGACCGGCGTGGTCGTCGCCGAAGGAGAGACCGGCGAGCTGGTCTTCACCTCGCTCACCAAGGAAGCGCTGCCGATGATTCGCTATCGGACGCGCGACTTGACCCGACTGCTGCCGCCGAGCGCGAGGGCGATGCGCCGCATGGAAAAGATCACCGGCCGTTCCGATGACATGATCATCGTTCGGGGCGTCAACGTTTTCCCGACCCAGGTCGAGGATCTGATCCTGAAGCAGCCGGAGCTCGCGCCGCATTATCTGCTCGAGCTTACCCGGCCCGAAAATCTCGACGAGCTGACGGTGCACGTCGAGATGTGCGCCGAGCTCGCTCAAGGTGCCGTCGAATCGAGGCAGGCCGCCGTTAAGTCTCTCGAGCAAAGCATCAAGGGTTATGTCGGTGTGTCGACCACGGTCGTGTTGGCGGCACCGGGAGCCATCGAGCGCTCGGTCGGAAAAGCAAAGCGCGTCATCGACAAGAGGCCCAAGGGCTGACTCGTGAGCGGCCGCCGCTCCGACGCGGCTCCGCCATGACGTCAACCGACATTCTGCGAACCGCCGGCGCACTCTCCGCGATACACCGTATAGACTGTCAGCTGGCGAACTCCGCGCAGGCGCGCGCCTTGCCGCAGGCGCGCGCGTCCGCGGCGCAGCCGCATAAACCTGGGAGCAGTCGGTGCCGATCGTGACCGCAAAAACCCGGTTCATGGCACAAGCGGAGCGCTTCGAAGTCGATCCAACGTCGTGCTCCATCCGCTTCGGCGCCAGGACGCTGGGCATGAGTGAGCTGCAATGGGACATTCCGACCTGCGGCGCGGTCTATGGCGTGCTGTTGAATTATCGCGGCGCGCTCGATCGATTCAAAGATGACGACAGCTCACCCGCGCCACCACGTGCCCCGGTCCTTTTCGTCAAGCCGGCGAACACCTGGGTCGCCTACGGGGACGCGATACCGATTCCGGCAGACGCGACGTCGATCGAAGCGGGCGCGGCGCTCGGGATCGTGATGGGCAGAACGGCGTCCCGCATCGCCGCCGTCGACGCGCTCAACTTCGTCGCCGGCTATACGATCGTCAACGATGTCTGCGAATCGCACCAGCGCTTCGATCGGGCGGCAACGCGCGAGCGCTGTCGTGACGGCTTTTGCGCAATCGGCCCGTGGATCGTCCCCGGACAGTCGCTGCCGCCGCCGGACAGTCTGACGCTGCGGGTGCTGGTCAATGGCGTATCGCGCGCCGATAGCACGACCGCCAACATGGTCCGCTCGGTGGCGAAGCTGATCGCCGACGTAAGCGAATTCGTGACCCTTGCCGCGGGCGACATTCTGCACACCGGCGTGCCCGAGCATGCTGTGCCCATCGGCTCCGGTGACCGGGTGCGCATCGAGGTCGATGGCCTCGGCGCGCTCGAGAATTACGTGGTCGGCGAGCGCGATCTCATGTCCGGTGGCCTGCGTTGAAGCGTGCCCGCGTAGCGTATCTTGGCGCAGTGCACGACGCGGTCGAGGAGGACGCCAGTTTGAGGCTTGCCGACGGGCGTCTGGTGAGCGAATCCGTAGTGGTATGGCTGCCGCCGTTGGCGACCACCACGCGGCCGCGTACGATTTTTGCCGTCGAGATCAACTACACCGACTATGGCAAGGAGCTTGCGTTCAAGGCGCCCGACGAGCCGCTGGTTTTCGTCAAAGGCCCCGCTACGCTGGTCGGACACCGCGGGGAGACGCGTCGCCCTGCGGATGCGACATACATGCACTACGCCTGCGAGCTTGCGGTGGTGATCGGCAAGACCGCGCGCCGCGTCACCCGCACCGACGCCTACGATTACGTCCAGGGGTACACCGTGGCCAACGACTATATGGTTCGCGATTACCTCGAGGACTACTACCCGCCCAGCCTTCGCGCGGCAAGCCGGGATGCCGGGACGCCGCTCGGGCCGTGGCTCGTCGACGCCAGCGATGTCCGCGATCCGATGAACCTGCGCCTGCGCACGCTGATCAACGGCGGGATCGCCCAACAAGGCAGCACCCGGGATATGGTCTTCGACATCCGCTTTCTGATCGCGTATCTCAGCGCCTTCATGACCCTGTTCGCCGGTGATGTGATTCTTACCGGCACGCCGAATGGGCTGGCCGGCGTTCACGAAGGCGACGAAGTCGTCACCGAAATCGACGGCATCGGACGGCTCTCCAACACCATCGTCGGCGAGTCATCGATCCTCTATGCCGGCGGCACGCGGAGCGGATGAAACCGGACGCGCGAACATCGCTCATGAAAGTCACCATCTTCGGCGCCGGCGCCGTCGGCGGTTTTATCGGCACGCGCCTGGCGCTAAGCGGCTGCCAGGTGGCGGCGATCGCTCGCGGCGCCACCGCGGCGGCGCTGCGGACGCGCGGTTGGCGCCTGCAGACCGGCGACACGACGGTGACCGCGCCGGCGCGCGTTGCCGAAGAGCCGGGCGAGCTTGGTCCCCAGGAGCTGGTGGTCGTGGCCGTCAAGGGACCGTCGCTGGCCGCCGTTGCATCCGCGATATCGCCGCTGCTCGATCGCGATACCGTGGTGATGACTGCCATGAACGGCGTGCCCTGGTGGTTCTTTCACGGGTTTGGCGGCCAATACGCCGCCACGCAACTTGACTCGATCGATCCCGACGGGTCGATCGCGGCTAACATTCCTGCGCGTCACGTCGTCGGCTGTGTGGTGCATGCGGCGTGCGCCACCCCGGAGCCGGGACTCACGCGACACAACGTCGGCAATCGTCTGATCATCGGCGAGCCGCGCGGCGGCGACTCGCCACGAGTGCGCGAGCTGGCGGCCACGCTGAGCCGCGCCGCGTTCGACGTTGAGGTGTCTTCGTGCATTCAGCGCGATGTCTGGTACAAGCTCTGGGGCAACATGACCATGAATCCGGTCTCGGCGCTCACCGGCGCAACCCTCGACCGGATGCTCGACGATCCGCTGGTCAACGGATTTTGCTTGGGCGTCATGGCCGAGGCCGCGGCCATCGGCGCGGCCATCGGCTGCCCGATCGAGCAAAGCGGCCACGACCGCAACACCATTACGCGCAAGCTGGGAGCGGTCAAGACCTCGATGCTGCAGGACGTCGAGGCCGGAAGGCCGGTCGAGATCGACGTGCTCCTGTCAGCGGCGCGCGAAATCGGGCAGAAGATCGGCCAATCCACGCCGCAGCTCGATGCGCTGCTTGGACTGTCGCGCCTGCAGGCGCGAGTGCGCGGCCTCTATCCGAGTGATGCTTCGCGATCGACCAACAGCGAAGGGCGGCGTTTGACGCTCACGACATTGGTTGTTAATGTGCAGACGACGATTGGAGCCTAACGATGAGCGAAAAGAAGTTTGCTTCGCAAGCCGATCTGGAGGAAAAAAAGATCAGCTTTGACAAATTGTCCGAGAACGCCTACGCCTATACCGCGGAGGGGGACCCGAACACCGGCATCGTCATCGGCGATGACGCGGTGATGGTGATCGACACGCAGGCGACACCGGTCATGGCGCAGGACGTCATCCGGCGCATCCGCCAGGTCACCGACAAGCCAATCAAATATGTGGTGCTCTCGCACTATCATGCGGTACGGGTGCTGGGCGCGTCGGGCTACAAGCCCGAGCACATCATCGCCAGCCGCGACACCTACGACCTGATCGTCGAGCGCGGCGAAGCGGACATGAAAAGCGAGATCGAGCGGTTTCCACGACTCTTTCGCGCCGTCGAATCGGTTCCGGGCCTCACCTGGCCCACGCTGGTGTTCGAAAACCATTTGACGCTGTGGCTCGGCAAACTCAAGGTCGAGATCATGCAGCTCGGCCGGGGCCACACCAAGGGCGATACGGTCGTCTGGTTGCCCGACGAGCGCATTCTCTTTTCCGGCGACCTGGTCGAGTACGGCGCCACCCCTTACACCGGCGACGCCTACCTTACCGACTGGCCGGCGACGCTCGACGCCATTGCCGACCTTGAGCCGCTGAAGCTGGTACCGGGAAGAGGTGCGTCGTTGATGAATCCGGTGCAAGTAAAAGCTGGGCTCGAAGGCACCCGGTCGTTCGTCAGCGAAATGTTCGACGCCGTAAAGCGCAGCGCGGCGGCAGGGAACGATCTGCGAACGGTCTACAAGGAGACCTATGCGATGCTCAAGCCGAAGTTCGGTCAGTGGGTCATCTTCGACCATTGCCTGCCGTTCGACGTGACGCGCGCCTATGACGAGGCAACCCAATATCGCGATCCCCGCATCTGGACCGCAGAGCGTGACAAGGCGATGTGGGAGTCGCTCGAAGGCTGATTCGCGACCCAGTGCAGGCACAGGCCCCGGCCGCCGTCGCTTATCCTCATCGCGTGCGATCCGAAGCCTTCCCGAACGATTCCCGATGAAGACGTACGCGCATCCGGTGTATTCCTGCTCGGTTCCCGTTGACCAAGCAGGCGCACCGCATCATTGGCCGGTGGTCGTCGCAGGCGCGGGTCCAGTGGGTCTCTGCGCAGCGATCGACCTCGCCCAACGAGGCATCGACGTCGTCCTGCTCGACGAGGACAACACCGTCAGCATCGGATCGAGGGCCATCTGCTGGGCCAAGCGCACGCTGGAAATTCTCGACCGTCTGGGATGCGGCGATCGCGTGGTCGGCAAGGGCGTCGAATGGAACGTCGGCAGGGTTTTTTTCCGTGACGAGCAGGTCTACCAGTTCGATCTTCTGCCGGAATCGGGTCACCGTCGGCCGGCGTTCATCAATCTGCAGCAGTACTGGGTGGAACAGTTTCTGGTCGAGCGATGCGAAGACCTTCCGCAGGCCGAGTTGCGCTGGCAGCACAAGGTGATCGCGGTGAAGCCGCACCCGGATCGCGTCGCGATCCGGGTAGCTTCGCCTGAAGGCGAATACGACATTCACGCCGATTGGCTGATCGTCGCCGACGGCGCGCGCAGTCCCATCCGCGGCATGCTCGGCCTGGAAAGCGAGGGGCTGCAATTTCGCGATCGCTTCCTGATCGCCGACGTGGTGATGCATTCGGATTTTCCCACCGAGCGCCGGTTCTGGTTCGACCCTCCATTCCATCGCCATCAGTCGGCGCTGCTGCACCGGCAGGCGGACAATGTCTGGCGTGTCGACTTCCAGCTCGGCCCCGACGCCGATCCCGACCAGGAAAAGAAGCCGGAAAATATCCTGCCGCGCCTTCGTGCGATGCTCGGCGACCAGGCCCAATTCGAGATCGAATGGTCGAGCGTCTACACCTTCCAGTGCCGCCGCATGCGCTCGTTCCGGCACGGCCGCGCCTTGTTCGTCGGCGACGCCGCGCACCTGGTGTCGCCGTTTGGCGCGCGTGGCGCGAACAGCGGCATCCAGGATGTCGACAATCTGATCTGGAAGCTCGAGCTGGTGATGGCGGGACAAGCGCCGGAGTCCTTGCTCGACAGTTACGACACCGAGCGGACGTTCGCCGCCGACGAGAATATCCGCCACTCGACGCGCAGCACCGATTTCATCACGCCGGTCAACGCGGCGAGCCGCGCATTTCGCGACGCCGCGCTGCTGCTCGCCAAGCGCTACGAATTCGCCCGCCGGCTCGTCAACAGCGGCCGGCTGTCGACGCCGACCGTGCTGGCAGCGTCTCCACTCAATACCGGTGACTCCGCCGCGCTGCCGTTCGCCTCGGCGGTTACGCTGGGTGCGCCGGCCATCGACGCGCCGGTGAAAGGGCCACGCGGCGGCTGGTTGCTGTCCTATCTGGACGGAGGTTTTACCTTGCTGATTTTCGACCACGCACTGCCGGCGGAGGCGGTCGCCGCGCTGGCCAACGATCCAGTTCCCTGCAACGTGGTGCAGGTCGGCGCCGCCTCGAGCCACGGCACCGTGACGATCGAGGACCGCGAGCGTTTGCTGCAGGCGCGCTATGATGGAAAGGCTGGGACCTGCTTTCTGTTCCGGCCGGACCAGCACCTGTGCGCGCGCTGGCGCAGCTTCGACTTGCCATCGGTTCGCTCGGCGATCGCGCGCGCCACGAGCCACAGGCGCGACGAAGCGCGGGAGGCAGCATGACCGATCCTGCGGGTTCCAGCAGGTCGCGCGCAGCGCTTGCCGCCGTCCTCAACACGCAGCCGAACATTTCGGCGGCAGACGACTTCTATCAGGAGCTGGTCGATATGCACCGCGATTTGTCGGAAGAGCAAAGCGCGCTGGTCAACGCCAAGCTGATCCTGCTGCTTGCCAATCACGTCGGAGACCTGGAGGTCCTCCGGGTAGCGATGCGGGCGGCGCGAGAGGATGTGGCGCCGGGCGCCGTGAAGGCAGCGATCCAACCCGGCGACGCAGAAATGAAAGCCCGATGACCGCCGACCGGACCTGGGGACCGGAAAGCGCGACGCCGGTCGGAGCGATCGAGAGGTCGGCATTGCGCTACCAATCGGGTTTCGGCAACGAGTTCGCGACCGAGGCGCTTCAAGGCGCGCTCCCGCTCGGGCAGAACTCGCCGCAGCGCGTGCCGTACGGACTCTACGCGGAGCAGTTATCGGGAACGGCGTTCACTGCGCCACGCGGCGCTAACCGACGCTCGTGGCTGTATCGCATTCGCCCGGCCGCGATGCATAGTCCGTTCGAGCCGCTCGCCAATACGCGCATCGTGAGTCGATTCGATGAGCTGCCGACGCCGCCGAATCAGATGCGCTGGGATCCATTGCCGCTGCCGCAGGCCAGGGCCGATTTTGTCGACGCACTGGTGACCATCGCCGGAAACGGCGACCCGGCGTCGCTCACCGGTTGCGGCATTCACATGTTCGCTGCCAACGCATCGATGACCGATCGTTTCTTCTACGATGCCGACGGCGAGTTGCTGATCGTCCCGCAAGACGGCCGCCTGCGCTTCGATACCGAGCTCGGGCAGATCGACGCCGAGCCCGAGGAAATCGTGGTCATCCCTCGAGGAATCCGCTTCCGGGTGGAGCTTCTCGACGCAACGGCGCGCGGTTACGTCTGCGAAAATTACGGCGCATTGCTGCGACTGCCGGACCTGGGACCGATCGGCTCCAACGGCTTGGCCAATCCGCGCGACTTCCTGACTCCGTCGGCGTGGTACGAGGACAAAGACGGGCCGTTCGAGCTGGTCGCCAAGTTTATGGGCAAGCTATGGACGGCGCAGATCGGCCACTCGCCGCTCGATGTTGTCGCATGGCACGGCAACTACGCGCCGTACAAATACGATCTGCGGAAATTCAACGTCATCGGCTCGATCAGCTACGATCATCCGGACCCGTCGATATTTGTGGTCCTGCAGTCTCCGAGCGATACTCCCGGCGTCGACTCGCTCGACTTCGTCATCTTTCCGCCACGCTGGCTGGTGATGGAGCACACCTTCCGGCCGCCGTGGTTTCATCGCAACGTCGCCAGCGAGTTCATGGGCCTTATTCGCGGCGCGTACGACGCCAAGGCCGAGGGTTTCCTGCCCGGCGGCGCGAGCCTGCACAATTGCATGAGCGGGCACGGACCCGACGCCGAGACGTTCACCCATGCGTCGGCAGCCGACGTATCGAAGGGGCAGCGCATCTCGGATACGATGGCGTTCATGTTCGAGACCCGCGCGGTCATCCGCCCGACGCGCTTTGCGCTCGAATCGGGAGAGCTCCAGCACGAGTATTTTCG
>JALZAN010000099.1 GCA_030948365.1 Pseudomonadota bacterium
GGCAACGATCAGCGCGCGCCGCTTGCGGGCGCGGGTCGGGCGCACGATCGAGGTGCTGGTCGATGCGATCGACGGCTCGCGCGCGATCGCGCGCGGCGCGGGGGACGCGCCGGAGATCGACGGCACGGTGTCGGTGATCGATGGTGCATCGCTCAAGGTGGGCGACTTCGCTCGGGTGACGGTCACCGAAGCGGGCGAACACGATCTCGTCGCGGGCCGAGCGCCGTGACGCGCGAAGCGCGCTCTACTTGGCCGGCAGTGCGCGTAGCGCCGCCGCGAGCTGCTCGAACACCTTGCCCAACGCCGCGTTGAGCCCGCGAAGGAGAGCCTCGGCCGATCGCGTCGGCACCACTACCCGGGCCCCGAGCTCGCCGCTCCACGCGAACGCGCCGCTGCCGGCCCCGGTCTCGGTCAGGAAATACTTGATGGTTACCACCGCCGCCGGCTGCGCCGGATCGCGCAGGTCGCAGTAGAGCTCGCTGACAAAGCTCTCCAGCGACAAATCGCTGTCGAGTGCGCTCGACGGCGGCAATACCGCGCGGTAGATCCCCGACGCGCCAAGCCACGACGCGGTGGCCTCGCCGATCATCGCCGCCGGCGCGACCAGAAATTCCTCATAGAAATCGGTTTCGAACTTCAGATCGCCTTCGCGATACACCAGCGATCGGCCGGCGAACGGACCTGCGATCGAGACCGTGGCCACGCGCAGCGTCGCCTGCTTCGGCGTACCGGTCGCCGCAGGCGGACGCGGCGGCTCCAGGATGTAGGTCGATTTCACCGGCGCGGGCCGCGATAGCGAGCAGCCGGCGACCAGCAGCGCCGCCGCGGACGACAACGCACGCCGGCGCGAAAAAGAAGCGGGCAGGTTCATGGTTGTGGGCCTTTTGCCGGCAAGGGTGGCGCGCCGAGGATCAATTGCGACGGATAGCGCTTGGCGTTCTCGGTCAGGTCGCGGAGGTTGTCGGTGATCTGACGCAGGTTGTCCAGCGTGCGCTTCAGGTCGGTCTCGCCGCCGCCGGTCACCCGATCGAGGCGCGCCAAGGTGCTTTGAAGGTGCGACAGCGACTTCGCGAAATTCGGATCCTCGAGCAGCTTCTTCAACTGCACCGCCGCCGCGTCGGCGTCCGTCGGCAGGCGCTTCATCGCCGGATCATCCAGGAATGCCGACAGACGCTGGCTGGTGCCGCGCAGTTCCGTCAGCAGCGCCGACGCGTCCTTGCCGATCTGCTCCAGCGGCAGCTTGTCGAGCCTGTCGAGAGCGTGGGTCGCGCTTTTCGAGATCTTCTCGGCGTCGATGGCTTCGATGCGATTGTTGGTAGTGATGAGCAAGCGGTTGAGGTTGGTGAGCATTCCCTCGAGATCGAGATGCTGGAACCGAGCCAGGATGTCCGATGCCGCGCCGACGAACTGGGTCACCGTCGATTGCGCGCTCGGAATATAAAGATTGTCGGGCTCCCATGAGATCGGGAGCTCGGGATTGGTCTTCGGATCGACGTAGTCGATCTCGAGATAATTGGTGCCGGTGATGCCCTGCGGCGCGAGACGCACGCGCAGGCCCTTGTCGATCTCCATGCGCGCGGTTTCCGGACGCGTGATGTCGCCGCTGGCGCGGCCGCCGATCAGCCGCGGCAGCAGCAGCGCCTCGATCATCACGTAGCGCAGCCGCTCGGCCATCGGCTTGTCGAGCTGATACTTGGTGTAGGTGAAGCCGATCTTGGTCACTTCGCCGACGACCACGCCGCGATACTTGACCTTCGAGCCGATCTCGAGGCCCTGCGCCGATTCGTTGAGATAGGTCTCGATCGGCGTCTTCGATTGAAACCACCGCCCGGACCCGAGGATCAACAGCAGCACGACCAGGACCACCGTCGCGCCGATCACGAAGATGCCGAGCTTGAAGAAGTTGGCTTGGGCGCTCATGGTTCAGACCCGCGTGTCTTCGGTCAACGCGTCATGCGCGGTCCGCTGACGGCAGGATGCGGCCGGTTGCATCACGCCGCTTCCGCGATCGCGTCGGCGGTCGCTTCGCGCCGGAAGAACTGGCGTACCCACGGATTGTCGCTGGTGTCGCGCAGGACCTTCGGGTCGCCTTCGGCGATGATGCCCTTGACGCGCTTGTCGAGCATGATGACTCGGTCGGCAACGGTGTAGATGCTGGCGAGCTCGTGGGTGACGATGACGAAGGTGATGTGCAGGCTCTTCGCCAGACGAAGGATGAGCAGGTCGAGGTCGGCGGAGGTGATCGGATCGAGTCCCGCCGAGGGCTCGTCGAGAAACAGGATCGTCGGGTCGAGCGCCATCGCGCGCGCGATCGCGGCGCGCTTCTGCATGCCGCCGCTGATCTCGGACGGCATGTGTCCGCAGAAGGCGTCGAGGCCGACCAGCTTGAGCTTCATCTGGGCGATGAGATCGATCTCTTCATCGCTGAGCGAGGTGTATTCCTCGAGCGGCAAGCGGACATTTTCCAGCAGTGTCATCGAGCCGAACAGCGCGCCGCTCTGGTACATGACGCCGATTTTCTTGAGAACCGCGCGGCGAGCATCTCCCTCGGCGGTGACGATGTCGTCGCCGTCGATGAAGACCGCTCCGGCCATCGGCTCGTAGAGGCCGATCATGTGCTTCATCAGCGTGCTCTTGCCGCAGCCCGAACCGCCGAGAATGACAAAGACCTCACCCCGATTGACGGTGAAGTTGATGTCGCGCATCAGGATATTGTCTTCGTAGCCGGCAGTGAAATGCTCGACGCGGATGATCGGATCGGTGGCCATGGCGTTGGCGCTCTAGATGTTGAGCAAATAGTAGACGAACGCGTATATGCCGTCGACGACGACCAGCAGAATGATCGACGAGACGACGGCGCGCGTTGCGGAAATGCCGACGGCGCTGGCGCCGGTCTGGGTTTGCAGCCCGCGCAAGCAGCCGATTCCGGCGATCAGGATCGCGAATACCGGCGCCTTGGCCAACCCGGCGAGCAGGTCCTTGATGTCGACCAGACTGTCGACCTCACGCAGAAACGCGGTGAACGGAATGTTGAAGCTGATCATGGTCAACGCGCCGCCCAGGATGCCGATCAGGTCGGCAAAGATGCACAGCAGCGGCATCATCAGCAAGGCGGCGATGATGCGGGTAACGACAAGAAAGCGGACCGGATCGAGGCCCATGGTGGTCAGCGCGTTGAGCTCCTCGTTGACCTTCATGGTTCCGATCTCGGCGGCGAACGCCGCGCCGGAGCGCCCGGCCAGCAGGATTGCGGTCATCAGCGGCCCGAGCTCGCGCAGGATCGATAGCCCGACCAAGTCGGCGACGAAGATCTCGGCGCCGAACTGCTTCATCGGTACCGCCGATTGGAAGGCGAGAATGATCCCGAGCAAAAACGAGATGAGCGCCACGATTGGCAGCGCGTTGACGCCGACCTGCTCGCAGGTGTACCAGACATCCTTCCACCGGATGCGGTGCGGATGCGTGATCGCAAACCACAAGGCGGCGCTGGTCTCGCCGATGAACGCGATCTGGGTGCGAATGTCGCGGCCGGTGATCAGCGCCGCGCGGCCGATCTCGGCGACGGTGTGAAGGCGCTCGACGTGCTCCTCGGGCGGCACGCGCAGGGCGACCGGGTCGAACTGGTCGAGCAGCGTCCGGAACTGGGGCTTCAAGCCGACGACCGAAACCTGCGCCCCGGGGCCTCGTGGCTGACGAAGGAGGTCGACCAGCATCGCGATGCCGCCGCCGTCGCAGTAATCCACACGCGACGCGTCGACCACCACCGCCGTGCCCGCCGCCGTGTCGAGCGCGGCGCGCGCGTCGGGCCAGACACCGGCGATGGAGTAGGCGTCGAGCCTGCCCGAGAGTCGGAGCTCGCGCCTGCCCTCGATGTCGCTCACCGAAAGCGACGCCGCCGGCGATGGAGTCATTCGGGCAGCGGCGGCGGTGCTCATTGCATGGGCCCGCTGACGTCACCAAGCAGGCAGGACCGATTGTTCCGAAGAAGCACCGCTCGGTGGTGGATGGAATCCATGCGCCCCTGAAGCTCCGTCCGACGGTCGAGTCGCGGCGTGGCGGAACCGGCGAAGTCTAGCACGCGGCCCGAGCGGTAAGCGCCGCGCGGTGCTGGCTGGGTGGACGCGTAGCGCGCAGCATCGTCGACGCGTTCGTTGTCGCGATGGGCAAGTAATATAATGCGACGCGAGTCGGCTACCGACTCGTCCAAGGAGAGACCGTGTCACATTCCTTTGTCACTCGCGCTACGCGCTGGCTGTTGGCGCTCGTTTTGGCCACCGCCGCCGGCGCGGCATTGGCGCAAGCCGAGCAGCGAAAGCTGGTCGATGCCGCCGACAGGACGTTCCAGAATTTCCTGCGCGACCCCGACATGACCTGGTTGCAGCAGAACATCGGCCGCGCCAAAGGCGTGCTGATCGCGCCCCAAGTTGTCAAGGCCGGCTTCATCTTCGGCGGTTCGGGAGGACGCGCGGTCCTGGTCGCGCGCGACCCGAAATCGGGAAAATGGGTGGGTCCGGCGTTTTACACCCTGGCCACCGCGAGCGTTGGCTTCCAGGCGGGCGTCGCCGTGTCCGAAATGCTGACCCTGGTGATGAGCGACCGGGCGCTGAACGCGCTGCTTTCCGATTCGATCAAGCTCGGGCCCGACGCCAGCATCGCGGCCGGGCCTGTCGGCGCCGGGGCCAAGGCGGACGTGGTGACCGATCTCGTTTCCTACAGCCGCTCCAAGGGCATCTACGGCGGTCTCAATCTCGACGGGACGGTCGTTGCCGTCTCGCGCGAGTGGAACGAAGCTTTCTACGGCAAGCCGATTACCGCGCCGGACATCCTGGTGCGCATGACCGCGCGCAGCAAGGGCGCGGACAAGTTGACCGCCGACGTCTCGCGCGCCGCGGGCAAGCGATAACGACTCGCGGCGCGATTTTTTCCACGCGCCGCGGTCTCAGCGACCACGGCGCGAGCGACCCTGCGCGGGCGCTTGTGCCGCTCCGCCACATGGCGGCGCTTTGTTGCCGTGGCTCGAGAGACGCGTCATTCGCGCGCGGCTGATCGCGCCGGTGCGGCATAATCCCGGCATGCCCGTGCCCGTCCCGCGCCTGGAACTTAGCGCGATCAGCAAGTCCTATGCGACGGTCGTCGCCAACGATTCGATCGACCTGGCGGTGTTGCCGGGCGAGATTCATGCGGTGCTCGGCGAGAACGGCGCGGGCAAGTCGACGCTGATGAAAATCATCTGCGGCGTGGTCCAGCGCGACGCCGGCACGATTCGATGGAATGGCAGCGTTGCCGACATCGCCAATCCGCGAGAGGCGCGCTCGCTCGGCATCGGCATGGTGTTCCAGCACTTCTCGCTGTTCGAGACCCTTACCGTCGCCGAAAACATCGAGCTCGCGCTCATGCCCCTTAAGGGCAAGGAGAGGTACCGAGGCGCGCTCGACGACAGAATTCGCTCGGTCTCGGAACGCTACGGCCTGCCACTCGATCCGCGACGGCACATTCACACCATGTCGGCGGGCGAGCGACAGCGCATCGAGATCGTACGCTGCCTGCTGCAGGAGCCCAGCCTGCTGATCCTCGATGAGCCGACTTCGGTGCTCACGCCGCAGGCGGCAGACCGGCTTTTCGACACGCTGCGGCGGCTGGCGGCGGAAGGCCGCAGCATTCTCTACATCAGCCACAAGCTCGACGAGATTCGCGCCCTGTGCACTCGTGCCACCGTGCTTCGGGCCGGCAGTGTGACCGGCAGCTGCGACCCGCGTCAGGAAACGACCGAGAGTCTGGCCAGGATGATGATCGGCGGCGAGCTGCCGCATCCCCGTCATCGGGCCGCAACCACGCGCGGCGACGGCAGTCTTGCCATTTGCCACCTTTCGCTTTTGGCCGACGATCGTTTCGGAACCGATCTCGCGGACATCGAGCTTACGGTGCGCGGCGGTGAGATCGTCGGCATCGCCGGCGTCTCCGGCAACGGCCAGCAGGAGCTTCTCGCCGCGTTGTCCGGCGAGCGCACGATCGATGACGCCGACGCCATCGTCGTCAATGGCACTTCGGCCGGTCGCCTCGACGCCGGCGAGCGGCGCGCGCTCGGCCTCGCCGTCGTGCCGGAGGATCGGCTGGGTCGCGGCGTGGTGCCGGAAATGTCGCTCGCCGACAATGCGCTGCTGACCGCGTGGCGACAGGAGCTCGCGCATCGCGGCATGATTCGCGCCGCAGCGGCGCGCGCCTACGCCAGCGCTGTCATCTCGCGGTACAACGTCAAGGCGTCGGGGCCGGCCGCGATCGCGCGCAGCCTTTCCGGAGGCAATTTGCAGAAGTTCATCGTCGGCCGCGAAATCCTGCAGAGACCCCGGGTGATAATTGCGGCGCAGCCGACATGGGGCGTCGACATCGGCGCGTCGGCGCAGATCAGGCAGTCGCTGATCGACTTGCGCGACGATGGCGTCGCGGTACTGGTGGTGTCCGACGACCTCGACGAGCTGCTCGAAATATGCGATCGGATCGCGGTGATGGCGCTCGGCCGGCTGTCGCCAGCGCGTCCGGTACGCGAGTCCGATGCCGGGACGATCGGACAGATGATGAGCGGCTCGTTCATCGGCAATGACAGCCGCGCCGGTGGACCGCCAGGCGCCGCCGCAACGCGGGCGATCGATGCAAGTTAGGCTCGATCTGCGGCCGCAGCCATCGCGGACCCTGACCTGGATCTCGCCGTTGATCGCGGGCCTGGCGACGCTAGTGGCGGGATTCATACTTTTCTCGCTGCTCGGTAAGGACCCCTGGCAGGCGTTGCACGTTTTTTTCGTCAAGCCGATTGAAACCCGATACGGGATCGGCGAGCTGCTGCTCAAGGCATCGCCGCTGATGCTGTGCGCGATCGGTCTCGCCGCCGGCTATCGCGCCAACGTATGGAACATCGGCGGCGAAGGCCAGTTGACGCTCGGCGCGATCGCCGGCGGCGGATTGGCGCTGGCGCTTCCCGCCGCGGACAACGCCTGGGTGCTGCTGCCGATGGTGATCGCCGGCGCTGCCGGCGGGATGGCGTGGGCGGCGATTCCGGCCTGGCTCAAGACCCGCTTCAATGCCAATGAAATTCTCACCAGCCTGATGCTGGTGTACGTCGCGACCTTGCTGCTGTCGTGGCTGGTGCAGGGCCCGTGGCGCGACCCCGAGGGATTCAATTTTCCGCAGTCGAAGATGCTCGCCGACGCCGCGCTGCTGCCGGTCGTGCTGTCCGGGACCCGGCTCAACGCCGCTTTTCTGATCGCGCTCGCCGCGGTCGCCGTTGCCTGGGCTTTTTTCGCGCGCAGCCTGGTCGGATTTCAGATGCGGGTGGCCGGTCTCGCACCGGCGGCCGCCAACTATGCCGGCATATCGGCGAAGCGCAATGTGTGGCTCGGCATGTTGATTGGCGGTGCTGCCGCGGGAGTCGCCGGCGTCGGCGAGGCGGCCGGGCCGATCGGACAATTGCTGCCGTCGATGTCGCCGGGGTACGGCTTTGCGGCGATCATCGTCGCGTTCGTCGGACGCCTGCACCCGGTCGGCATTCTGCTCGCGAGCCTGCTCATGTCGCTGCTCTACCTGGGTGGAGAATCGGCGCAGATCGGTCTCGGGTTGCCGTCCGCGGTGACCGGATTGTTCCAGGGCACGCTCCTGTTCTTCCTGCTGGCGGCCGACGTGTTCATCAACTTTCGCGTCGGCGTCGCAGGACGAAAAGCGCCTGACCATGCCTCGGCCCCGGCGCACGAAGCCCGCGCATGATCGCGCCGATTCAGCACCGGACGGATGATGGATGATGGAAGATGGAAGGCGCTGAACACCTGGCGACGCTCGTCGCGCTGACGCTCGCCGCGGGCACGCCGCTGGTCTTTGCCGCG
>JALZAN010000100.1 GCA_030948365.1 Pseudomonadota bacterium
TCGACATCCTCACCGTCGGCAAATTCGAAATGCCGTCACGGGCCTATCTCGGGCGATTCAATTTCAAGGGCGTCGATCAGCAGAAGAACGTCGGCCAGCTGTCGGGCGGCGAGCGCGGCCGGTTGCATCTGGCGATCACGCTGCTGAAGGGTGGCAACGTCCTGCTGCTCGACGAGCCGTCGAACGACCTCGACGTCGAGACGCTGCGCGCGCTCGAGGATGCACTGCTCGAGTTCGCCGGCAGCGTCCTGGTCATTTCCCACGATCGCTGGTTTCTCGATCGCATCGCGACGCACATCCTCGCGTTCGAGGGCGAGTCTCAGGTCAATTTCTTCGAGGGCAACTACCAGGAATACGAAGCCGACAAGAAAAAGCGCCTCGGCGAGGAAGGTGCGCGGCCGCACCGGTTACGGTACAAGGCGCTGATGTCGTAGCGGAGCACACTAACCGGTGAGCTTGCGCTTGAGGGCCGCGTTGACCTGGGCCGGATTCGCCTTGCCCCTGGTCGCGGCCATGACTTTGCCGACGAGCGAATTGAAAGCCTTTTCCTTGCCCGCCGTGTATTCCGCGACAGTCGCGGCATTGGCAGCGAGGACGTCTTGGACGATTTTCTCGATGGCGCCTGCATCGGAGATTTGCTGGAGACCCTTGGCGGCGATGATCGCATCGGGGTCACCGGCGTTTTCGCCGGCCCACATCGCATCGAGAACGTCCTTGGCGGCACTTCCTGAGATCGTGTTGTCCTGAATGCGCGCCAGCAGGCGTGCGAGTACAGCGGGCTGTACCGGCGCCTGTTCGATCTCGATTCCATCGCGATTCAGTCGCGCCGAAATTTCGCCAAGAATCCAGTTTGCGGCGGCCTTGCCACTCAGTGTGCCCACAACCGCGGGCTCCTGCACGGTTGCCTCGAAATAGCGCGCCGTCTCACGGTTCAGGGTCAACTGCGCCGCTTCCGGGACCGGGACATCGTAGGCGACCACGAATCGGCGCGCCATCGCCTCCGGCAACTCCGGAATCTCGCTTTGGATCCTGTCGATCCATGCTCCGTCGATCACCAGCGGCGGTAAGTCCGGATCGGGGAAGTATCGGTAGTCCTGCGCGTCTTCCTTGCTGCGCATCGAGCGTGTCTCGCCCCGGTCCGGATCGTACAGTCGCGTCTCCTGCACGACGGCGCCGCCGTCCTCGATCAATTCGATCTGCCGCCGGACTTCGAATTCGATCGCCTGATGCATGAAGCGAAAGCTGTTCAGGTTCTTGATCTCGCAACGCGTGCCGAGGCGACTCTCGCCGGCAAGCCGAACCGAAACGTTGGCATCGCAGCGGAAGCTTCCTTCCTGCATGTTGCCATCGCAAATGTCGATCCAGCGGACGAGCGAATGCAGCGACTTGGCGTAAGCGATCGCCTCTTCCGCGCTTCGCATGTCCGGCTCGGAGACCACCTCCAGCAGCGGCGTTCCGGCGCGGTTCAAGTCGATGCCCGTCATGCCGCGGCCGAGCGCTGCGTGCGAGCCACCGAGCGCTCCGTGCGAGCCACCGAGCGCTCCGTGCGAGCCACCGAGCACTCCGTGCGACCCAATTCCTTCGTGCAGCGACTTGCCTGCGTCCTCTTCGAGGTGCGCGCGCGCGAGTGTCACGCGCATTTCGCCACGCGTCGACGAAACGATCGCAATCGATCCTCCCTGCACGACGGGGATCTCGTACTGCGATATCTGGTAGCCCTTGGGCAGATCGGGGTAGAAATAATTCTTGCGCGCGAACACGCTGCGTCTGTTGATCGCGCCGCCGACCGCCAGGCCGAATCTGATCGCGCGCTCGACCGCGCCCTTGTTCAGCACAGGCAGCACGCCCGGGAGCGCAATGTCGACCGCGGACGCCTGACTGTTCGGCGTCACACCGAAGGCCGTCGACGCGCCCGAAAAAATCTTCGACGCGGTCGAGAGCTGGACGTGCGTTTCGAGCCCGATAACGACTTCCCAGCGCGGTTTTCCGATCATGGCGAGAAGCCCGGAGGAACGCGCCGGTGCCAGTCGGTCACCTGCTGATAGCGATGCGCTACGTTCAGAATCTGCGCCTCGGCAAAGGAATTCCCTTGAATCTGCAAGCCGATCGGCAGACCCTTTTCGTCGAATCCACATGGAATCGAAATGGCGGGGGTGCCGGTCAGATTGCTGGTGATGGTGAAGATGTCGTTGAGGTACATCTTCACCGGTTCGTCGGCGTTGTCGCCGATGCAGAATGCCGTGGTCGGCGACGTCGGGCCGACGATCACGTCGCAGCGTTGATAGGCACGCTGGAAATCGTCGGCGATCAGCCGCCGCACCTGCTGCGCCTTGAGGTAATACGCATCATAGTATCCGTGCGACAGGACATACGTTCCGACCAGAATGCGGCGCTTGACCTCGGCGCCGAAGCCCTCGGCGCGCGTCTTCTTGTACATGTCCGTCAGGTCGTCGTACTTGGCCGCGCGGTGGCCGTAGCGCACCCCGTCGAAGCGCGCCAGGTTCGACGATGCCTCGGCCGGCGCGATCACGTAATACACGGGCAACGAGTAGTCGACGTTCGGCAGGGTCACATCGACGGTCGTCGCGCCGAGGCCTTTCATGCAGTCGATCGCGGCATCGATGGCCTTTGCCACGTCGGGGTCGGTTCCGTCTCCGAAATATTCGCGCGGCAAGCCGATCCGAAGTCCCGCCAGCGGCTTCGCCGCCGTGCCCGCCGCACCTGCGCGCAGCAGTCCGGTGTAGTCCTCGACCGGCCGGTGGAGACTGGTCGAATCGCGCACATCGTGACCGGCCATCGCGTTGAGCATCAGTGCGCAGTCCTCGGCGGTCTGTCCGAACGCGCCCGGCGTATCCAGGCTCGACGCGAAAGCGACGATGCCGTAGCGCGAGCAAATGCCATAGGTCGGCTTGAGGCCGCAGACGCCGGAGAGCGCAGCCGGCTGGCGGATCGAGCCTCCGGTGTCGGTGCCGGTCGCCGCGGGAACGAGCCGCGCCGCGACCGCCGCGGCCGAGCCACCGGAGCTGCCGCCGGCGACGCAGGTAACGTTCCATGGATTCTTCACCGGGCCGAAGTACGAGTTCTCGGTCGACGAGCCCATCGCGAACTCGTCCATGTTCGTTTTGCCGACCAGCACCATGCCGGCGGCGGCCAGTTTCTCGGCCACAAACGCGCCATAGGGCGCGACAAAGCTGTCGAGCATGCGGGAGCCACAGGTGGTCCGCAGCCCCTCGGTCATGATCACGTCCTTGTGCGCGAGCGGGACGCCGGTCAGCGGCGATGCGTTTCCGGCGGCGATGCGCGCATCGGCCGCCCTGGCTTGCGCCAGCGCGCCGTCGCGGTCGACGGTGACAAAGGCATTCAGCTTCGGATTCGCGGCGTCGATGCGGTCGAGCAGCGCCCGCATAAGCTCGACGCTGGAGAGGCGTCGCGCGAGCAGGGCGCGCGAGAGTTCGGCGACGGAAGCGGCAATCACAAAGGAGGATCGATCGGCATGGGTGGAAAACGGGCTGGAAACACCGCGGCCGCGAAGCATCGCGGCATGGATTCACGGCGCGAAGCTTGTCATTCGATTACCTTCGGGACCAGATACAGCCCGTCCTCGATCGCGGGTGCATTTCGCTGATAAATCTCGCGCCGATCGGTCTCGGTCGCGCGGTCTTCGCGCAGGGGCAGGCTCACGTCCTGCGCGTGCGACATCGGCACAATGCCGGTGGTGTCCACCGCGCGCATGCGCTCGATCATCCTGAAAACACCCTCGAGCTTGTTTTGCACATCGACGGCCTCGTCGGCGCTGATCTCGATCCTCGCCAAGTGCGCGGCGCGCAGAACATCATCGACGGAAAGAGCCATGTAGAGGAGGAAAACGGTGCAGAAACAAGGCTGAAAGGGTATCATAATCGCTTGTCATAAGCGTGCAGGCCGTCAACGGGGCGGCCTTCGATACCGAAAGTCTCCATGTTCGATTTCTTCAAGGGCTACTTTTCCAGCGATCTCGCGATCGATCTGGGAACGGCCAATACACTGATTTATGTACGCGGCAAAGGCATCGTGTTGAACGAGCCTTCGGTCGTGTCGATCCGCCAGGAAGGCGGTCCCAACGGCAAGCGCGTGATCCAGGAAGTCGGACTCGCGGCGAAGCAGATGCTGGGCCGCACTCCGGGCAACATCACCGCCATCCGTCCGATGAAGGACGGCGTCATCGCCGACTTCACCGTCACCGAGCAGATGTTGAAGCAGTTCATCAAGAAGGTCCTCGACTCCAAACTCTTTTCTCCCAGCCCTCGCATCATCATTTGCGTGCCTTGCGGCTCGACGCAGGTCGAACGGCGCGCGATCCGCGAGTCGGCGCTTGGCGCCGGCGCGTCGAAGGTGTACCTGATCGAGGAGCCGATGGCCGCCGCGATCGGCGCCGACCTGCCGATATCGGAAGCCACCGGCTCGATGGTCGTAGACATCGGCGGCGGCACGACCGAAGTTGGCGTGATCTCGCTCGGCGGCATGGTGTACTCGGGCAGCGTGCGCGTCGGCGGCGACAAATTCGACGAGGCCATCGTCAATTACATCCGGCGCAATTACGGCATGCTGATCGGCGAGACCACCGCCGAAATGATCAAGAAAACCATCGGCTCCGCCTTTCCGGGCTCGGAAGTGAAGGAAATGGAAGTGAAGGGCCGCAACCTTGCCGAGGGCATTCCGCGTAGCTTTACTGTGTCGTCGAACGAAATTCTCGAGGCGCTGACGGATCCCCTGAACAGCATCGTCTCGGCGGTGAAAAGCGCGCTCGAACGCACCCCGCCCGAGCTCGGCGCCGATATCGCCGAGCGCGGCATGGTGCTGACCGGCGGCGGCGCGTTGCTTCGCGACGTCGATCGCCTGCTGATGGAAGAGACGGGCCTGCCGGTGATCGTTGCCGACGATCCGCTCACCTGCGTGGTGCGCGGCTGCGGCAAGGCGCTCGAGAACATGGAAAAGCTGCACAACATCTTCACCTCGGACTAGAGGCGTAACGCCAGCACCGCGACCGGTCGCTCGCCTGACCCATGCGCCACATCTCGATCGAGCCGCCTCCGTTTTTTCATCGCGGTCCGTCGCCACTCACGCGGCTCGCATTTTTCGGATTGTTGTCGCTGACGCTGCTTTTCGCGGACACGCGCTACCGCTATCTCGAAAACGTCAGGCAAGTGGTCGCAATTGCGCTGTATCCGGTGCAACGCGCGGTGCAGTTTCCGGGAGAGGCATTGAGTTACGTCGGCGCCTATTTTGCCTCTCAGCGAACGCTCGCCAGCGATAATGCCGCGGCGCGGCAGCAGCTTCTGACGCAGGCTCCCGCCGTGCAGGGGTTCCCGCTGCTCGACCAGGAGAACGCGCAACTGCGCGCCCTGCTCAAAATGGCGGCGCGTTTTCCTAACGCTTCGATCGCAGCGGAAGTGCTCTATTCGGGGCGTGATCCGTTTTCGCAGAAGCTGTTCGTCGACAAGGGAGATGCCGCAGGCGTACAGACGGGCCAGGCGGTGATTGACGAGATCGGGGTCGTCGGCCAGGTGACTCGCGTCTTTCCGTACATGGCCGAAGTGACGCTGGTGACCGACAAGGATCACGCGGTGCCGGTGAAGGTGGAACGCAGCGGTTTGCGCAGCGTGATGTATGGCGCAGGTACCGGTCGCCTGCCGGAGCTGCGCTTTCTGTCGCCGAACACCAATGCCGAAATTCAACCAGGCGACCGCCTCGTCACTTCCGGTATCGATGGAACGTATCCGGCGGGACTCGCGGTGGCCCAGGTTGCCTCGGTCGAGCGCGAGACCGGGCAGGTCTTCGCCCGCGTGACCTGCAAGCCGCTGGCCGGCGTCGATCGCGACGGCCAGGTATTGATATTGAATCGCGCCGCGGTATCGCTGCCGCGCCCCGACGAGCCCGCCGAGCCCGATGCGCCGCGCAAGGGGCGCGGAAGGCGACGGGGCTGATCGCACGATGGCGCAAGACTCGCCCTTCGCCGCTGCTCGTCCGGAGGAAATTCTCCTCCCGGCCAAGCCGTGGTTCGTGCTCTTCACGCTGGTGTGCGGGTTGGCCGCGAACGCCATGCCGGTGTCGGGCGTGTCGCTGTTGCTCAAGCCCGATTTCCTGGCGCTGGTGCTCCTCTACTGGTGCATTCAGGAGCCGCGACTGATCGGCGTCGGCATCGCGTGGGCAGTGGGGTTGCTGATGGATGTCACCGACGCGACGGTTTTCGGCCAGCACGCCTTGTCGTATGCCGTGCTCGCTTACGCCGCGGAATATTTTCGGCGGCGGGTGTTGCGGTTTCCGCTGTGGCAGCAGGCGGCCCAAGTCGCCGTCCTGCTTTTTGCTTGCTCGGCGCTGGTGCTGTTGATCCGTGTTGTCGGCGGCGCGCCGCTGCCACGCTGGACTTACGTCGTGGGACCGCTGGTCGGAGCGCTGCTCTGGCCGCTGGTCACGGTCATGCTCCAGTGGCCGCAGCGGCCGCGGCACTCGGCGGAGCTATAGCACCCATGCGCCGCCTCTTCGGCAACCGCGGACGTCCGAGCCCTATCAGCGGCCCGGAGCTAAGGGATCCGCAGCGGGAGCTTCTGCACTTCCGCCGGCGGATGCTGATCGCAGGCGCGCTGGTGATCTTCGCCTTCGCCGGGCTCATGAGCCGGTTCGTCTACCTGCAGCTCTTCAAGCATCAGCATTACCAGACGCTGGCAGAAAGCAATCGCATTGCCATCGTGCCTATCGTTCCCAACCGCGGCGTCGTGACCGACCGCAACGGCGTCGTTCTCGCCCAGAGCTATTCCGCCTACACCCTCGAAGTCACACCATCGAGGGTCAGGAACCTCGACGAGACCATCGACCAGCTGGCGACGATCGTCGAGGTTCAGCCGCGCGATCGCAAGCGTTTCAAGCGGCTCTTGGAGGAGTCGAAAAATTTCGAGAGCCTGCCGCTGCGCACCCGCCTCTCCGATGAGGAGGTCGCCCGATTCGCGGTCAACCGTTATCGCTTCCCGGGAATCGAGGTCAAGGCGCGGCTGTTCCGCCATTATCCGTTTGGCGAGGTCGCGTCGCATGTGACCGGCTACATCAGTCGCATCAACGACAAGGACGTCGAGCGCATCGACGGCTGGAACGAAACCGCCAACTACAAGGGCTCCGACTACATCGGTAAGGTCGGTGTGGAGCTCGCCTACGAGCGCGAGCTCCACGGCACGACCGGATGGGAGGAAGTCGAAGTTGACGCCGGCGGGCGCGCGGTGCGCACGCTGTCGCGGACGCCACCGGTCTCCGGCAACAACCTCAAGCTGGCGCTCGATATCGGGCTGCAGCAGGCCGCCGAGGCCGCGTTCGGCGATCGGCGCGGCGCGGTGGTTGCGATCGAGCCGGAAACGGGAGACGTCCTCGCGTTTGTCTCCAAGCCCGGCTTCGACCCGAATCTTTTTGTCGACGGAATTGACCCGGTCAACTGGGATCTGCTCAACAATTCGCCCGACAAGCCGCTCCTGAACCGCCCGCTGCGCGGCGCCTACCCCCCAGGCTCGACCATCAAGCCGTACCTGGCGCTGGCGGCGCTGGCATCGGGCAAGCGCACCGCGGCGCAGACGATCTTCGATCCCGGGTTTTACCAGATCGCCGGCGCCGCGCATCGGTTCCGCGACGACAAGCCCGGCGGACATGGCTACGTCGACATGAACAAGTCGATCGTTGCTTCCTGCGACACTTATTACTACATGCTCGCCGGCGAAACGGACATCGACGATACACACGCGTTTCTGTCGCAGTTCAGCTT
>JALZAN010000101.1 GCA_030948365.1 Pseudomonadota bacterium
CGAGCGGTTTTTCGGATCCATGTGCCGCTTGATGCTATACGCGACGTCGGCCGCGGTCAGCTCGCGCCTGGAGCCCTTGAACGCCGGATCGGGCGCGAAGTAGCTGCCTTTGCGAACGTGAAACAGGTATGTCTTGCCGCTGTCGCTGATCTGCGGCATGGCCTCGGCAGCTTCTGGCACCAGCTTCGACGGACGCGCCATGTAGTCGTAGGTCAGCAGACGCTCGAACACCGCCTCGATCACCGTGTTGGAATAGTAGTCGGTGACCTTGCCGGGATCGAAACCCGTTTCAGCGGCGCGGAATTCCCATCTCAGCACCTTGGCGGGATCGGCCGCGCGCGCGGGAGCCGCGATCGCCAGCGCCATGCAGATGGCGCCCGCCACGAGCTGCATCACGCGTCGGCTCGATCAGTTCGGCCGCGCATTGGGATCGATATCCAGGTACTGGAAAACCGCGGTCGTGATCGGATGGTAGCGATAGCCCTTGACCCGCGGCGACACCAGCACGTTGCGATAACGCGTGACGCCCAGGCGCTGCACCCCGTCGACTTCGAGCTGGCGCGCCATCAGGTCGAACGTGCGATCTCGCTCCGGAGAATTCGGGGTGGTCTTGATCTTCTCGTAGAGCTTGTCGAACGCCGCCGAGCGATAGCACGCGTGGTTGCTCTGATGCGTGTTCGGCCCGTAATAGAGCTGCATGAAATTCTCGCCGTCCGGATAATCCGAGTGCCACGCCGAGCCCCACATCGCGAGCTGGCACGCCTCCGCCGCCTTGATATGGTCGGAAAAAGGACCCTTGTTGCTTTCGAATCGGATCCCGATCACGTCGAGCGATTTCTTCCACAGCTCGTCGTATTCACGGTTGATTGCCTGCGTCTCGGAAGTCAGAACGATCGTCAATCGCGATCCGTCGGGATTCGTGCGATAGCCGTCGGCGCCGCGTTTGTAGCCGAAATAGTCCAGCAGCTTGTTGGCAAGCGCCGGATCGTAGCGATTGGTCCTGCGGTACTTCGGGTCGTATCCAACCACGCCGGGCGGCACCGGACTCTGCAGCGGCATCGCCTGGTTCTTGCGAATGACGCGAATCTCTTCGTCGATGTCGTAGGCCATGATCATGGCCCGACGCAGCGCAATCCTCTCCTTGGTCATGCCGCCGACCGCCGGGTCCTCCATGTTGAAGAATGTATAGGTCATCTCGGTCTCGACGCTTCGATCGAGCGTGATGCCGCGTGCGGCGAGGTCGGGCGCAAGCTTGTTTTGGGGGATCGCCTTCGGAGCAAAGGTTCCGAACCGGTCGATATAGTCGATCTGGCCATTCTGGAAAGCGAGCCAGCGCGATTGCTCCTCGGCGATGACGCTGATCTCGACGCGGCCGATCTGCGGGATGCGCTTGCCTTTCATGGCCGCGACCGCGGCGCGGTCGCGCGGATCGTCGGAGCCGGCGAAATCCCAGAAGATCTCGCGATATTCCGGATTCGCGTCGAGAATCATCTTCGACTTGCGCACCCAGCTCGTGAGGATGTACGGTCCAGTGCCGATCGGATGCGCATTGGTGTCGTCGGCGTAGGTTTCGATGATCTCGCGCGCGACGGCCGACATCGCGGGCATGGCCATGATGTAGGCGAAGTTGTAGTCGGTCTCGTTGAGGTGGACGCGCAGCGTGTAGCGATCGATGAGCTCGAGGCCGGCAACGGCGGCGTCGTAGTCGAACTTGCCCGTCTTCGCGGCCTTGGTCGACGAGGCGTCGAGACCGACGATTTTTCCATCGATGAGAAAGCGCCACGGCGAGCGGTTCTTCGGGTCCATGAAGCGCTTGATCGAATAAGCGTAATCCGCCGCGGTAAGCTCGCGCCGCTTGCCCTTGAATGCCGGGTCAGGGTGAAAATAGATCCCCTTGCGGACATGGAACAGGTAGATCTTGCCGTTGTCGCCGACTTCCGGCATCGATTCTGCGGTGTGCGCCACCAGCTTTGCCGGCCGCGCCAGATAGTCGTAGGCGAGCAGCGTTTCGTAGACCTGCTCCATGACCTGGCTCGAGTAATTGTCGGTCACCCGAACCGGATCGAAACCGGTCTCCTCGATCTCGAACGCGACCCGCAGGACCTTGTTGGGGTCCGCGGCATGCGCCAGTCCCACCGCCAAACCCAACAGGCAAGCGCACAATCCGGCCCTTCGACGCGACGCTCGCGATCGAGAAGCCGAGGTTAGGTCATCCTGGATTCGATAATCGACGGTGCGGAAGTTGAGCACTGCTTCGCGCCTGAAAATGAACGGCGTGTAATCTACCATTTTTCCGGCCCGGCCTTCCTCGCGGCGCTGCACATTTCGGTTCGGGAGTGCCGCGGGCGGAACGCCCCTTGCCATCGATCGCTAGCTGTCGCCTCACGACCCGCGTCATGACCAAGCCGGCCTATTGGAACCAAGCAACCGCGACGCTCGCGCGGCGCGATCCTGTCCTGAAGCGCCTGATCCGCGCGTACCCCGGCATCCACCTCAAGAAACGCAGCGACGCGTTCACGACGCTGGCGCGGGCGATCGTCGGACAGCAGATTTCGGTCAAGGCGGCGGACGCCATCTGGGGACGTTTCGTTGCGCTGGTTTCATCCGCGCCGCCGATTCCGTTTCCGCAACTGTCGCCGGCATCGGTCTCGGCGGTCGATCTGCTCGCGCTTCGCGGTTGCGGTCTTTCGCAGCGCAAGGCCGAATACTTAAGCGACCTCGCGGCGCACTTCACCTCGGGGCGCCTCGACCCGAAGCACTGGGCGTCGCTCGACGACGAGGCACTGATCGCGGCGCTGGTCGACGTCAAGGGCATCGGTCGCTGGACCGCGGAAATGTTCCTCATCTTTCACGAGCTTCGCGCCGATGTGCTGCCGGTCGACGATATCGGCCTGCAGCGGGCGATCGCGATTCATTTCAACGACGGCGAGCGCCTGCCGAGCGAGGCCATGTTCGCGGTCGCCGATCTTTGGCGGCCCTGGCGCTCGGTCGCCACCTGGTACCTGTGGCGCAGTCTCGATCCGATTCCGGTCGAGTACTAGCGCGCGACGCGGCGCTGCATTCGCTGTGTCCGGCACCAAACCGAAGCGCCCGCGCACGGCCAGTACAATGCGCCTATGGACGCAAGCCCGCATCCAGCGCCTCCGTATGCCGAGCTGACCCCCGATTGCGTCCTCGACGCCCTGTCGAGCGTGGGACTGGTCGGCGACGGGCGGCTGCTGTCGCTCAACAGCTACGAGAATCGCGTCTACCAGGTGTGGCTCGACGACACGGCGCAAAGCAGCAGCGTGCCGGCGGCAGCGTCGTCGGTGGTCGCCAAGTTCTACCGTCCGCATCGATGGAGCGACGCCCAGATCGGCGAAGAGCACGCGTTCGTCGCCGATCTGGCCGAGCACGAAATGCCCGTCGTGGCGCCGCTTCAGCTGGTCGGCAAAGCCACCCTCGCCTCGTTCCGCGGCTTCCGCTTTGCGGTCTATCCTCGATGCGGCGGCCGCGCGCCCGAGCTGGAGGACCGGTCGACGCTGGAATGGATGGGCCGCTTCATCGGCCGCATCCATCGCGTCGGCGCGGTGCAGCCTTTCGCACAGCGGCCGGCGCTGGACCTCAGGAGCTTCGGCGAGGAGCCGCGCGACTGGCTCTTGGCGCACAACTTCATCCCGGCCGATATCGAGGCGGCGTGGAAGAGCGTCGTCGCGCTGGGGCTCGATGGCGTCCGACACTGCTTCGGGCGCGCCGGCGACGTGCGCAACATCCGGCTTCACGGCGATTGCCACGCGGGTAATGTCCTTTGGACCGATGCCGGCCCCCATTTCGTCGATTTCGACGACGCCCGGATGGGCCCCGCCATCCAGGACCTGTGGATGCTGCTGTCGGGCGATCGCGCCGACATGCAGCGCCAGCTACGCGCAATCGTCAGCGGCTACGAAGACTTTCAGGAATTCGATGATCGCGAGCTGTGGCTGATCGAGGGCCTGCGCACGCTGCGCCTGATCCACTATTCGGCGTGGATCGCGCGGCGTTGGGACGACCCTGCGTTTCCGGCGGCATTCCCCTGGTTCAACACCCAGCGTTACTGGCAGGACCGCATTCTCGAATTGCGCGAGCAGGTCGCGGCCATGGACGAGCCGGCGCTCGTCATGTAGCCGTTGACACGCGACTTCTCGCGCGCTTCAGGCGAGAACACCGTCGACCAGATGCAATGTCCGGTCAGTCCGCGCCGCGAGGTCGGCGTCGTGGGTGACGATGATCAGGCTGGTGCCGACGCTTCGATTGAGCTCGAGCATCAGCTCGAAGACTTGTCCTGCCGTGCGCCGATCGAGATTGCCGGTCGGCTCGTCGGCCAGCACGCATGCGGGAGCGGTGACCAGCGCGCGCGCCAGCGCGACGCGTTGGCGCTCGCCGCCGGACAGCTCGCTCGGCCGGTGCAGCGCGCGCGGCGAAAGCCCCACCCGTTCCAGCATCGCCGCGGCGTCGGCGTTGGCGCGACGCTTTGTGTCGCGCCGGATGAGCAGCGGCATGGCGACATTTTCCAGCGCCGAGAATTCGGGCAGCAGGTGATGGAACTGGTAGATGAAGCCGAGCGCGCGATTGCGCACGCGTCCCCGCTCGGCTTCGCTGAGACTGGCCATAGGAGCGCCCTCGACGCGCACCTCGCCGGTGGTCGGCGCGTCGAGCCCGCCCAAGAGATGCAGCAGCGTGCTCTTGCCCGAGCCCGATGCGCCGACAATCGCCACCCGTTCGCCGCGCTCGACGGCGAGATCGATGCCGAGCAGCACCGGCACGTCGAGCGGCCCTCCCCGATAGGTCTTGGTCAATTCGCGGCACTCCAGCACCGGCCCGGCCGCGTTACTCATAGCGCAGCGCCTCGGCAGGATTGACCTTCGACGCCCGCCAGCTCGGATATAGCGTCGCCAGCAGGGCAAGCGCCAGCGCGATCAGCGCGATCAGCGTGATGTCGCCTCGCTGAAGGTCGGAGGGAACCTCGCTGATGTAATAGACGCTCTTGTCGAGAAACTGAATGCCGAACGTCCGCTCGAGCGCGGGCACGATGGTGTCGATATTGAGCGCGAGCGCGACACCGCCGGCAACGCCGATCAGGCTGCCGACGATCCCGACCAGCGCTCCCTGGATGATGAAGATCGCGAGAATGCTCCCGGGCGACGCACCGAGCGTGCGCAAAATAGCGATGTCGGATTCCTTGTCGGTCACCACCATCACCTGCGCCGAGACGATGTTGAACGCGGCCACGGCGATGATCAGTGTCAGAATGACAAACTGGATGCGCTTCTCGATGGCGACCGCGCGGAAAAAATTGGCGTGATTGAGCGTCCAGTCGCGCACCTCGGTGTCGATCGGCAGGGACGCGGTCAGCTGCCGCGCCACGCGCGGCGCGGCGAACAGGTCGTCGAGCTTGAGCCGGACGCCGCTGACCGCGTCGCCCATGCGGTAGAGCTTCTGCGCGTCGGCGATGTGGATCAGCGACAGACCGTTGTCGAACTCGAACATGCCGATCTCGAACACGCCGACGACACGGAAGCTCTTCACCCGCGGCAGCGCTCCCGCGGGCGTCACCGTTCCCTGCGGCACGATCACCACCACCGCGTCCCCGGTGCGCGCGCCGAGCGCCCGCGCCAGCTCGGCACCGAGCACGATGCCGAAATCGCCGGCCTTGAGCGCGGACAACGAGCCGCTGCGCATATGCGCGCCGATGTCGGCGACGGTGTCCTCGAGCGCTGGATCGATGCCGCGGACCAGCACGCCGCGGTTGTTGTCGCCCGACGACAGCATCGCCTGACCGAGGACGTACGGCGCCTCTGCTTTCACGCGCGGATTGGCCTGCGCGATGCGGGCCACACCCTGCCAGTTTTCCATGTTGCCGCTCGACGCGCGCACCTCGATGTGCGATGCAACGGCGAGAATCCGGTCGCGCAACTCTTCCTGGAATCCATTCATGACCGACAGCACCACGATCAGCGCCGCGACGCCCAGCGCCATACCCGCCATCGAGGTAAAGGCGATAAACGACACGAAACCGCTGCGGCCCGAGCCGCGGCGGGCGCGGGTGTAGCGTAGACCGACAAATATTTCGTAAGGCGTCACGGGCATCTCTGAAACGGCGGCGCGCCAGTGTGCCACAAGCGGCGTAGCCGCTCTAGCGCGTGCTAGACTCGGTTGCAGCGCCGTGCCCCAACGCGGCCTGGTCGCAAAAATTGTGGCGTGACCGGCGTTGCGGTGTGACCGGCGCGAGAGCGTGCCCCGGTACGCGCCGGTTCCAGGTCTGTCTCCTCGATGCAACTTACGCTGGTCCTTCCGAACCTGCTCGACATCGCGCCGGCCGCGCTTGCCCTCGCCGATGCCCCGGCGCTTTCATGCCTTCTCGCGACGACCAGGGCGCCCGATTCGCGATCGGACGCGCTGCTTGCCATCGCGTGCGAAACAGTCGGACTCGCAAAACAAGACGATTGGCCGGTCGCGCCGTGGCTGGCGCGGGCCGCGGGCATCGATGTCGGGACGCGATATTGGCTCCGCGCCGAGCCGGTGACGCTCGACGTCGGCCGCGACGAAGTACGCCTTGCCGGCATCGTGCGCGATGTCGATGAGGATGAAAGCGCCGCGTTGCTTTCCAGCCTGCGCTCGCACTTCGCGTCCGATGGACTCGAGTTCGTCGAGAGTGACCCAGGACGTTGGTGGATCGCGCTCGAGGCGCCTCAGCAGATGGCAAGCTCCGCGCCCGACGCCGCACTGGGCAATCCGCTGGCAGCGCATCTGCCCCGTGGCGTCGACGCGCCGCGCTGGCGTCGGTGGCAAAGCGAAATTCAGATGCTGCTCTTCGAGCACCCTGTGAACCGGTCGCGGGAAAAAAACGGTCGGCCGCCGATTAACTATCTCTGGGTATGGGGAGGCGGAACGCTGCGACCGGGAGATCTGACGCGTATGCCGGGGACCGTGACGTCGGTGTTCGCGCGGACCCCATGGCTTTGTGACCTCGGCCGCGCCACCGGCTCGACGGTCGCGGATCCGCCTGGTTCATGGGCGGCGCTTCGTATCGCGCGGGCAACGTCCGCGCTCGTATGGCTCGACCAATTCAGGCCCGCGGCGCTCAAGGAGCAGCTCGCCGCATTCGACGCCGAGTGGGCGACGCCGCTTCAGCACGCAATCGACCGCCGCGAGATCGCGCTGCGGCTGGCGCTTGTCGGGTCCGCGACGTCGCTATTGTTCGCGCCGCGGCCTCGCGGCGCGTTGCAGCGCTTGCGGCATCGATGGTCGCGGGCAGCGCCTCTGTCGATGCAACTGGCGATGTTCACCGATAGCTCAGCCGGGTATCGAGACAACGAGCTGGCATGAATATATTCCGTCGCGACATCCCGGATACGGTCGCCGAGCTGCGCAGTGCTGGGCTGTCGGAAATTCTCGCCCGCATCTACGCGGCGCGTGGCGTTTGCTTCGCGGCGGAGCTCGATTGCGGTTTTTCCGGGTTGCCGCCGTGGGACGCGATGAAGGGCATCGACAGCGCCGCCGCGCGCCTGACCGACGCCATCGTGCGCGGCGAGCGAATGGTGATTGTCGCCGACTACGACGCCGATGGCGCGACCGCCTGCGCGGTCGGCATGCGGGGATTGAGGGCGATGGGCGGCACGGTGGATTTCCTGGTGCCGAATCGCTTCGAATTCGGTTACGGGCTGACGCCGGAAATCGTCGAGCTCGCGGCGAAGCGGCAGCCGGCGCTGATC
>JALZAN010000102.1 GCA_030948365.1 Pseudomonadota bacterium
GTTGACGCTCGCCGGTTCGGCGAGCGCCGCATCCACGGGCGATGTTGAGATCTCGCGCCAGAAATGGCATGCAACCGCGTGGCCGCCCTCGGCGGTTAGCGGCGGGTCTTCCGCCTCGCACCGCGCCTGCGCGTACGGACAACGAGTGCGAAACCGGCACCCCGACGGGGGATCGAGCGGGCTCGGGACGTCACCCTGCAGGATGATGCGCTGTCTCCGTGCGACGGGACGCGGAAGCGGAATTGCCGACAGCAGCGCGCGCGTATAGGGGTGCCGCGGCCGCGAGAAAAGCTCGCTCTTGGCGGCGTATTCGACGATGCGCCCGAGATACATCACCGCCACCCGCGTCGCGATGTGCTTGACCACCGCCAGGTCGTGGGCGATGAACACGTACGAAAGCTGAAGCCGTTGCTGCAGGTCCATGAGCAGGTTGATGACCTGGGCCTGGATCGAGACGTCGAGCGCGGAGACCGGCTCGTCGCAGACGACGAGCCGCGGCTCGACCGCGAGCGCGCGGGCGATGCCGATGCGCTGCCGCTGGCCGCCCGAGAATTCGTGCGGATAGCGCTGCGCGTGCTGCGCGCTCAAACCGACCAGGGCGAGAAGCTCGTCCACGCGTTCTTTCTGCCGGCCGGCGGCGAGACCGTAGAGCGCGAGCGGCTCGGCCAGCGTCTGTTCGACGGTCATCCGCGGATTGAGCGACGCGTACGGATCCTGGAAAATGATTTGCATCGAACGTCGTTGGCCGCGCAGCGACCGTGCGTCCAGCGCGAACAGATCCTGCCCGTCGAACCAGACTTTGCCCGACGTCGGCTCGATCAGGCGCAGCAGCAGTCGGCCGGTGGTCGATTTGCCGCAACCGGACTCGCCGACGAGTGCTAGCGTTTCGCCCGCGGCGAGCTCGAAACTGATGCCGTCGACCGCCTGCACCGCGCCCGCGCTGTGCCCGAAAAGCCCCTTGCGCACCGGAAAGTGCTTGACCAGCCGATCGACGGAGAGGAGCGGATTGCCGGCGCGAGGAGTCATGACGCCGACGCCAAGGTCTCGTCGAGCGGCGAGCGCCAGCACGCCGACTCATGGCCGTCGCCGAGATCGATCAGCGGCGGGTCCTCGTGCAGGCACCGGTCGATGACGAAAGGGCAACGCGGATGGAAGCGGCAGCCGGATACCGGTGCGAGCGGGTTCGGCACCTGGCCTTCGATGGCAGCCAGGCGGTCCTGCTCGATATCGAGTCTTGGAATCGAGCCCAGTAGCCCGACCGTGTACGGATGCTGCGGCTCGGCGAATAAGGCCGCCACCGTCGCGCGCTCGACGATTCGGCCCGCGTACATCACCACCACATCGTCGGCGAGCTCGGCGACGACACCGAGATCGTGGGTGATGAGGATGATCGCGGTGCCGGTTTCCTCGCGCAAGGTACGCATCAGGTCGAGTATTTGCGCCTGGATGGTGACGTCGAGCGCAGTCGTCGGCTCGTCGGCGATGAGGAGCTTGGGCTTGCACGCCAGCGCCATCGCGACCATGACCCGTTGACGCATTCCACCCGACAGTCGATGCGGATAGTCGCTGAAGCGTTCCTCCGGCGAGGGAATGTGGACCATCCGCAGCATCGCGATCGCGAGATCCTTGGCCGCGCCGCGGCTTATCGACCGGTGACGCAGAATGCCTTCGACGATTTGCTCGCCTACCGTCAGGACCGGATTGAGCGACGTCATCGGCTCCTGAAAGATCATCGAGATGCGATCGCCACGCAACTCGCGCATGGACGCTTGCGAGAGCCTGAGCAGGTCAACGCCATCGAACAGGATTGAGCCGCCGGCGATCCGGCCCGGAGGTTGCGGTACCAAACCCATGATCGACAGCGCGGTCACGCTCTTGCCACAGCCGGATTCGCCGACGATGCCGAGCGTTCGTCCCGGTCCGACCGAGAAGCTCACGCCGTCGACGGCAGGAAACTCGCCGCCCTCGACCTGGAAAAACGTCTTGAGGGCGAGGACGTCGAGCAACGCGCTCATCGCCCGCTCATTGCTCTCTATGCATCCGGGCGGCGTGAAAGTTGAGGATCTCGGCCTCGATCGACGCGCGGTCGGTAACGCCTGTCGGACGCGCGCGGCCGGGAAGACAGGCGACGAAGGGTTGATAGCGCTCGAGGCTCTTGACGTAGAGCCGCTGCAATTCCTCGAGTGGCTCGGGGTGATCGTCGACGCGCAGGTCGAGGAACGGATACGCCTCGGTGGTGCAGATCAGAAGCGCGACGGCCTGCTTGCCGCGCTTGTCGCCTCCGGCCGCCTCGCCCGCGATCATCGCCGCCATCAGGCGCTCGGCAAAGGGCAGATCGTGCGCCGCGTCGTAAACCTGCGCGGTGTCCTCGAGCACTTGCGGCCCGGCAAGCATGTTGCCGGCAATGGAAAATCCCTCCCCTGCGAGCTGTCCGCTCCATTCCAGGCACTGCACGCCGGTATGCGCGGCGGTGTTGCCCTCGGCGTCGATCAGGTGGAATTGGCGATGCTCTCGACCGGCATCGTCGGACAACAGGGTGCGAACCACATCGTTGGGCGCGAAGCCCTGCGAAAGCAAGGCGAGCCCGCGCGAGCCATAGAGCGGATTGAGCAGCGCCTGCGTCGATAGCGCTCCAACGCCGCTATGCGCGTAGGGGCAAAGTGCACCTACGGCGAAAAAGCGGCTGGCGACGACCACGCCCAGAGCGCCGTTCGGGTCACGCGCGACAATTGACCAAGTCATATGCGGCTCCGGGCGCGCCAGGTGTCTGCACACGCAACGCCCGGCGCGTTGGATTCGCGCCGGAAGATTCAATCAAAGGCAAGCGAAGGCGAGCACCTCGGCCGGATCGTCCGCGAACGCATGACCGAAGCTGATATGACCGCGCCCGCGCAGAATCAATTCCTCGCGGCGCAGCGTTATCTCGGTCTTGCCTTCGACGGTGACCCAAGTTCCGTTGGAGCTGTGATCGACGAGTACGAATTTGTCGCGCCGCCGCTCGATGTGCGCGTGCATGCGCGATGCCTTTCGGTCGGCGATCACCACGTCGTTGGTGATATCGCGCCCGAGGGTGAGGCGAGACCGCAGTTCGCCGAGCTCGATTTCGCGGCTGCCATGCGTCAGCATAACTTTCGCTGGCGCGATCGCGACCCGGGGCGACATCGATGTGAGCTCCTCCTCGGATTGCACCCAGGTCAGCTCGAACATGGCAACGTCCTGCTCCTTGCCGCGCACCGTATGCGAATCCTGGTCGCGGGTGCGTGCCCGCAACGCCGGCGACAGCTCGGCAGTGGTCTGCGCCGAGGTGAAAATCTGACCGCCGGTCGCAAACGCGGTCAGTCGCGCCGCGACATTGACCGCATCGCCGAAGACGTCGCCTTCGTCTTCAATGGTCGGCCCGGAATGGAATCCGATGTGCATTGCGACCGGGGTGTCGCGCGGAGTGCGTTGCTTGGAGATGCGGAGCTGGATCTCGATCGCGGCCTGCGCGGCACCATCGGCGGCCGGAAAAACCGCCAGGACCTCGTCGCCGATGGTCTTGACTACGCGACCGCCGAAATCCTCGCAAACCCGCTTGGCGATCGCCAGGCAGCGGTCGATCGTCGCCAACGCATCCACATTCCCGAGAAATTCGTAGAGCTTGGTGCTGCCGGAAATGTCCGCGAAAAGGACGACGAGGTTCTTGGTAATGGAGGCCATGCGGCGGTAATCGACTGCATCGGCAGCGAATGGGCAGCAGTATAAGGCAAGTCAAGTGAGGCGAGCTTCCGGTACCGAATCCGAGCAGTATTCACATTGACGCGGCAGGGGGCCGAAGCCTAGTATTCTTCGCTTTCCGACGCCGTTATAACCGGCTTGCGGATCCCCGACATGAAAACTTGCTGGCTCGCCCTCGGATCGTTCTTTTTCCTCGTCGTCGCGCCGTGTTCGGGCGCCGACATGGGCATGATCACGCTTGTCGATGGGAAACCGAAAGTTCTGCGGGGTACCGCCTGGTTCATTCTCTCGGAGGGTGTGCGCGTTCGCGACGGCGACGTCCTCGACATTCCCGACAAGTCCCAGCTCGAGCTCGAGTTGACCGACGGTAGCGCCGTCGGCGTGATCGGGCCCGGCGCCCTTTATGCGGTGTCGCTCGCCCCTCCCGACGTCAAGCAGTCCGCCCTTGCCGAATTGTTTCTCACCCGGGGCTGGCTGAAGCTCGAAACCAAGCCTCCGGGCGCCCGGTTGAGAATCCGGACGCCGCACGGTACCGCGACGGCCGCCGATGGCGCCGCCGTCATGCACGTCGCCGGCGATGCGATCGAGATGTTCGTCGAAACCGGGGCGGTCAAGTTGACCGATGCGTCCAAACCCGAAGCTGCCGGCTCGGAGATCAAGGGTGGCGGATTCGTCACTCGTGCGAGCGGCAAGCCGGTGGAGTTGGCATCGCGAGCGCCATCGACCTTCGTCGCTGCGATGCCGCGCGATTTTATGGACCCGCTGCCCAAGCGAGCGACCAAGTTCGTGGCCGCGCGCGCCGATCCGGCGCCCGACCACGACGCGACGTTCGCCGAGGCGCAGCCATGGCTATCCGGGCCTTATCGCACGGCGTTCATGAAGCGCTTCGAGCCCAAGCTTTCCGACCCCGCATTCCGGACCGCGGTGGAGGCCAACGCCAAGGCCATGCCGGAGTGGAGCGTCGCGGCTAAGCCGAAAGCGGAGGCGAAAGTCGAGCCGCCGCCACCACCGCCGAAAGAGGCGGAAAAGCCCAAACAACCCGAGCGAACATGGCACTGGCCGTGGGAAACTCCGAAGAAGTAGCGATCGACCAAGAGCCAGCGACCGGAGCCTGAGTGAACCTAGTTTGGAAATTCAACGCCGCGCTGCTGGCGATCTTCATCGTCGGCTTCGCGCTGGCCAGCTACGTCTCCTACCACGCGTTGCAGGCCAACGCTCGCTCGGAGGTGCTGCAGCACGCACGGATCATGATGGAGGCGGCCGCGTCGTCGCGCAACTACACCAACGACCAGGTCAAGCCGCTGCTCGAAACGCAGCTCAAGTACCGATTTCTGCCGCAGGCGGTGCCGCAGTTCGCCGCCACCGAGCAATTCAAGGATATGCGCAAGAAGTACCCTGATTACTCATACAAGGAGGCCACGCTGAACCCGACCAACCCTCGCGATCATGCAGCGGATTGGGAAATCGACGTCATCAACGCGTTCCGGCAGACGCCGACGCGCCTCGAGTCCTGGGGCGAGCGCGATACGCCGGAAGGGCGTTCCATATTCCTGGCACGCCCGATCCAGATCAAGGATCAGGCATGCCTTGTCTGCCACAGCACCCCGGATGCGGCGCCGAAGACGATGATCGATAGCTATGGCTCGGCCAACGGGTTTGGATGGAAAATGAACGATATCGTTGGCGCGCAGGTCGTATCGGTACCGACCGCGTTGCCGTTTCAGCGCGCCAATTACGTGTTCAAGATCTTTCTGGTGTCGTTGGGGGCGATCTTCATCTTCACGATCGCCATGCTCAATCTGATGCTGTACTGGTTCGTCATCCGTCGGGTCAAGCGTTTGGCGAGGCTTGCCGATGAGGTCAGCCTCGGCAATCTCGAGGCGGGCGATTTTCGTACCCAAAGCCGCGATGAAATCGGTACGCTTACTGAAGCGCTGGGGCGGATGAAGACCAGCATGGTGCAGGCGATCAAGATGCTCGAGGGCTGACTTAAGCGAGATCTCGCGCGTCCACTATCCATGGCCGATCCAGCCACCATCGGGAAGTATCGAATCGACAGCGTGCTCGGCAAGGGCGCGATGGGCGTCGTCTACAAGGCGTTCGATCCCGGCATCGAGCGCGCGGTGGCGATCAAGACGGTGCGCAAGGATCTGGTCGACCCCGACCTGGTTGATCAGTCGATGGCGCGCTTCAAAAACGAAGCGCGCGCCGCCGGCCGTCTGCTGCATCCGAACATCGTCAGCGTCTACGAATACGGAGAGGACGACGCCAACGCGTTCATCGTCATGGAGTACGTCGAGGGCACCGGCCTGCGCGAGTTCATGAACCGCGGCGCGACCTTCGACCTGCCGCAGGTGGCGTCGATCATGACCCAGCTCCTGCTGGCGCTGGATTTCGCCCACGAGCGGGGCGTCATCCACCGCGATATCAAGCCGGCCAACTTGATTCTGACCGCCTCGGGAACGCTGAAAGTCGCGGATTTCGGCATTGCCCGCATCGATACCTCGAGCTTGACCTCGCTGGGTATGGTAATGGGAACGCCGTCGTATATGTCGCCGGAGCAGTGCCAGGGGCAAGTGGTGGACCGTCGCACCGACCTTTTCAGCGCCGGCGTCGTTTTCTACGAGCTCGTGGCCGGCGAGAAACCCTTCAGCGGCGCGATCGAGACCATCGCCTACAAGATCTGTCACGAACAACCGCGTCCGCCTTCGACAGTCTCGCGCATCGCGTTGCCGCCGATCATCGACGCCGTGGTCGCCACCGCGCTGGAGAAAAATCCGGACGCGCGCTTTCAGAACGCCAAGGCGCTGAGCCGCGCGCTGAGGCAGGCGTGCGAGGCGATCACCGACGTGACCGATGATCCTTACGGCGCAACGCAGATCAACATGGCCGCGGTAAAGATGGAGCCGACAGCGGCGGTCCCGGCCTGGGATGACACGGTCCTGCGCACGGTCGAGCGCCAGCTCGCCCATTACGTCGGCCCGATGGCGCGGGTGATGATCAAGCGCGCCGCCGACCAGACCACGGATGTCGACGAGCTCTATTCGTTGCTGGGCGAGAACATCGCCGATCTGGCGCGCCGCCAGCGTTTCTTTGACGAGGGCAGCGTGACCACGGGGGCGGTGCGGATGGCGCGGCCGTCCGGTTTGTCGACCGGGACACGCACGCGCGCCCAGTCCGCGGCGCTGGAGCAGACCTTTGTCGATCAGACGACGATGCGCCTGGCGACATATCTGGGCCCGATCGCGCGCGTGGTCGCCAACCGCGCGGCGCAGAAGGCCGCGACCCAGGACGAATTCGTGTACCTGGTCGCCGATCACCTGGGGGCGCAGGACCGCGGCGCGTTTTTGCGCGAAATCGGCTTCGACCAGTAGCGGCAGCGGTACGCCGCCGCCCGGCGGGGATTTACATCCGCTCGATCACCGCTGCGATTCCCTGGCCGCCGCCGATGCACATGGTGATGAGGCCGTAGCGCCCCCCCGTTCGCTGCAGCTCGTACATCGCCTTGATGGTGAGCAGGCATCCGGTGGCACCGATGGGGTGCCCGAGCGCGATCGCGCCCCCGTTCGGATTGACCTTGGCCGCATTCATGCCGAGCTCCTTGCTGACGCCGAGCGCCTGCGCCGCGAATGCCTCGTTCGATTCGATGACGTCCATCTGCTCGAGCTTCAGCCCCGCCTTGGCCAGCGCCCGCGGAACCGCGCCGACGGGGCCCAGGCCCATGATCTTGGGATCGATGCCCGCGTGACCGTAGGCGACCAGCCGCGCCATCGGCTTCAGGCCTTTTTTCTCCGCAACCGACTTTTCCATCAGCACCACCGCCGCCGCGGCGTCGTTGATACCTGATGCATTGCCTGCCGTGACGCTGCCGTTTTCCTTGATGAACACCGCCTTGAGCTTGGCCATGCCCTCGATCGTCGCGTCGGCCCGCACATGCTCGTCGGTGTCGAATTGCACCGGTCCCTTCTTGCTCTTGAGCTCGATCGGCAGGATCTGGCTCTTGAAG
>JALZAN010000103.1 GCA_030948365.1 Pseudomonadota bacterium
CCTCGCGCAACAGGGCGGCGAAGCGATGCTGGAGCGCTTCGGATTCGTCGGCTGCGGTGCGCGCGTCGCCGACGAAGCGCTGCAATTGCTCGCCGCGCCCAACTGTCCGCAGGGCGTCATGGACGCCTTGCTTCTCCCTGACCAGATGGTGCTGCAGATTCACGAATCGATCGGCCACCCGCTCGAGCTCGATCGGATCCTGGGCGACGAGCGCAACTTCGCCGGAACCAGTTTTGTCACCCTCGACATGTTCGGCAGCTATCGCTACGGATCGGATCTGCTCAATGTCACGTTCGACCCGACCCGGCCGGAAGAGCTCGCGAGCTACGCTTACGACGACGACGGCACGCCCGCCGAGCGCGCCTACCTGATCCGCAACGGCATTCTGGAGCGGCCGCTCGGCGGCGCGATCTCCCAGGCGCGCGCCGGCATCGCCGGCGTGGCCAACGCGCGCGCCGACGGCTGGAACCGGCCGCCGATCGACCGCATGGCCAATCTCAATATCGAGCCCGGCGACGCGACGATCGAGCAGATGATCGCCGCGATCGAGCGCGGAGTCCTCATGCGCACCAACAGCTCCTGGTCGATCGACGATTCGCGCAACAAGTTCCAGTTCGGTTGTGAATGGGGCCAGCTGATCGAGAACGGCAAGCTCACGACCGTGGTGAAGAACCCGAACTACCGCGGCATTTCGGCGAGCTTCTGGCGCAGCCTCAAGCGGGTCGGCAACGAATCGACCTTCGAAGTTCTCGGCACCCCCTACTGCGGCAAGGGAGAGCCTTCACAGCTCATTCGCGTCGGCCACGCCTCGCCCGCGTGTCTTTTCAGCGCGGTCGACGTTTTCGGCGGCGACGCATGACGACCCCGAACGGGCGCTCGATCGGCAAGGGAATAACATCGTGACCATGGAAGCCTATTTCACCGAGCTCGCGTCGCTCCTCGACCGAGCGCTTGAGCCGGCCGAGGTCTATACCTGCGCCTTCGACGCCGAGTCGTCGGACTTCGTGCGCATGAATCGCGGCAAGATCCGGCAGCCAGGCAGCGTCGCGCAGCGCTACCTGCGACTGCACCTCATCCGCGACCAGCGGCACGCGGAACAGTGCCTCTCGCTGTCGGGCGATCTCGCGCACGACCGCGCCGACGTCGCGTCCGCGTTCTGCTGGTTGCGCGCCACGCTGGCCGAGCTTCCCGACGACCCGCACTTAAGCTACGCCACCGACGTCGCCTCGAGCCGGTCGGTCAAGAGCCGCCCGCTCCCGGCCGCCGAAGAGGTCGTCGCCAGCGTGCTCGATGCCGCCTCCGGGCTCGATCTGGTCGGAATCTATGCGGCCGGGCCGGTGTATCGGGGCTTCGCCAATTCATTGGGCCAGCGCAACTGGCATGAGGCGACCAGCTTCAACCTGCAGTGGAGCCTTTACCATCGCGCGGACAAGGCGGTAAAGAGCGCCTATAGCGGGTTCGATTGGTCGAGCGCCACCTTCGAGGCCAAGATGGGCGACGCCCGCGAGCGGCTGGCGCTGCTCGCGATGCCGCCGCGCTCGCTCGAGCCCGGCAGCTATCGCGCCTACCTGACCCCGTCGGCGATGGAGGAGATTGCCGGCATGCTCTGCTGGGGTGGCTTTTCGGGCCGTGCGCTGGCAACACGCCAGAGCTGCCTGTTTCGGGTCCGGGATGGCGAAGCGGCGTTCGACGCCTCGGTGGGATTCACCGAGAACACCCTCGACGGCGTCGCGCCGGCGTTCCAGGGCGAAGGTTTCACCCGTCCCGATTCCGTGCCTCTGGTCGAAGGCGGCAAGCTGGTCGGTTCGCTGGTGAGCCCGCGCACCGCGAAGGAATATGCGCTGGCCACCAATGGCGCGAACAGCGCGGAGATGCCCGAGTCGCTGGACATGGCAGGAGGCACCTTGGGTGCTGCCGATGCGCTCGCGGCCCTCGACCGCGGTCTTTACATCGGCAACCTCTGGTACCTGAATTTTTCCGACCGCCCGGCATGCCGCCTGACCGGCATGACCCGCTTCGCCTCGTTCTGGGTCGAGCACGGCAAGGTCATTGCGCCGGTCAATGTCATGCGCTTCGACGACAGCCTGTTCCGCCTGCTCGGCGACCGGCTGGTCGGCCTGACCGCCGAGCGCGAGCTCATGGTCGACGGCAGCAGCTACCGCTCCCGCAATGTCGGCAGCATGCGACTGCCCGGCGCGGTCGTGAGCGAGATGGCGTTCACGCTGTAGCGCAGCTCACACCGGCTGCGTTCGCGCCGGCACGGCGACGCCTTTTAGCCCTCGCCGTAGGTCCGGGTACCGTAGTATTCGCCGACGCCGGCGGTGACCGAGCGCACGAGCGCGCGCTCGGCTTCGGTCAGGAACGGACTCCAGATATCAAAGATGAGCACCGCACGGGGAACGTCGGCGTCGTTCAACGCTTCGTGCTCGATGGTGTCGTCGAACACAAACGCTTTTCCGGGATGCCAGTCGCGGCGCTCGGCGCCGACCCGATAGCTGCAGCCCGGAGGAATGATCAGCGGCAGATGCACGATCAGGCGCGTATTGGAGATGCCCGAATGCGGCGGGATGCGCGTCTTGGCATCGAGTATCGAAAACAACGCCGAAGGCGCGGAACCCGGGACATCGCAGCGGGGCCACGCCTCCAGAGCCTTTACGGTTCGCGGGCAGCGTGCAAGATGTTCCGGGTACGCGACGCCCTCCCGCCACAAGTAATAGACGCCCCATCGGCGCGAATGATTGAGCTCCCGCCACTGGTCGAGCGGCGTCGTCTGCGACAGCGTGACATAGGGCTCCACGTCGCCCGCCGTTTCGGCAAGCACGTTGACGAGCTCGCTCCGGATGTCGTCGGTGGCGGCCTCGATCGAGTCGAGCCACGGAAAGTCGCTGCGCTCGTAGAACTCGATGGCCGGGAGATTTGGAAAGAACATGAACGACGGCTGCTGCCGGTAAATGCGCCGCTTGCGCAGCAGCGTCGCAAGGCAGCGGTCGAAGCGGTCAAGCGGCTCATGCGCATATTGCGCGCGCAAATCCTTCAGCCGCGCCTCGAGAAACTCCTCCAGCGCTCGGTCATTGGCTTCGACGAAATCCTTCGCGTATTGCAGGACCGGACGCATCGTCGGCGGCGGCTCGATACCCGGCGGCAACCGCTGCAAGGCCGTGCGGTAGGTCGCCGCGGCGGCGCGCGGCTTGCCTTGAATCTCCTGCAGCGATGCGGCCTGCAGCAGCGCGCGCAGATTTTTCGGCTCCAGCGACAGTACTTTCTCGAGGGCCGCCATTTCCTCGTCGGGGCGCTTGAGCCCGCGCAGCGCCGCGGCCAGATTGAGCCATGCCGGCGCATGCGAAGGGTCGGCCTTGATCGCATGCACCAGCACGTCGTAGGCGCCGGCCGGGTTACCCGCAAGCAGCAAGCGTCTGGCGATCTCATTCTGGACCAGCGGATGTCGCGGGGCTTCCGCCTCCGCTTGCTGCAGAATGCGGCTTTCCTCCTGCGTGCGCCCGGCCTCGCGAGCCTGGGTCGCCAACTCGATCAGCTGGCGTATGCGCTGGTCCTCGCCTTCAAGCATCTTCACTGGTCTTTTCGTCCTGGAGCGATAGTTCGCGCTGTCGCTTTCGCGTCCCCATCGGGCGCAGTCCGGCCGTCAATTGCCGTGATGCCAGCCCTTCGGAATCGATGACAGCAGTTTCTGCGTATACGACGCCTTGGGGTGCAGGTAGATGTCGTCCGAGTTGGCGATCTCGACGATGGCGCCCTGATTCATGACCATGATCTCGTCGGAGATGTACTTGACGACGGCGAGATCGTGCGAAATGAAGATATACGAAAGGTGATACTCGTCCTGCAGGTCCGAGAGGAGGTTCAAGACCTGCGCCTGCACCGAGACGTCGAGTGCCGACACCGACTCGTCGCAAATGAGGATGTCCGGCTTGAGTGTCAGGCAGCGGGCGATCGCGATGCGCTGGCGCTGCCCGCCCGAAAATTCGTGCGGATACTTGTAGAACGAGACCTCGGGCAGCCCCACCTTGTGCAGCATCTGGAAGGCCAGTTCAGTGCGCTCTTCCGTCGACGCGCCGATACCGTGGATCGCCATCGGCTCGGTCAGTGTCTGGCCGACGATCATGCGCGGGTTCAGCGACGCATACGGATTCTGGAAGATGATCTGGATCCGCCGCTTGTAGTCCATGAACTGCCGCGACGACATCGAAAGAATGTCCTTGCCCTCGAACAGCGCCTCGCCGGTGGTCGCCTCGTGCAGGCGCATCAGCGTCAGGCCGACGGTGGTCTTGCCCGATCCCGATTCGCCGACCAGACCCAGCGTCTTGCCTTTGGGCAACTTGAATGAGACGTCCTTGACCGCCTCGAATTTCCGCCGCCCGAAAATGCCTTCGCGCGAGTAGAAGTCCTTGCCGAGATGGCGAACGTCGAGAATGATCGGATCGGCGGCGGCGATGCCGCGCTTGCGCTCATTGAGATGCATGGCATGGCCGTCGCCGGTCATGAAGTCTTCGATAACGGGCAAGCGCACCGGCCGCCGGTCCAGGCTCGGCCGGCACAGCAGCAGAGCCTTGGTGTAGGCGTCCTGCGGATTCTCGAAGACCGTCTTTGCCGGGCCCTGCTCGCGGATCTCGCCGTTGCGCATGACCACGACGTAGTCGGCGATTTCGCCGACGACGGCGAGATCGTGAGTGATGAACAGCACCGACATCTGGTGGCGCTTCTGCAGGTCGTGGATCAAGTCGAGGATCTGCTTCTGGATGGTGACGTCGAGCGCGGTCGTCGGCTCGTCGGCGATGAGCAGCTTCGGCTCGCAGGCAATCGCCATCGCGATCATTACCCGCTGCTGCTGCCCGCCGGACATCTGCGATGGGTAAGCGTTGATCTTGAACTCAGGATCCGGAATGCCGACTTCGGCGAGCAAGGCGATCGCCCGCTTCCTGGCATCGGACGGCGACAGCCCGAGGTGCAGGCGTAACACCTCGGTCAATTGGAAGCCGACGGTAAATACCGGGTTCAACGACGTCATCGGCTCCTGGAAGATCATCGAGATGTCGGCGCCGCGCAGCCGCCGGAGCTCGGTTTGATCCAGGTCGATCAAGTTGCGCCCGCCGTAGATAATCTCGCTGCCGGGGAGCACGGACGCATTTTCCTTGGGCAGAAGCCCGAGGATGGAAAGGGACGTCACCGACTTTCCGCTGCCCGATTCACCGACCAGCGCGACGGTGGCGTTGCCGGGAATGTCGAAGCTGATGCCCTTCACCGCCTCGAAGGTCGTGTGCTTGTCCAGGCGAAAGTTGACCCGCAGATTGCGGACCGAGAGAAGTGGTTCCATGGTGCGATGCGGGTCCTTCGCCTGGGCTCTGAATGTCGCTTCGCTCATTTCAGTTTCGGATCGAGCGCGTCACGCAGCGCGTCGGTGAACAGGCTGAACGCGGTGACCAGCAGCGCCATCGCCGTTCCCGCCGCCGCAAGCTGCCACCACTTGCCCAGGATCAGCTCGTTTTGCGCCTCGTTGAGCATCGAGCCCCAGGAAACGACGTCGACCGGCACCCCGAAGCCAAGGAACGAAAGAATCACCTCGGACTTGATAAAAGCGACGACCAATATCGAAAGCTGCACCAGCACCACGTGGCTGATGTTGGGAAAGATGTGCACGAACATTCGCCGCGCATTCGACGCGCCGATCGCGTCCGCCGCCTGGACGTATTCACGCCCCTTATGCTTCAGATATTCGCCGCGAATCAGCCGGAAACACCCGGTCCATCCGGTGAGACCCAGAATGAGAATGATGGTGAGCGTTCCTTTTTGCTGCAGCACCGCGGCGACCGCGAGAATGAGCAGCAGATACGGTATGGCGGTGAAAACGCTGTAGAACCAGTTGAAGATGTCGTCGAGCCAACGGCCGTAGTAGCCGGCGATGGCGCCAAACAAGGTGCCGAGAAACGTTGCCACGACGGCAGCGGCCAGTCCGACGAAGATCGACGTTTCGGATCCCTTGACGACCTTCTTCAGGACATCGCGCCCCCATTTGTCGCCGCCGAACGGAAGCGTCAGCGCACGGGCTTCGACTGCTTCGGCTTTCGACCCCTTGGCGCGAATATCGGCCATGACATCGGCGAGTGGATCGACGTTGGTCGAATCGGTGGCGGGTGCGCCACCCGCCTCCGACTTCCGCGGTTCGGCGCGCGTTTCTCCACGAATGGCGGCCAGCGCCTCGGCCAGCGGATCCTCGACCGGCAACTCGGTCGGCGCGTCGGCTTCGGCGGTGCTCGCCGACGGATTTGGGGGCGCTGCCGCGCTGCCGGCGTTCTCGGGATCGGCGCCAACGAAGGTGGGCGGCGCATAGTTCACGCCGACCTCCTTCGACCAGTCCTTGGCGATCAGACCGGTGCCCGAAAGCACCATCAACAACAGGAAGGCGCCGACGATGGCGAGCGAGACCATCGCCACTCCATCGGCGCGCAGGCGTCGCCAGGCAAGCGCCCAGAGACCCGGCGAAACGGCGTGCGGTGCGTCGTAGGGCATCGCCGGTCTCCTACTTGAGCTGGACGCGCGGGTCGACGGCCTTGTACATCAGGTCGGCGAGGAGCGTGAAGATCATGGTGGCGACGGCGACATAGACGGTGATCGCCTTGATCACCGGAAAATCGCTTCGTTCGACCGCGAGGATCACTTCGCGGCCGATCCCCGGGATCGAGAAAAAGCGCTCGATGAGAAACGCGCCGATGAGCAGTCCCGGGAGCTGCGCCATGACATGGGTGATGATCGGGATCGACGCGTTGCGCAGCACGTGAACCCACATGATCCGGTTCTCGGACAGCCCCTTGGCGCGCGCCGTACGGACGTAGTCCTGATTGATCTCGTCGAGCACGAAGGTTCGGAACAAGCGCAGGTCGGGCGCGATACTGACCACGAGCCCGATCAGTATCGGAAGCGACGCGTAGACGATGAGGTTCTGCCAGAAGCTGTCGCCCCAGCCCTGCACCGGGAACCAGCCGAGCTTGTAGGCGAAGAAATACTGGAAGACGATGATGTAGACGAGGATCGAGATCGACAGTCCGACGGTGCAGACGATCATCACCGCGCGGTCGGTGAGCGATCCACGCACGTACGCAACGCCGAGCGCCAGCCCGATCGCCACCAGCGTGCTGATGATCAGCAGCGGAATGAGCACTGTCAGCGAGGGCCCGAGCCGCGTGGCCATGATGTGCGATACCGCCTCGTTGGTGCTCCAGCTCGCGCCGAAGTCGGCGGTGAGGACCTGCTTGACGAAGATTCCCAACTGCACGATGTACGGCTGATCGACCCCCAGCTGCCGGCGAATGTTCTCGATCTGCTCGGCGCTGGAAATCTTTCCCGCGAGCACGTATGCGGGATCGCCGCCGACCCAGTTGAACAGAATGAACACCAGCAGAATCACGCCGAGCAGCGTCGGGATCATCTGCCACAGCCGCCTGATGATATAGGCCGTCATCGTCGTCTCCGGTTCTGCCTCGTGTCGCGGACGAAACGCTTCAGCGCGCCGGCAGGCTCGTCGCGCCGCGCGTGCCCGTGATCTCGGCCAGGAACGCCGCGTTCGACGGTTCCCGGCCCAGGAACTCGCGCACCATCTGCGCCGCCGGCTTCTGGCTACCCTGCGCCAGGATCGTGCGACGGAAGCGACGCCCGACGGCTGGGTCCATCAAATTAGCTCCAAAGCCCGACAACATGTCGAG
>JALZAN010000104.1 GCA_030948365.1 Pseudomonadota bacterium
GCGTGTAGCCATCCGGCGCGGACTTGGCGACGATCTCGCTGCCGATGGTCGCGCCCGCGCCGGGCTTGTTCTCCACGATCACGCCCTGACCGAATCGCTTCGACAGTTCTTCGGCGATCAGCCGCATCGGACCGTCGACGGCACCTCCGGGAGAGAAGGGAACAACCACTCGTATCGGGCGCGCGGGATAGCTCTGCGCAAGCGCGGGAACCGCGCCGAGCAAGGCCACGATGGCAAGGGCGAGGAAAAGCGCGCGGCCTCGCAGGCGATAAGCTCGTGCGATCGAGAAACCGCGTTGAATGGAGCGGTGCACGCCGCATTATCCACGATTTGCCGATCCCGATTGAGACCGCTCACAGCCTTGCGACAAGGTATAATTCCGGTGATTTCGCCGCCTGCCGCTGCCGGCCGGCGGCGTTTGCTTTTGTGAAGCGCCGCGCCCGCGCTGCACGACGCGTATCGAGCGCCACGATCCGATGAATGCAACGACATTCCCGCCCGATCTGATCCGCGATGTAGCGCGGCGGAGAACGTTCGCGATCATTTCGCACCCGGATGCCGGCAAGACGACGCTGACCGAAAAGCTGCTGCTCTTCGGTGGCGCGATCCAGATGGCCGGCACGGTCAAGGCCCGCAAGAGCGCGCGGCACGCGACCTCGGACTGGATGGAAATCGAGAAGCAGCGCGGCATTTCGGTGACGAGCTCGGTCATGCAGTTCGCGTACGCCGGGCACACCATCAATCTGCTCGACACGCCGGGTCACGAGGATTTTTCCGAAGACACCTATCGGGTGCTGACGGCGGTCGACGCGGCGGTCATGGTGATCGATGCCGCCAAGGGCGTGGAAGCGCAGACGATCAAGCTGCTCGAGGTCTGCCGCCTGCGTGCGACGCCGATCATCACTTTCGTCAACAAGATGGATCGCGAAGTTCGCGAGCCGCTGGCGCTGCTCGAGGAAATCGAGTCGGTGTTGAAGATCGACTGCGCGCCCATCACCTGGCCGGTCGGAATGGGCAAGCGATTCCAGGGCGTATACGACCTCAGACGCGATCGTCTGGTGCGATTCACGCCGGGCGAGGAAAAGGTGCGCGACGATGGCGAGCTGATCGAAGGCCTCGGCAATCCCCGGCTCGACGAGCTGTTTCCCAACGAGACGGCCGCTTTACGGCACGACGTGGAGCTGATCCGCAACGCCAGCTCCCCGTTCGACCTGGAGTCGTTTCTCGCGGGAACGCAATCTCCGGTGTTCTTCGGGTCAGGGATCAACAACTTCGGCGTGCAGGAGATTCTGCAGGCATTGGTCGATTGGGCGCCCTCGCCCCAGCCGCGCGACGGCACGACGCGTGTGGTCGCTCCGGCGGAAAAGGCGTTCAGCGGGTTTGTTTTCAAGATTCAGGCGAACATGGATCCGCGCCACCGCGACCGCATCGCGTTTTTTCGCGTATGTTCGGGGCGCTACCAGCCGGCGATGAAGGTCCGCCACCTGCGCATCGACCGCGAGATGAAGCTCGGCAACGTGCTCACTTTCATGGCCAACGAGCGTGTGAGCAGCGATGACGCCGTCGGCGGCGACATCATCGGCATTCACAACCACGGCCAATTGCAGATCGGCGACACTCTGACCGAGGGAGAAGCGCTCGCCTTCAAGGGCATTCCATACTTCGCGCCGGAGCTTTTTCGGGTCACGCGGCCGCGCGACCCGTTCAAGGCCAAGCAGCTTCAGAAGGGGCTGCACGAGCTGGGCGAGGAAGGCGCCATCCAAGTCTTCGAGCGATCGTGGAACAACACGCTGCTGCTCGGCGCGGTCGGGGAGCTGCAGTTCGACGTCGTCGCGGACCGGCTGGCGCGCGAATACAAGGTCGACGCCGTATACGGCACTGCCGACATCGCCACCGCCCGCTGGCTCACCTTTCCCGACGCGGCAACCCATCGAAGCTTCGAGAACGAGAACGCGGCTTCGATGGCGACCGACGTCGACGGCAACCCGGTGTTTCTGGCAGCGAACAAATATATTCTGCAGGTGACCATCGAGCGATGGCCCACGGTCGGCTTTCATACCACGCGCGAGCATGGCCAGCGGCTCGCACAAGGCTAGCGGGCCGACCGTCCCGTCGCGCGATTCGACCCGGTCGATCGCGCGGGCGACATTGCCCGCCCCTCGCGCGGCCGAAGCCAACGAACTTTAGCTCGATCAGGCCGCGCGACGCGCGGTCGCGTTCAGCGCCAGCTTGCTGCGTGCGTCCTTCAGCGCGGTGCGCAGCCCTTCTTCGATGACCGGATGATAGAACGGCATCTCCAGCATCGCTTCGATGCCGAGATTCATCTGCAGCGCCCAGGCGAGCAGATGGCCGATGTGCTCCGCGTCCGGACCGATCATCTCGGCGCCGACAAAAAGACCGGTCGTGGCATCGGCATACACCTGCAGCAACCCCTGATTGCGCAGCATCACTCGGGCGCGCCCCTGATCTTCGAACGACGCTTCGCCGATGATAGGAGCGGCGGCGCGGGCCGAGGCGTATCCGCCGCCGACGATGCAAATCTGCGGATCGCTGAACACCACGCTCAGCAATGCCCGCCGCAGGCCGCCGTTGATCGTGGGAAACCGCGCCGCATTGCCGCCGGCGATGCGTCCTTCATCGGCAGCCTCGTGCAGCACCGGCGAGTCGTTGCTCGCGTCTCCGGCGATGAAAATGGACGAGCCGCCGCATTGCAGCGTGGTCCGGTCAAATAGCGGCACGCCGCGAGCATCGAGCGCGAGCGTGGTGTGCTCTATCCCCAGCTTGCTGACGTTGGGGGCTCGGCCGGTGGCTGCGATGAGGTAGGTGAACCGCTCGGTGCGCGTGGTCCCATCCTGCGTCCGATAGGTCACGATCACTTCGTCGTTGTCGCGGGCAGCCGAGGCGTGGGCGTCGGTTTTGAGGTCGAACTCCTGCCCGAACGTTTTGCGCGCGTAGTCGATCAGCGCCGGATGGGACAGCGGGCCGACACCTCCGCCCCGACCGAACACCTTCACGCGCACGCCGAGCCGATGAAACGATTGCCCGAGCTCGAGCCCGACCACGCCGGGACCGAAGACGGCGACGCTTTCCGGAAGCTCGCGCCACTCGAAGATATCTTCATTGGTTGCGAGCCGATCCCCGAGAGCGCGCCAGGCATCGGGAAACTGCGGCGACGATCCGGTCGCGATGACCACACTCGCGGCCCGTACCCGCAGGCCATCGTCGATCTCCAGCGTCGTGTCGTCGACAAATCTTGCCCGTCCGCGGACCTTGTCGGTATCCGGCAAGGTGGCGACATCGTCGGTCACGAACGCGGTAAAACGGTCGCGCTCCGACCTGACCCGCGCCATCACCGCGCGGCCGTCGACCTTGACCGCGACCGGCTCCATCCCGAACGCGGGGAAGCGTGCGACCGCATGCGCGGCTTCGGCAGGAGCGATCAGCAGTTTGCTCGGCATGCATCCCACTCGTGCGCAAGTCGTGCCGTGCTCGCCGCCCTCGATCAGCAGCGCTCGCTTGCCCGCGAGCTTGACGGCGCGATACGCCGCCAGGCCGGCGGTGCCCGCGCCGATGATCGCTACGTCGGTGTCGATGCTCGATTGCATTGGCATTTGTCTGTCGTGGCCGCCGAAAAGGGCCACCGCTCCTTGGTCGGTCGGCCGGGCGGTGCGCTTACGCGGCCTTCTTGAGAAACGCGGTCAGCGCTTCCAGTCCGCCGATCAGGCGGCCATTGATGAATACCTGAGGTACCGTAGCTGCGGATGCGATCGCGCCCACCGCCTTGGTGCGTATGGTATGCGGCAACGGGATCTCGGCGAAATCATAGCCCGCCTCGCCCAGCAGGTGCTTGGCCTTTGCGCAGAACGAACAACCGTCGCGGGTAAGGATGGCGACCTGGTCTGGCTTCACGGCGTTCGGGTTCAGGTAAGCGAGCATGGTGTCGGCGTCGGAAACCTTGAACGGATCGCCCGGCTCATCCGGCTCGATAAACATCTTTTCGATCACCTTGTCGCGCACCAGCATCGAATAGCGCCACGAGCGCTTGCCGAAATTCAGATCGGACTTGTCGACCAGCATGCCCATTTTCTCGGTGAACTTGGCGTTGCCGTCGGGCAGCAGAAGGACGTTCCGGGCTTCCTGATCCCGGCCCCATTCTTCCATGACGAACGGATCGTTGACCGCGATGCAGACGATGGTGTCGATTCCCTGCGCCTTGAACGTCGGCGCGAGCTCGTTGAACCGCGGCAAGTGGGTGGAAGTGCAGGTCGGCGTGAACGCGCCCGGGAGCGAGAAGACGACCACGTTCTTGTGCGCAAAGAGGTCGTCGCTGCTCACCGTCGCCCACTCGCCGTTGCGGCGGATGCGAAAAGCGACGTCGGGTACGCGCTGGCCTTCACGATTGACAAGTTTTTGGTCCGGCATGGTGGTTCTCCTGATCGGGTAAAGAGGCGATGTGCTTATGATCGCGAGAAATGGTCGATAGTTCAAATGTATTTATTCTATAGTTTCAATAGCTTTGAATTATGTCAATGGCGCGTCCGAAAGTCCTCCATGGGCGCAGCGACTCGCTAGGGAATGCGCAGCGTCGCAGCGAGTGGGTTATGGTCCGACGAGGTAACAGGAACCGCGCTCGCCTCGAGGGGCTCGAGCCCGCGGACGAAAACGTGGTCGAGATGCCGGCCGAAAAAAAGCGCGCGGCGGTCGACCTGCAGCTCCAGCTCGGTCAGGCCCAGTCGGAGCACGCTCTCGTGCAGGACCGCGTCGCGTGCATCGCTCCAGGTGTTGAAGTCTCCGCCGAAGATGATCGGACCGCGATGGCCCGCCAGCGTATCCGCCAGCGCCTCGATCTGGGCTCGAAATGCGATTGGCAGAAGCTCGAAATTGATGGCATGCACATTCACGATCGCCAGCGCCTCGCGTGTGCCGGCGATGCGGAGCCACGTGATCGCCGACGATTTCGGGATGAGAATCACCGGCTCGGCCGCGCGTTGGGTGCAACTTGCGATCGGCGCGACGCGGGTTGCCGTCAACACGCCGAACTCATCCGTTTCGGACATGAACGAGCTGGCCATGATCCAGCGAAGACCCGCCTGATCGAAAATGCGACGTAGCGGTGGCTGCAGCACCGCCTCCTGAATCAGCACGATGTCGCTCGACTCGGTAAGCGCGGCCAGGTCGCGATCCCAGCCAGGATCGCCTTGCTTGTGGATGTTCCAGGACAGCAGGCGAAATGGTCGGCCGTCGAGCATGTCCGCCGCCGTTCCAGCCGCCGGATCTCCCAAGGCGCGTTCCGCGTCGGCGCAGGTGAGGGTCATCACCTTGGCGCTACCGCCGGGGCCGGAGACCACCGAGCGCGGGTCGACGGTCACCGTGATGCATGCGCCGAGCAACGCTGGAAGCGACAAGCTTGCGAGCCATCGCAACTGCACCAGCGCGCTCATTGTCCCAGCACCAGGTCCGGCCGGTCAGGCCCAGTCAAGCGCCGCGCTCCCTCGGTACCGGCGGGCCGGTCGACAGCGACTTTTGCGGCGCGGCAGGGTCCTCGCGTCCGATCCGCTCGTATTCGGCGATGACCTGGGCCCCCAGCAGCAACAGAATGGCGCCGATCTCGACCGACAGCAGCGCCAGAATCGCCGTCGTCAGCGACCCGTAGACGACGCGGACCTGCGACATCGTGCCGTAGTACCACGCCAGCAGATGCCGCGTCAGCTCCCACAACAGCCCGGCGGTGACGCCGCCAATCAACGCATGGCGCACGGAAAGCCGTCCGACCGGCATGACCAGATAGATTGCGGTCAGGATCAGGATTTCGCCGGCCACGCCGAGCAGATAGAGCAGGTAGTCCGACAAATCGCTCAGCGAATGCGGGACGCCGAAGAGTGTGATGTTCTGCGTCGCCAGCGCGACCAGCTTGCCCGCGACCACGGTCACCGCCAGCAGCCCCAGGCCCAGAAAAAGAATGAAGAGGTAGGGCATGAGCGCGGAGACGACGAAGCGACGGCGGCGCACGGCAACGCGGTGATAGAAGATCACCGACATCGCGTTTTCCAGCACGGTGAACGCGAGCGCGCTGAAAAAAACCATCGTCACCAGCAGCACGCCGCCGATCACCTGCCCATGATCGAGAAACGCCCTCAGCTCGCCGACCAGCGCTTCGGATTGGCCAGGCACGATGAAATCGAGGTATTCGGTCATAGTCGAGAGCAGCCTCGCCTGATCGATCACGTGCGACAACGCGATCAGCATCAGGATCAGCAGCGGTATCAGCGATAGCAGCGTGTAGTAGGCGACGGCGCCGGCCAGCAGCAGACCCTGGTTCTTGCGAAATGCTCTCACCACGCAGAGCATGAAACCACCGGGATTCTTGAGAATGTACGCGGTCCTCACGCCGAACCGGCGCAGCTCCTCCGCGGAACCCTTCGGCGGCCGGGCGCGGGTCATGTCACCGCACGCAATGAAAGCATGGCTGGCGCGTCGCGCACGAACATGGCGAGGTTTTAAGTTTCGACGGTGCTGCGGTCGGTGCGGGCGCTGGGCGCGCCCTCGGCGATCTCTTCGATCATCTTACGGTTGAATGCCGGAATGTCATCGGGTTTTCGGCTGGTGACGAGTCCGCGATCGACTACCACTTCCTGGTCGCTCCAGTGGCCGCCGGCGTTGCGGATGTCGGTCTGCAACGAGGGCCACGAGGTCAGGTGCCGATCATGCAGAACGTTGGCCTCGATCAGCAGGATCGGAGCGTGACAGATCGCGGCGACCGGCTTCTCGCTGTCGAAGAAAGAGCGAACGAACGCCACCGCTTCCGGGTGGGTGCGAAGCTGGTCGGGGTTCATGACCCCGCCAGGCAGCATCAGGGCGTCGAAGTCGTCGGCGTCGGCGTCCTGGATCGTCATGTCCACGGCGACCTCGTCGCCCCAGTTTTTGCTCTTCCAGCCTCGAATCGACCCGGCCTTGAGCGAGATGACCGCGGTTTTGGCGCCTGCCTGATCGAGCGCCTTTCGCGGCTCGGTCAACTCCGATTGCTCGAATCCGTCGGTGGCGAGAATGGCGACCTTCTTGCCCTTGAGGCTCGCGGTATTCGACGGTGTCGTGGATTCCATGCGTTCTCCTCGGTTCATCGACGCGGCAACGCGTCGCCAACACGAGTGTGGCATGCAAGGCGGGCTCACGGAATCGGCGCTGCGTACGCGTGCTGTAGGACTGGGGCCGACCGCGCGCCTTGCAACGGTGGGTCAATAGTGAGAGCGTTAGCCATGGTCTTCAAACGACTGGCGACGCTGGGTTCGGCATGTGTGTTGCTGTCGCTCCTTGCCGGCGTAGCTGACGGCGAAGCGGCAAGCCGGGGGACGACCTCCGCGGTCGAGACCGGCTATGCGTCGGTGTACAGCGAACATTTCAACGGCAAAAACACGGCGAGCGGAGAACCCTACGACGGCCACCGGCTGACCGCGGCGCACAGGAGCCTGCGGTTGGGTACCGAGGTCCGGGTGACCCATCTCGGCAACGCGAGGTCGGTGCGCGTACGGATCAACGATCGCGGTCCGCATATCGCGGGCCGTATCATCGATCTTTCCTCGGGCGCGGCCGCCGCCCTCGGGTTG
>JALZAN010000011.1 GCA_030948365.1 Pseudomonadota bacterium
CGACGTCGGCGCTCGACTCCGAGTCGGAGCGACACGTGCAGGCAGCCATGGACGCGCTGATGCAGGGGCGCACCACGATCGTCATCGCACACCGGTTGTCGACGATCGAGCGCGTCGACCGCATCGTGGTGCTCGACGCGGGTCGCGTGGTCGAACAGGGCACGCATGCAGAACTGCTCGCGCGCAATGGCGTTTACGCCAAGCTCCATCGCATCCAGTTTGCTGTCGGGACCGTCCCCGCGTAGGGCCAAGGCGAACGATGATTCTTCAGCTGCAGCGCCCGGCGGTCGCCGACGCAGTCGACCCGCGGCAGCTACGCAGCGCTCTGGTCATCAAGCTGCGCCACCACGGCGACGTTCTCCTGACCTCGCCCGTGTTCTCGACGCTGAAGCGACTCGCGCCGCATCTTGAGCTCGATGCGCTCGTTTACCACGAAACCGCCGAAATGCTGGAGGGCCATCCGGCGATACGGCGGGTGCTCACCATCGATCGCGAGTTGAGCCGAGCAGGAGGCCTGCGAAGCGTGCGTGCCGAGCTTGCGCTGTGGCGCGATCTGCGCGCCGCGCACTACGACCTGGTGGTGCACCTGACGGAACATCGCCGCGGTGCGTGGCTTACGCGCCTCATCGGCCCGAAATTCGCGGTGGGACCGGAGCGCCTCGAGCGCGGACGATGGTGGCGGAAAAGCTTCACCCACCATTATCTGGTCCCGAAAGCGGCGCTGCGCCACACCATCGAAATCAATCTCGACGCGATCCGCCGGATCGGCTTTTGGCCGAGCGACACGGACAAGGCGCCGGTGATGGTGCCGGGGCCGGCGGCCGAGGCCCGTGTCTCGAAACTGCTCGATGCGTTCAAGCTGTCGCGCAAGCAATTCGTGGTGGTGCATCCGGGATCGCGCTGGCTGTTCAAGTCGTTGCCGGCGCGATCGACAGCGCTCATTCTCGATCAGCTCGCCGAAGACAAATGGCCTATCGTCGTCACCGGCTCACGCGACCCCGCGGAGCGCGCGCTCATCGACGCCATTCTGGCGACGACAAAGGCGCCGGTCGTCGACCTGGTCGCGCAGCTTTCTCTCACGGAACTCGCGGCGCTGATCGGCGCCGCCCGACTCCTGATCGGAGTGGATTCGGCGCCGATGCATATCGCGACCGCGGTGGGGACTCCCGTGGTGACGGTTTTCGGCCCGAGCGGCGAGGCCGAGTGGGGCCCGACAGTCGTTCCCAACCGCGTCATCACGTCGACCGAGCATTCGTGTCGTCCCTGTGGCAACAACGGGTGCGGCGGCAGCAACATTTCCGACTGCCTGGTCAAGCTGCCGGTATCGCGGGTGATCGGCGCCGTTCGAGACCTGCTCGCCGCCACATCCTGAAACCGGACATGTGCGGGATCGCGGGATATTTCGGTAGTCGTGTGGTGGGCCCGGCGACGGTGGAGCGCATGTTGAGCGCGTTGCGGCAGCGCGGCCCCGACGCCGAGGCGGTCCAACGCTGGGACGCATCGCTGCGGGCGACATCGCTTGCGGCTCCGAACGCTCTCCTGAACACGCGCCTGGCGATCATCGATCCGCGCCCCGAAGCCGATCCGCCCATCGCCAACGACGCCGGCGACATCTGGGTGGCGTACAACGGAGAAGTCTACGACTGGAGTGCGGATGCCGAAGCGCTCAAGCGGCAGGGCTTCTGCTTCCGCACTCGCTCCGACACCGAATTCATTCTCCACGCCTACGAACATTGGGGAATCGACTTCGTGTCCCGGCTCCGCGGAATGTTCGCCATTGCCATCTGCGACATCCGTCGGCGCGCGGTGTTCGTAATTCGCGACCGCTTCGGCCTGAAACCCATCGTCTACGCGCGACGACCCGAGGGCTTCGCCTTCGCATCGACGGTGCGCGCGTTGCTTCCATGGCTGCCGTCCGACGCGCGCGGCTTTTCGCCGAGCGGCTTCGACGCGTACCTCGCCCATCGAACCATACCGGCGCCGCGTACCGCGTTTGCCAACATCGCAAGGCTGCCTCCGGCGCACTACCTGCGCTTCGATCTCGCCACGGGCGACACGGCTATCGTCGAGTATTGGCGCCCGGTACCCTCGCCGGAAAGGTGGCAGCCTGCGTTCGATGACGCGATCCGCATGCGCACGGTGGCCGACCGGCCGCTGGGACTCTTCCTGTCATCCGGCGTCGACTCGAGCGCGATCGCATGCCGGCTCGCGGCGCTGGGATTCGGCAGCCTTCAAACATTCACCGCCGCGTTCAGCGGGACGTCGTTCGACGAAAGCGCCGATGCCGAGCGCACGGCGCGGAAGCTCGGCCTTTCGAATCGGACTATTCCGATGGATATCCGCATCACCGAGGATTTCGCGCGAATCATCGCCGACTTGGACGAGCCCTTCGCCGATCCGTCGTGCCTGCCGACCTGGTACCTGTCACGGGAGACGACACGCCATGTGAAAGTCGTCCTCGGCGGCGACGGCGGCGATGAGCTCTTCGCTGGTTACAAGCGATACGCAAAGCATTTGCGCACGGGCTGGAGGCACCGCTTGCAAATGTCGCGCGCAAGGGCGCCGGCCGGCATCGGCGGCAACGCGTGGCGGCGCCTGATCGAGGAATTGCGCCTCGACTGGGCGTCGGCCTACGTCTTGCGATTCTCCGGATTCACTCCGGGCGAGCGGCTCTTCCTGTCACCCGGTCACGATGTCCGCGCGCACTACTGGCGCATGCCGTCGACGGCTGCAAGCGTCTCGGTGGAAACGCTTCTGGAGATCGATCGCCTCAACTATCTGCCCGACTACATCCTGCGCAAGGCCGATCTCTGCACGATGGCGCATGGCCTCGAGATGCGTGCTCCGTTTCTCGATCACCACTTCGCGCAATCGGTGATGGCCTTGTCGCCCGCCACGCGTTTCACCAAGCCGGCAAAAGCGCTGCTCGCGCCAGTGCTCGAGCCGCTGGGCAGCGACAATCCGCTGACGCGATCCAAGCGCGGGTTCAATCCACCGATCGACGGATGGCTGAAGACGGACATCGCCTTCCGTCTCGAGGGCCTGGGCGAGCGCTTGCAGGCGGTCACATCCGCGCATCTCTCCGGGCAACGCATCGACGCCTACGTCGGCGCGTGGGCGCGCGGCGAGAAGCGCATTGGCGAACAGGTCCTGCAGCTGGTCGTTCTGGACGAATCGCTCGCGCAGCTTGCCGCTCTCGCGCGTATCGACTGCCATGAGTAGCCGCAGTCCTTCGCGACGAATCGTGCTTTCGCTTGCCGCGAGCCGGATGCTCATCGACGCGGCCGGCTCTCGCCGCAGCGCGCCGCGCACGCCGAAGCGCGTGCTCATCGCTCACGATCTGCTGCTTGGCGACACCATCATGCTGACACCGCTGCTGGCAAAGTGCCGCGAGCGCTGGCCCGACGCGGAAATCGTCATGACCTGCCCGCCACGCTACTGCGCGCTGTATGCGATGCGGCCCTACGGCGTTCGGGCGCTGCCCTACGATCCTCGCGACGTGCACTCGTTGCGCGAGCTACGCGCCGAAGCCAGGTTCGACCTCGCGCTCGTTCCCGGGGACAACCGGTACTCGTGGCTTGCGCGCGCGCTCGGCGCCGGGTGGGTGGTGGGTTTCTCCGGCGCGGACGCGCGATACAAGGACTGGCCCATCGATGAGCTGCGCAGCTATCCGGACGTGCCCACGGCCTGGGCGGATCTGGTGGGCGGCCTGATCGACGGTCCGCCACCCGCGCGCTATCGCCCACGCGACTGGCCGACACCGCCCGCCGCCGCGTTCGACGTGCCCGGCCAGCCGTACGCGGTGATTCACGCCGGCGCGAGCAGCGCGCTCAAGCGATGGCCCGCGTCGCGCTGGTCGGAGGTCGCGCGGCAGATCGAAGCTACCGGGCTCTCCGTCGTGCTCAGCGCCGGGCCGGGAGAAGCGCACCTGCTCGATCCGATCGATCCGGACCGTGCCTTGACCCGGTTTGCCGGCACGCTTTCGCTGCCCCAGATGTGGCATCTGCTCGATCGCGCGAGCCTCCTGATCGCGCCGGACACCGGTATCGCTCACCTCGGGCGCATCGTGGACGTGCCCACGCTGGCCCTTTTCGGCCCGGGATCGGCGCTGCTTTGCGGCGCCGGCGACTTCTGGAGCGAAAGTCCGTTCACGGCGCTGACCATTCCCGACTTTCCATGCCGCGACCAGACGGTGACGATGCGCCGGAACATTCACTGGATCAGGCGCTGCGAGCGATTCGAGGGAAGTGCGCCCGGACAATGCCCGGAAGCCCGCTGCATGCTCGCGCTGACGACCGATGACGTTACCGATGCAGCGATGCAGCTGCTCATGTCGGCTCGCGGCATCGGCCGGCAATCGCTCGAGGCGAGCGCGCAGAAAGGGTGCGGGCAAATCCCGTAACCAGGCGAGGGCCGGCTAGTCCTTAGCCGCGTCGCCGTGCAAACAGCGAAACCGCCGGCTCGCGCGCGGCGACTTTCGCCGGCGCCGTCGAAATCGGCGGCGCTGCGGACACCGGCACGCCGCCCGGCGGGGCGTACTCCGGAATCCAGGTCTTGAGCCAGACGCGGACCTCGCCCTCGCCTGCCGCGCGGTCGCGCTCCAGCCACGCCACCATCTGATCGACTGCCTCACGGTTTCCCGGCCGCGCCTGAGCGATGCGCAGCTTGGGATGCGGCGTCGGCAGCGTTTCCTCGCCGGTAGCGAGCGGTTCTTCGAACAGTTTTTCTCCGGGCCGCAGGCCGGTGAAGGCGATTCGGATGCGATCCGGATCGGCGCCCGAAAGCCGGATCATGGCGCGCGCAAGATCGACGATTCTCACCGGCTCACCCATGTCGAGCAGCAACACCTCGCCGCCCTTGCCCATCAGTCCCGCCTGCAGAAGCAGCTGCGTGGCTTCCGACAGCGACATGAAATAGCGGGTGATCGACGGATGCGTCACCGTCACCGGACCGCCGCGCGCAATCTGCTCCCGGAAACGCGGAATGACGCTGCCGGTACTGCCGAAAACGTTGCCGAACCGGACGATGACGAACTGCGTCGTGCCGTTTTGAAGGCTTTGGCAGACCATTTCCGCCATGCGCTTCGACGCTCCCATCACGTTGGTCGGATTGACCGCCTTGTCGGTCGACACCAGCACGAATTTTTCGACGCGGGCGGCCACTGCGGCGCGCGCGAGCACCCACGTGCCCCATGCATTGTTGCGCACCGCCTGCCAGGCGTTGCGCTCCTCCATCAGCGGGACATGCTTGTAAGCGGCGGCGTGAAACAGGACGCTGGGGCGCTCTATCGCCAGCACCTGCTCGATCAGCGCCGTATGCTTGACGTCGCCGACCAGGGTGGTCAGCGCGAGATCGGGAAAATCATCCTGCAATACCTGCTCGACTTGATACAGCCCGAATTCGGAAAGATCGAGCAGGACCAGCCGCGCCGGCCTGAAGCGGGCGATTTGGCGGCAGAGCTCCGTTCCGATCGAGCCGCCAGCACCCGTGACCATGACCACACGGTCCCCCAGCCACTCGCCCAAGCCTGCGCTGTCCAGCACCACCGGGTCACGTCCGAGAAGGTCGTCGAGCTCGACGTGACGTATGGTCGTCAATTGCGAGCGGCCGCTGATCAGGTCGTCGTACGAAGGCACCGTCAGCGCCTCGACTCCGGCCGCGGCGCACAGCTCGGCGACGCGCCGGCGCACGCCATGAGCCGCGGACGGCAAGGCAAGGATGACGGTATGGACGCCGAACCGCTTGGCCCACAGCGGAAGCTCCGCAATCGGGCCCAGCACGCTGATGTTGCGCAGCAGCCGGCCCTGCTTCGCCGGATTGTCGTCAAGCAGGCCGACGATGCGCCATTTGCGACTGTGCGTGAGCTCCTTGGCCAGGCGCGCACCGGCCTCGCCGGCGCCGAGGATCAGCACCGGCTCGCCCAGCGCCGCGAGCGGGCTGTACAGCCGATGCTCCTTCCACACGCGGTAGGTGAAGCGGCTCCCGGCCATCAGCAGAATCGTGACCGGCGGATAAAGGATAAGCACGCTGCGCGGCACGACCGAGGTCAGTTGCAGCATCACCAGGACCATCGGCACCGCGATTGCGCCAAGTCCCACGGCGAGTACGATGCGCTGCAGATCCGGAAGGCTCGCGAATCGCCATAGACCGCGATAGAGGCCGAAGGCGAGGAAAATGCCAGCCTGCAGCGGCAGCACCCAGGCGAGGGTCTGCAGCATGTCGGAGAGCTGCGGCTCGTGCAGCTCGAGATTGAATCGCAGCCAGTAGACGCCGATCCAGGCAAGTGCTGCCGCGGTGACGTCGTGGGCAAACGCGAGCCAGGCTCGCCAGTTAGTGCTTACTTTCATTGAACAGTCTGTCCCTTGGCCCGCCAATGGTACCCGATCGCGGCGAACAATATCGCCATGACGCCGCCCCAGAGCAGCAGCAACACCGGCCCGGAGTTCGGCGCGCGAAAAAGCGCCAGGACGGCCGATACATCGACGCCTGCCATCAACGCTCCATAGAGCACGAGCGTTCCGCGATGGCCGAATCCAAGCTGAACAAGTTTTTGATAAAAATGTTCCCGATGCGCTTCCCAGATCGTGGCGCCACGCATCAGGCGCAACAGCAGCGTCACGCTCGCGTCAGCGACGAACGGCAGAAAGACCAGCAGTGGAAACCAGATCGGCCATGTATCCACTGCCCAACCGCTGATGCCCAGCGCTGCCGCCATGAATCCGAGCGGGACAGCGCCGACGTCGCCCATGAACAGCCTTGCCGGCGGCCAATTCATGGCAAGGCAAGGCACGATCGCGGCGACCAGCGCCCAAATTAGCGGCGCGTCGTCGGCGCCGGCAAACGAAGCCGCCATCGCGTACGCTCCGAAACCGGTCAAAGCCATCACCAGCGCCAACCCATCGCTGCCATCCATGAAGTTGAACAGGTTGGCCATCCAGACAATCGCGACGACGGTCGCAAGTGCATTGACCGGCAACTGCGCCAACCACACCCAGGCAGCTGCGGCCATTATCTGGGCCGCCAGACGGACCACGACCGGCACGCCAAGACGATCGTCCCAGAACGAGACAGCGATGACCAGCAGCAGCGGCGCGAGCCAGGCTTGAGCGCCCGACAGCCACGCTGCCGCGGTCAGCCATCCCGTCCACAGAGCGAGCCCGGCGCCTCTCGGCACGGGCCGATGATGCAGCGAGCGAACCGTCGGCTGCGCGGTCGGCAGGCGGCCTGGGCGGGCCAGCAGCATCAGGCTGATCGAAGTCACCGCGGCAGCTAGCACCACCGGCCATGTCGGCCAGGCAGGCCATGTCGGCCAGGCAGGCCATGTGGACGAAAGCGCGTTCATCGGTGTCGGTTTGAGTTGAAGACCGGTTTCGCCGCGATCTTGTCGGCAAGCTATTGTTTGTGCCCATTTTTCGGCCGACTCACCGGCGCGTGCCGAGCGCTCGCGATAGAGCGAATTATACCCACGCCATAGCACGAAATGCGTTACCGCAAAACCCAATGCCTTGTTGCAATTAAGCAACAGCAATGACGGGGGGTTTTGGGGTCGCGGGTTTTAGCTTGCCAATGGATTCGCCGCTTTGGCACAATTGGGTCAACTTCTCGTTTACCTCGTGAGAAGGTTTCCGACGACAGGCGAAGCTTTTCTGCCGCTTGCCAACTTAATCGTATTAGAGGAGAGATTCCATGAATAAAAAGCTCGTGGTTCTTGCCGTGGCCGGCGCACTTGCTTCGCCGCTGGCTGTGCAAGCGCAAACCGCGAATGTGACGCTCTATGGTCGCGTGAATATCGACTTGGAGTTTGTCAAAGGGGAACAAGCCGACGGCTCGAACCCGACCGTTAACCGCGTGAGCAGCAACTCGTCGCGCTTTGGCCTGCGCGGCACCGAAAGCCTGGGTGGCGGCCTGAATGCGATCTTCCAGATCGAGCAGAACGTCAGCGCCGACACTGGTAACGCTGCGTCGTCGTCGCTTGGCAGCCGCGAGACTTTTGCCGGTCTGCAGGGAAGCTGGGGCAAGGTCACGATGGGCAAGTTCCTGATGCCGCAGGATGACGTCCGCTTCATTTTCGACAACTCGATCACGCTGGGAACCTCGCTCCTGTCCGACGGCGCTCTGTATGCCCAGGCGCAAGAGAGCAAGACCAACGGCGGCTTCGATGCCCGTACCGGCAACAACGTCCGCTATGATTCGCCGACCTACATGGGCTTCACCGCCGCCCTTCAGTACTCGACTCGCGACTCCTCGGGCGACACGCAGAACTTCATCAGCTGCACGCCCGCGATCGGTGCCATTGTTGGCGGCGTCCCGACGACGACCTTTACCTGTCCGACGCTGGCTGCTTCGGCCGGAAACAATAACGGCGGCGACAGCGGCAACCACCTCGGCGAGGTGCGCCATGCCAACGTAATCGGCGGCAACGTCATTTACAATAACGGGCCGATCAGCGCCGCCGTATCGTTCGAGCGCAACAACAAGCTGCGCGCGTACGTAACCGATGCGGCCCTTCCGGCCAACCCGGCGGGCACTTGCCGCTCGGGAAGCAGCATCGCATGTCCGTTCTTCGCCAACGATACCGACTGGACGATTGCAGGAAGCTACGACTTCGGCACGATCATGCAGGGCTTCGGCCTTCGCCTGGGCGTGGGCTACGAGCGCACCAAGTACGACACCCCGTCGGGCGATCTGAAGCGCGATTACTGGGGCTTGTCGGCGACGGTACCGGTGGGCGGCGGCAAGGCGCAGTTCCTGTACGGAAAAGCAAGCAAGGGCAAGGGCGGCGCAAGCGACAACGAAGCAGCGATCGGCCAACTGCGTCACGGCGCGGATACCGGCTCCAAGTTGTGGCAGATCAGCTACGTTTACAGCCTGTCGCCACGGACCCTGTTGCAAACGGGCTACATCAAGATCAACAACGAGGCCCGCGCTTCGTACACGTTCCACATCAACCCGTACACCATTCGTCAAGGCGGCGACCCGAGCGCCCTGATGTTTGGTATCGTGCACCTGTTCTAGGATTCGTTGCCGTCGGAGAGTTTCCGCGCGTAACTGGGTTTAAGTGATCATAAGGGCGTCTTCGGGCGCCCTTTTTTTACCCTGCCGTATAATCGCGCGGTGCGGGCGTTCTCATCCGCGCATCGCCCTGCTCCGCCGGAACTAAAGTGTCGAAACCGCGCCACGACCATCATGACGACTGACGAGCTGATCGGCGGCTTCGATCGCGCGCTGCGAACGCTGGCTGGCACGGCAAGTTCGCGCCGACCCAATCCGGCGAGCAATGTTGCCGAAGCGCCGCTGACGCCGGAAGAACGACGTCACGCCGGCGCTTTGATGCGCGTCAACCACACCGGAGAAATCTGCGCTCAGGCGCTCTATCAGGCGCAGGCGCTCACCGCTCGGAGCTCCGAGGTCCGGCGCCGCCTTGTGCTGGCCGCGCACGAAGAGGAAGACCATCTGGCGTGGGCGCAGGAACGCTTGGCCGAGCTCGGGGCTCGGACGAGCTACGCCAACCCGCTTTGGTATGCGGGGTCGTTCGCGATCGGCCTTGTCGGTGGCCTCGGGGGCGACCGCACCAATCTCGGGTTTGTCGTCGAGACCGAGCACCAGGTCGAAGAGCACCTCACCGAGCACATGGAAAGCTTGCCGAAGATAGACGCGAGGAGCCGCGCCATCGTCGCCGCGATGCGTGACGACGAAGTACGGCATGGCTGCGCCGCGTACGACGCGGGTGCGAGCGAGCTGCCGCTGCCGATCCGTGCGCTGATGCGAGCGACCGCAAAATTGATGACCTTCACCGCGTACCGTTTCTAGGGTTTCGGCGCTGCGCTACACTGTGGAAATGCTTCGCGTTTCCGACAGGATGGAGACCCGGCCGGCGGCGCGCGGACCCCTTCAGCGATTGACAGACTCGATGTCGATGCCTGGCCGGCTTGCCGGCCTGCTCTGCGCGGGCATCGCGGCGTTCGCCTTGCCCGCGCACGCGCAGTTCGCGACCATGAAGCTCTACGGCGCCGTCAACCTCGACCTCGAGTTCCTCCGCGGCGCCCAGGTCGATGGATCGAACCCGGTTGTCAACCGCGTCAGCAGTAATTCGTCGCGCTTTGGCGCTCGGGGTGTCGATTACATCGGCGGTGGCCTCGCGGCGATCTACCAACTCGAATGGTTGGTGCAGGCGGACACCGGCGGGTCTGAACTGACGTCCCGCGAGACCTTCCTCGGGCTGCAAAACGAGTGGGGGACGATCAAGCTGGGCAAATTTCTCACGCCTTATGACGATATTCTTCCGCTTTTCGGCAACACGCCGACGTTCACGACGTCGGTGTTCTCGACTGCCGCGCTGTGGGCTCAGGGAACGCAGAACAAAGGCCAAGGCGGCTTCGATGCGCGGCTCGGCAACTCGATTCGCTACGATACGCCCGCACTCAATGGCTTCACGGGAGAAGTGCAGTATTCGACCCGCGACTCGTCCGGAAATGCTGACGGCGCCTCCGGTAACAACGGCGATCGCCTGTCCGAGCAGCGACACGCAAACGTCTGGAGTCTCGGAGCGTTTTACAGCAAAGGACCCGTCGATTTCGGCGTCGCCCTGGAGCGAAATTACAAGGTGCGCGCCGTCGGCAGGCACGACGATGCGTTCTCGATCAGCGGCGCCTATGACTTCGGGGAAGCCGGCGGGCCATTCAACGCTCGCCTCGGAGCCGTTTACGAGCGGCTGAAGTACGACACCCTCGACGGCAATCTCAAGCGCGACTTTTACGGCGTCTCGGCGATCGTTCCGGCAGCAGGCGGACTGTTTTATGCGTTCTGGGGCCGCGCCGCCAACGGCAAGGGGACCACCGCCGACGGCACCCAGGTCGGAGGGCTAACCAAGGGTCCCGGCACCGGCGCCGACCAGTGGGAATTGAGCTATACCTACACCCTGTCGCCGCGAACCCTGGTCTATGTCGGCTACGTCACCATCAACAATCGCCCCAACGCCCAATACACCTTCAACATCAACGCCTACGACATCGCTCCCGGCGCCAGGCCTTCGGCTCTGGTTCTGGGCATGGCGCACTACTTCTAGCCTGGAATTCCCAACGATCGGCGCGACCCGCCGTTACGCGAGCGAGCGAGTGCGCCCGGATTGTTCCTTCCATGCGCGCAACGCGGCGATCCGCGCTTCGCGGATTTTCCCCGGCAGCTCTCCCGGGTCGACGGTGTCACGCGCGATCAGACCCGCGTCGACCGTTTTCGCGACACTCAGCGCCGAGTTAAGCCACAGCGCGGGCTGGTAGGCGTCGCTGGCGCGGCCGGGCCGCGATTGCGCATCGGCGGCGCACGCAGCTAGCAGCCAAGCGAGGCGCTCTGGACGACGCAGCGCGTCCGTTGCCAGCAACAGGTCGAGCAGCGTCGCCGGGCGCAGCTCCCTGGCGCGATGCACCGTGCCGTGATAGCGGGCGGTAAGCACGGCGAGCTCACGGCAATCGGCGGGAGCGCGCAGCCGCTCGCTCATGGCTTCCGCCAGTCGGACGCTTTTCTGCTCGTGTCCGATATGCCGCGGCCAATCCTCTCGCGCCGTCGCACCTTTGCCCAGGTCGTGCGCGAGCACCGCGTAACGCACCGGCAGCGCGTCGCCCGCGTGGGCGGCGTAATCCAGCGACTGCAGCACGTGGACGCCGGTGTCGAGCTCGGGATGATGCGCGATGGGCTGCGGCACACCGAACAAGGCCTCAACTTCGGGCAGCAACTGCTCCAGCGCGCCACAGCGCCGCAGCTCAATGAAGAAACGCGAGGGATGCGATTCCATCAGCGCGCGCGCGAGCTCCTGCCAAACCCTCTCCGCCGCCAGCGTCGCGAGCTCGCCGCCAGCGACGATCGCTCGCATCATGCCTTCCGTTTCCGGCGCAACAACGAAGTCGAATCGCGCGGCGAAACGCGCGACCCGAAGCACGCGCAGCGGGTCCTCGGCAAACGCGGGGCTCACATGACGCAGAATACCGGCCCGCAGATCGCGTTCGCCGCCATAGGGATCGACCAGCGTTCCATCGGCGTCGCGCGCCATCGCATTGATGGTCAGATCGCGGCGGCCGAGATCTTCCGCCAGCGTCACGTCGGGAGCGACGTGGAAGGTGAAGCCATGGTAGCCGCGACCGCTTTTTCGCTCGGTCCGGGCCAGCGCGTATTCCTCGCCGGAGTCGGGGTGGAGGAACACCGGAAAGTCGCGTCCGACAGGCCGGAATCCTTCGGCGATCATTTCCTCCGGCGTGGCGCCGACGACGACGAAATCGCGGTCGGCGCTCGATCGTCCGAGGAGTTCGTCGCGCACCGCGCCGCCGACGCGATAGATTTTCATCGACGCAAGGCCCGGCGGCGTTTCAAAAGCGGCGTCACGGCACCGAAACGCGATCAGCGACCGCTCTGTGCGCGAAACTCGTCGTAGCGGCTCTTGATCGCGCCCGTAGCCAGATACGACGGGGCGACGGCCTCCAGCGCGGTGGGCGCGAATCCCAACTTGGTGAGGGTGTTCTCGCCGCAGACGCTGTCCCGCTCCATCGAGAGCAGGTTATCGCGGCTCATCAACGGGCCGGGAAGCCGTTCCAGCACGCGCGCCTGCAGCCGCGACAAACCACGCCCGAGCGGCAGGATCGGGCGCCTGTAGCCGGTGAGGTCGCCGACGTAGGCCACCAGCTCGCGCAAGGTGTAGACGTTCGGCCCGCACAGGCTGTAGCTCTGCTGGAGCGACCTGTCATTGTCGGCGGCAGCTTCGAATGCGCTGGCGACGTCGCCGACAAATACCGGCTGAAACTTTGCATCGGCGCACGCCAGCGGGATCGCCGGCGCGAGCTTCTCGAGCTTGGCGAACAAATTCAGGAACGAATCTTCGCGGCCGAAAATCACCGACGGCCGAAAGATCGTCCACGCAAGACCGGAGGCCGCGACGATTCCTTCGGCATCTCCCTTGCTCCGCAGATATCGGCTCGGACCTTGGCTGTCGGCGTTGAGAGCGCTCATGTGCAGCAGCCGCGAGACGCTCGCGGTGCCGCATGCTCCAACCACCTTGCGCGCGAGATCGACGTGCACCTTTTCGAACGCACCGCGGGAAGGCTCGTGCAAAATCCCAACCAGGTTGACGACAACCGAGGCGCGGCGCACCAACTGCAGCAGCACCGCTTCATCGTGCACGTCGGTCTCGACGACGTCGACCGTCGGCAGAAGGATCAGATGTTTAGCGCGCTCGCGCCTTCGCGTCGGAACGACAACCGAGCGTCCGGAGGCGGCCAGCCGGGCGACCAGATGGCGACCGACGAAGCCGCTGCCGCCCAGGACCAGCGTCGCGGAACGGCTCACGGCGTCTCTTTCGGTCGCTCGGTAGAACGATCGGGCAGATCCTCCCCCGTCACGCCGCCGCCTCGGGCCTTGACCACACCGAGCCGGTCGCGGAGCGCGACATACGGAAGTCCGAGCTGCGCCTGATAGAACATTGCATTGGCGAGGACTTTTTTCACGTAGTCGCGTGTTTCATTGAATGGAATGGTTTCAGCGTAGATCGCGCCTTCCATCGGAGCGGTACCGCGCCAGGCTTGGGCGCGTCCAGGGCCGGCATTATACGCCGCGGTCGCGAGCACCGGCATTCCGTCGAGCCGGTCGAGAACGTGGCGAAGATAGAAGCTTCCCATCTGCGCGTTGAGCTCGGGCTGATCGAGCGCGGTCACGCGATAGTCGGCGCGCCCGATCTGGCGCGCAACCCAGCGCGCGGTGGCGGGCATCAGCTGCATCAGTCCCACCGCGCCCGCGCTCGACATGATGTCGGCGACGAAACGGCTTTCCTGGCGGGCAAGTCCGAAGGCCAGTGCCTCGTCGATCTGATTGTCGCGCGCAGCGGCGCTGATTTCGGCGCGATAGGGTGTTGGATAGCGCAGCGAAAAGTCGTGCCGCCGCTGCGTTCGCTCGGCGGTGTTGATCGACCGGTCGTAGAGGCCATTGCGGCGCGCGACCTCCGCGGCAAGAAGCAGACCGTCGTCGCCGAGGGAGCGCACGACATAAACCCACTCGCGTTGCGCTTCGGGGCGCAGGTCTAGCGCGGTCAGGCGAATGACACGTTGCACGTCTTCGCGTGCCCCAAAAGCCGCCAGCGCCGGTGCGTCAAGCGGCAGCGGCTCGCTCACCGGCATCACCGCCGCGCCCAACGCTTCCGCCGAAAGAAAGCCGTAGAAGTGATGCTCAGTGGCAAGGCTGCCGTAGAGACGCGTGGCATCGTCTCCCTTGCCCGCAACGGACAGCGCCCGCGCCTTCCAGTAGCGCCACGCCGGGTCCTGCGCTTGCGCTTCCGGCATGGCATCGATCGCCCGCGCCACATCGTCCCAGGCGAGCGCGCGCAGCGCCGCACGCACCCGCCACGCCAGTTGCGCTTCGTTCTGCGCCGCGCCGTCGGCCTCCCGATACCACGCTGCGGCCATGGGCGACAACTGGCGCGCCGCGTTGTAGGCGACGATCAGATTGCCGTGATTGCGCTCAGCCTCCGGCAGGCGCGAGCGCAGCTTCACCCACGCGTCATGCGCCGACGCGGCATCGGTTCGGGCAACGCGATCGAGCGCGTAAAGCGCGAGTTCCCGGCCACCCCGCGTCGACCAGCGGAAGTCGCCCTTGGCGAGCACCTGCGCGGAATTTCGCTCGAGGCGGGCGACCTCCGGTTGCAGCGGCCGATCGTCGGCGGGAAGCAAGTCCAGCAGACGCGCCGCGAGCCGGAAGCTGCCCGCTTCGTGCGCGAGGCCGAAGCGCGTCCATACGTCCTGCGATTTGAGCTTGCCAATCGCAAGCAGCGCCGCGAACAAGGGTTGACACGATTCCGGTTGTTCCTGTCCGTTGAACCACAGCGGCCGCGCGGCATCGAGCGCCGCATCTCCTTCGCCGATGCGTCGCCATTGGATCGAGTAGCAGAGAAGCTCGGTGTCGTCGCCCGCGCGCGCGGGGTATTCGGCGGCGAACAGCGGCCACTGGGCGCGCTTTCCGAGCGATTTCAGCCATTCGCCGCGCAGGCGATCGGCGAGCGGCCCGCCATCGCGGCGCGCGATGAAGGCCCGAACGCGATCGGGATCGGCGTCGTCCAGCCTGAGCCGGATCTGCCAATACTCGACGTAGGACTCCAGCAGATGCCCTTTGAGACGCGGTGCGATGCGGTCCAGGCGCGCGGCGTCCCCGGCGTGAAACGCATCGCGCGCGAGGGCGAAGTCGGCGTCGGTCGGTTCGCCGCGGACGATCTGCGGCTCGAAAAGGCTCAACCCGAGCGCGAGCGCCGTGGCAAGCGCGAATGGATGAGCGCCGAGAAGCTTGCGGATACGCATCAACGCCATTATCGCTCAGCGCCGATGCTCAGTACCGATTGTCGGCGCGGACAACACCGACGCGTCGGCCGCAGTGGGTGCATTGGGCGATAAACTGGAGCCAAGTGCGCTTCGTATGCGCATTCGACCGATGGTAAAATCATCGCCGCGAACGAGCGGCACGCGACAGGCGCGGCCGCGTTCGAAGAAACTTCGAGGACATCTGATGGCTTCAAAGACGGGCTCGCCCCGAATCGGCGTGGTCATGGGCAGCGACAGCGATTGGGAGATCATGGAGCATGCTGTCGTGCAACTGACCGCATTCGGCGTTCCGTACGAGGCCAGGGTCCTCTCCGCCCACCGCACACCCGATGACGCGTTCGCGTACGCCGAGAGTGCGGCGTCGCGCGGGCTTGCCTGCATCATCGCCGGTGCCGGCGGCGCCGCGCATCTCGCCGGCGTCCTCGCCGCGAAAACCGTGGTGCCGGTGCTGGGTGTCCCCATCCCGTCGAAATATCTGCGCGGCGAAGACTCGCTGCTCTCGATCGTGCAGATGCCCAAGGGCATTCCGGTGGCGACCTTTGCGATCGGCGAAGCAGGCGCCGCCAACGCGGCCCTTTTCGCCATCGCCTGGCTCGCGCAGGGCGACTCGTCGCTGGCCGCCAAGCTTGCCGACTTTCGTGCCAGGCAAACCGCGGCCGCGCGGGCGAAAAAGCTGCCGCCTACAAAAAAGTAAGCGCTCCTGCCGCGTCACTTCCGCTTCGATGCGTCGCGCTGGGCCCCGGCGGGCAGATCCACGGCGCGCGCCATCTCGGGATCGGTGAACTTGCAGCCTTGAGCGAGATAATCCGCTGCCATCGCCGTTGCGTCGGCGCCCCAGAACAGCTCGTCGCCGATAGCGAGCGTCGGTACGCCGAAAACGCCGCGCGCAATCGCGTCATCGGTGCTCTTTCGGAGCGCGTCCTTGACCTCCGGTGACGCGATTTCGCGTGCCGCGTCAGGCATATCGAGCTCGCTCATCAGCTCCGCCCACTCGATCGGCAGATCGCCGAGCCGCCCATCGCGCCACACAAAACGAAAAATCCGCCGCACCGCCGCCGGCTCGCAGTCGGCGGCGATCGCGAGCCGGAGCAAGGGCAGCGGGTTGAACGGGTGCACCGCGGGAAATTTGAGCGGCAACCCGAGCTTCGCCGCCTGCCAGATCACGAAGCGATAGGTGAAGCGGCGTTTTGCGGCGATTTCGGCCGGACCCTTGTGGCCGTGCGCCTGGAGCAGGGCGGCGAACAATACCGGCCGGTAGCGGATCCGCACCGAGCGTTCGAGCGCCGGCAGTTGCTCGCATTGCAAATAGGAAAACGGCGAGACGAAATCGAAGTACCAGTCAGCGCTCGGCATGGAGTTCCATGCGCGCCTGGATCGCGTCGCCGAATTCGTACCGCCGGATGTCCAGCTCGGCGATTACCGCGCTTTTCTCCGCGGTCGAGAAGTCGATCCATCCGGCGATCTCATCCAGCGTGCGAAGGCATCCGCTGCACAAGCCGGTGACCTGGTCGATGACGCACACGCTGGTGCACGGAGACGCGACCGCTGCGTCGCGGACGCCTTGGCTCATGTCGAGGCCTCGCGCGCCAACGGTTCCTTGGCGTCGAGCGCACGCGCGACACGCGATACCGGGGCACGTCCGAGAAAATCGCAGATGAATCGCCCGGCGACCCGAAGGCGCGTCATGTCGACCCCGGTCTCGATATCGAGGCCCGTCAGCAAGTACAGGACGTCTTCGCTGGCAACGTTGCCCGTTGCGCCCTTGGCGTAAGGACACCCTCCGAGGCCGGCAACGGAGCTGTCGAAGGTCGCAACGCCGAGCTCCATCGCCGCGTAGACATTCGCCAGCGCCTGGCCATAGGTATCGTGAAAATGACCGGCGAGCTCGGACATGGGAACCGCCGTCGCGACGGTACGCAGCAGCCGCTGGGTCCTGCCGGGCGTTCCGGTGCCTATGGTGTCGCCGAGCGAGACTTCGTCGCACCCCATCGCCTTGAGCGCCGCCGCGACATCGCGCACGCGCGAAGGCGCGACGTCACCCTCGTACGGGCAACCAAGAACGCAGGAGATATAGCCGCGAACGCGAACGTTGCGCGCCTTCGCGGCCGTTGCGACCGGCTTCGCTCGCTCGAGGCTCTCAGCGATGCTGCAGTTGATGTTCTTTTGCGAAAAGGTCTCCGACGCGGCGACAAACACCGCCACTTCGTCGCAGCCGGCGGCCATCGCCGCCTCGAAGCCCTTAGGATTCGGCGTCAGCACCGGATAGCGCACGCCGCGCCGCCGGCGGATCCTCGACATGACCTCGGCGTTGTCCGCCATCTGCGGCACCCACTTCGAGGAGACGAAGCTGGTCGCCTCGATGGCCGGAAGGCCGGCGTCGGTCAGCCGGTCGATCAAGCCGACCTTGATTGCCGTCGGCACCGCCGACGGTTCGTTTTGCAGCCCGTCGCGGGGGCCGACTTCGACCATGGTGACGCGTTGCGGGAGCTTCATTAGATTCTAATAGAACCGCGCGCGGTCGACGACGCCGCTGACCGGCAATCCCGCCTCGAGTCGTCGGATCTTGGCGGCGATCTGGGTGACTGATTCCTCGATTCGCGTCTCCGCGGAAATGTGCGGCGTCACGGTAATCCGCGGATGATGCCAGAAAGCGTGCGACGGCGGCAAAGGCTCGTCACGGAAAACATCGAGCATGGCCCCGGAAAGCGCGTTCGAATCGATCAGCGCCAGCAGATCGTCCTCGACCAGCAGCGCGCCGCGCGCAACGTTGACAACGTAGGCGCCGAGAGGCAGCCGCGACAGCGTCGCGCGGTCGAGCATTCCACGGGTCTCGGCAGTCAACGGCAGCAAGCAGACGAGGACGCGGCAGCGCTTTAGAAATTCGTGCAGGTCCGATCCGGCGAAAGACTGCACTCCCGGCACCTGTTTGCGGGTTCGGCTCCAGCCATCGACCGGGAATCCGAAACTCGTCAGCGCTGCCGCGACCGCGGCACCCAGCGTGCCCAGGCCAAGGATGCCGACCCGAAAGATGCGCTTGTCGATCCGCCGCCGCGGGTGCCACGCGGCGCTCGCTTGCGACTCTCCGTAGGCGTCGAATTCACGGTACCGGCGCAGCACCGCGTGCGTGACGTATTCCGCCATCTGTTCCGCCATCCCGGCGTCCTCGAGTCGAATCAACGGCACCGCATCGAGCGAGCGCGGCATCGGGACCAGCGCGTCGACGCCCGCGCCAAGATTGAAGATCGCCTTGGCAACCACGAGCGTATCCAGGCATTCAGAAGGCGGCTTCCATACCAGCGCGTAATCCGCCACGGTGTCATCCGGCCAGCTGCCCACGGTCACTTCGGGCATCGCGCGCGACAGCGCCTCGAGCCAGGCGCCACGATTGCTGCCGGCCGTGCAAAGCAAAATCTTCACGCAGTCGGCAATGTCGCGTCGGCCGTCTCCGCGCTTGCGGCATCGACGTCGATGAGATCCACGCCCTCCATGACCTGGTCGCCCTGGCGAAAATGGATCGCGGTCACGGTCCCTGCGGTTGGCGCGGCGATCGTATGTTCCATTTTCATCGCCTCGAGGATCAGCAGCGGCGCGCCCTTGACCACGACCTCGCCCGGCTTGACCAGCACCGCCACGATCGTTCCCGACATCGGCGCCGCCAGGTGCCCGCCACGATGCTCGTCCGCGGATACGTGCGCGAGCGGATCGACAAGCATCAACTTCTGCGCTTGCCCGTCGACGAATACGTGTCGCTGGTCGCCCTGCCGCACGACGCTTGCCTTGATCTGCGCGCCATCGAGCGAGACCAGCAGATTCCCGCCCTGTCGGGAGGCAGTCGCAGTAAGGGCCAGGTTGGCAGCGCTCGCGACGCCGGCCGGTGCGCCGATCAGGAGATGGAAAGCACCGCCAGTCGTCATCAATCGCACTTGATGCGTCGTTCCTTGCGCGACAAAGCCGAGCGTCACCGCATCTCCGGCGGAATTGAGCCACCAGGGATCGACTGCGTGCCACGGCGAAAACCGGTCAGCGGATGCAGCCGCCCGCTGTTCGGCCTCGTCGGCCAGGCTCAGGAACTCCGCGATCGCGGCAATCGCGAGCACCTGCGGCGAGGGCGCAGCAGGCGGTGCCAGCAATTCCGACTGGTAACGCTCGATCAGCCCCGTATCCAGCCGTGCGTCGGCAAACGCCGAGTGTGCGACGACGCGCTGCAGGAACGCAATATTGGTCGTCACGCCGATGACGCGGTACTCCTCCAGCGCGCGCCGCAGTCTGCGCAGGGCGCTGGCTCGATCCTCGCCCCATACGACCAGCTTGGCGATCATCGGGTCGTAGAACTGGCTGATCTCGTCGCCCGCGCGCACGCCGGTGTCGATGCGCACCGAGGCGGACTCGTCGGGCGTGGCCAGATATGCGATGCGCCCGATCGATGGCAGAAACCCTCGCTCCGGATCCTCGGCGTAAATACGCGCCTCGATGGCGTGCCCGAGAAAGTCCAGCGACGCTTGGGGGAGCGGAAGCCTTTCGCCTGCGGCAACGCGAAGCTGCCACTCGACCAAGTCGAGGCCGGTGATCATTTCGGTGACCGGATGCTCGACTTGCAGTCGCGTGTTCATCTCCATGAAATGAAAAAGGCCGGTCTTGTCGACGATGAACTCGACCGTTCCGGCGCCGACGTATCCGATGGCCTCCGCCGCCGCCACCGCCGCTGCCCCCATTTCCAGCCGCCGCTCGCGCGTCATTCCCGGCGCGGGTGCTTCCTCGAGAACCTTTTGATGCCGGCGCTGCACCGAGCAGTCGCGCTCGAATAGGTGCACGCATTGGCCGTGCAAATCGGCGAACACCTGCATTTCAATGTGCCTGGGCGCGTCAAGATATTTTTCGAGCAGCATCTTGTCGTCGCCGAAGCCCGCTTTCGCCTCGCGACGCGCGGAAGCCAGCGCTGAGGCAAAATCGTTGGCGCGTTCGACGATGCGCATGCCCTTGCCACCGCCTCCCGCGGACGCCTTGATCAGCACCGGGTATCCGATGCCGTCGGCCTCGCGCGCGAGCAACGCGTCGTCCTGGTCGGCGCCGTGATAGCCCGGCACCAGACGGACGCCCGCTTTGGCCATGATCGCTTTCGATTCGGATTTGGAGCCCATCGCCCGGATCGCCGCAGGCGGCGGTCCGACAAAGACGAGCCCCGCAGCGGCAACCGCAGCGGCAAACGCCTCGTTTTCGGACAGGAATCCGTAGCCCGGATGAATCGCCTGCGCACCCGAGGCAATCGCGATCTCGATAATCCGATCGCCACGCAAATAGCTTTCGCGCGCCGGCGGCGGCCCGAGCCGGTGCGCTTCGTCGCATGCCAAGACGTGCATGGCGCCGGCGTCGGCGTCCGAATACACCCCGATGGCGTGGATTCCCATGCGTCGCGCGGTCCGGGCCACGCGGCAGGCGATCTCGCCGCGATTGGCGATCAGGATCCGCTCAAACATCGGCTGACCTTCGCTTCGCCGTCGGGTCGTCGTGCGCGGATGCGCCGAAGCCTCGCGAGACCCGCGCCGCCAATGCGCGCACGAAGCGCCACAGCTTGGGCAGCAGCCACAATGACGCGACGATGAGCAGCGCCAGCACGACGAGGAGCACGACCGGGTGCGCAAAGGCGAGGTAAAGCAAGCCTCCGACCAGGAGGTCCTCGCTAAACGACGCCAGCCAGTTCGACACCGGCTCGGGTGAAGTGTTGATCGCGACCCGGGCGCCCGCCTTGGTGAAGTGGCTGCCGGCGGCAAGCGTTCCGCCGAGTATCGCCGAGGCAAGCATCCATGCCGGCGGCGAGTCGCCGAACACGCTCGCCGCCAGCGCCGCGCCGGCCGGAATGCGGATCAGGGTGTGCACGACGTCCCACACGGAATCGAATCCCGGGATCTTGTCGGCGAAGAATTCCGCGGCGACCATGAACCCGGAGGCGCCGAGGACCAGCGGATGCGACAGCACGCGCAGATGCTCGGGGATCTCGAACCAGCCGGCATAGCCGACCAGGCCGACGATGAACAGCACTGCGTACAGCCGAATCCCGCTCGCCCAGCCTAGCGCGGCGGCAAGCGCGACCAGTTGCATAGCATCGAGGTGGTCCATGGCACGCCTTGTCTATTTTTCGTGCGCGCGCCACGCAGGCTTGCGCTTGGCCAGGAACGCGGCCACACCTTCCTTCCCTTCGGGGGTGGCGCGGATCCGTGCGATCCGCTTGGCGGTGTCGCCGATGACGCCCTGATCGATGGGACGGTGAGCGACGGCGCGTATCAGCAGCTTCGCTTCCGCCTGCGCTTGCGGCCCCGCTTCGAGCAGTGCCGCCACCAGACGGTCGACGGTAGCGTCGAGCTCCGATTCCGGCACCAGCTCATGCAGCAGGCCGAGCTGGTGCGCCTTCTCGGCGCCGAAACGCTCGGCCGAAATAAAATAGCGGCGGGCGGCGCGCGAGCCGATCGCCTCGATCACATAGGGACTGATCGCGGCCGGGATGAGCCCGAGCCGGGTTTCCGACAAGGCGAACGTCGCGCCGGGGGAGCCGATCGCGATGTCGCAACAGGCGACGAGCCCGACGCCGCCGCCCAGCGCGGCGCCATGCACCCGGGCGATGGTGGGCTTCGACAGGTTGTTGAGCGCCGACAGCATCGCAGCCAGGGCGCTGGCATCGGCGAGATTCTCGGATTGCGAGAAGGCTGCCATCTTCTGCATCCAATTCAGATCGGCGCCGGCACAGAAGCTTTTACCCCGGCCCTCGATGATGACCACCCGCATGCCGGCGTCCGCGTCGAGCGTGCGCACGACGTGAGTCAGCTCCGCGATCAGCGTTTCGTCGAAGGCGTTGTGAACGTCAGGGCGATTGAGCGCGACGCGCGCCACGGGCCCGTCAAACGTCACTTCCAGCGTCGTACAGTCGATGACGGGACCGGTCATGAGCTCACATCCTGAAGACGCCGAAACGGGTGGCTTCGATCGGCTTGTTCAGCGCCGCCGAGATCGCGAGTCCGAGCACCTTGCGCGTGTCCGCGGGATCGATCACGCCGTCGTCCCACAGCCGCGCGCTGGCGTAGTACGGGTGACCTTCGAGCTCGTATTGCTCGCGGATAGGCGCCTTGAACGCCGCTTCCTCATCCGCGCTCCAGGCGCCGCCTTTGGCTTCGATCGCGTCGCGGCGGATCGTCGCCAGGACTGTGGCCGCCTGTTCGCCTCCCATCACCGAGATGCGTGCGTTCGGCCACATCCAGAGAAAGCGCGGATTGAACGCCCGCCCGCACATGCCGTAGTTGCCGGCGCCGTAGCTGCCGCCGATGATGACCGTGAACTTGGGCACCCTGGCGCACGCGACGGCAGTGACCAGCTTGGCGCCGTCCTTGGCGATGCCGCCCGCTTCGTACTTCTGTCCGACCATGAAGCCGGTAATGTTCTGCAGGAAAACGAGCGGTATGTTGCGCTGCGCGCAAAGCTCGATGAAGTGCGCGCCCTTGAGCGCGGATTCCGAGAACAATACGCCGTTATTGGCGACCAAGCCGACTGGGTATCCCCACAGGCGCGAGAAGCCGGTGATCAACGTCGTGCCATAGCGCGCCTTGAACTCGTCGAACTCGCTGCCGTCGACCAGACGCGCGATCACCTCACGGACGTCGTAAGGCTTCTTGATATCGGCGTTGATGACGCCGTAGAGTTCATCGGGCGCGAACAATGGCTCGCGCGGCTTCGCGACGTCCACCGTCAGGGACTTGACGCGGTTAAGCCGGCCGACGATCTGGCGCGCAATCGCCAGCGCGTGGTGGTCGTCCTGCGCGAAGTGGTCGGCGACGCCGGAAATGCGCGTGTGCACATCCGCGCCGCCCAGCTCCTCGGCGCTGACGATTTCACCGGTCGCCGCCTTGACCAGCGGCGGCCCGGCGAGAAAGATCGT
>JALZAN010000105.1 GCA_030948365.1 Pseudomonadota bacterium
GTGCCGCGCGCGACGGCTAGCCTCCGGCGCCCGTCAGACCAGGCGCGTAATCACTCTTATAAACCTACGCTGCGCTGCAGGCGAACGCTTCGATACGACCGGCAAATCCTCGCCCCGCGCCATCGCCACGACGTCGCCTATGATAACGGTCGCCGGGCTGCGCAGCTGGTGCCGCCGGCGCGCTTGCCCCAGATCGGCCACGGTGCCTGGAATGGCGCGCTGCTCGGCGCTCGTCGCAGCTTAGATGATCGCTGCCACTTTTCCCGACGCCCCGCCGGCGTTGCGCGGCGCGCCACTCATGCCGCGACCTTTGCATCGCCGCGCTGCAACACCAGGCTGCGCACCTCCGGGAGGCAGGACCCGCATTCGGTGCCGCATTTGAGGGTTGCCTGGACTTCGGTCATCGCCGCGCTTGCGTCCGCGGCAACCCCCGCCGAAAGCGCGTCGACGGCGGCGCGAATTTCGCTCTCGGCAACACCGATGCAATTGCAAACGATGCGGCCCGGCGAGCGGAATCCGGAAGGCGGGGCCGCGCCCGGCATCAGCAGCGACGAGCCGATCGAGGCGACCGGAGTCTCGCGCATCAGCAAATCGCGAAGCCACGTTGCCCCGTGCAGGTCCCCGCCCAGCCGCGCGGCGACGATGCTGCCGTCGACGACGCTGACGCGTCGGCTTATGCCCCGCTTCGCATCGTCGTATCGAAGTACATGCGCAGCATCGAGGGAAAACAGCGGATCGAAGCGCTCGAGGATGGTCGCCGGCAGCGCGCGCTCGCCCGCAAGGCGCACGAGCACGCCGGGGCGCGTTCCGGCGAAGAGTACGCAGCTGGCAAACGGCAGGTCGTCGACCAGCGCGCGAGCGCGGTCGAAGAGCTCAACTTCGGCACCGCCTGCGGCGATGCCGAACACGACCGCGCGCCAGTGCAGGCCGGCATGCTCCACGCGCACTGCGCAGTGCTTGAGCTCGGGCTGCCTCGAATGCGGATCGAGGGCGGGGCTCGTGATCGCGTTGATGCCGGCTTTCGCGCCAGTCCCGGTGACATAGCGCGAGCCCCAGTGCATCGGCGCGAACAGTTGACCGGAGCGCACCGTGTCGCTGGCTTCCAGCGTCAGCAGGGCGCTTCCGCGACGCGAGGTGATCCGCACCACGTCGCCATCGGCCAGCCCGCGCCGCGCGGCGTCTGCCGGGTGCATGGAGAGCCGCGGTTCGTCGGCGTGATTGAATAACCGTGCGACCGTGCCCGTGCGGCTCATGGCGTGCCACTGATCGCGAAGCCGTCCGGTGGTGAGTCGTAGCGGATAGCGTGCGTCGACGGTGTCGGCGACATTGCGCTGGGTGACGTCGGCGAAGCGGGCGCGCCCGTCGGCGGTCGCGAACACGTGATCCTCGTACAGGCGCGCGCGACCGCTGCTAGCACCCTGCGGCAGCGGCCATTGCTGAGGGCCGTCGCGATCGAGCAGCGTGTAGCTCATCCCCGTGATGTCGAGGTCGCGGCCGCGGGTGGTCGCGACGTGTTCGACGAATACCTCTTCCACCGACCCGAACGCCATGCGCGACGTTCCGTCCATGCATGGCGCAAGCCGCAGGCGAGTTTCGAGCCGCCGTCCGAAGTCGGCGGCGATCTTCCAGTCATGGCGCGCTTCTCCCGGCGGGTCGATTGCGGCGCGCACGTGCGTAATCCGGCGCTCGGAATTGGTGACGGTGCCCTCCTTCTCGCCCCAGGTCGACGCCGGGAGCAGCACGTCGGCGTAGGCGCACGTCTCGGTGGTCGCGAAGGCTTCCTGCACCACCACCAGCTCGGCACGCTCGAGCGCTTCGCGCACGCGCAGCTGATCGGGCATGGACTGCGCGGGATTCGTGCATGCAATCCAGAGCATGCGAACCTCGCCGGCGTGTACGGCCTCGAACAACTCCACGGCGGTCTTTCCTGGCCTCGCCGGCAGGGTGTCGATGCCCCAAAGGTGCGCCACTTCGGCACGGTCCCCGGGGTCCGCGGCTTCGCGATGCCCCGGCAGCAGGTTCGCCATGCCGCCGACTTCACGGCCGCCCATTGCGTTGGGCTGCCCGGTCAGCGAAAACGGTCCGCTGCCGGGCCGTCCGATCGTTCCGGTGGCAAGATGCAGGTTGATAAGCGCAGCGTTCTTGTCCGTGCCCGACGACGATTGGTTCAGACCCTGGCAATAGAGTGAGAGTACGTTCCTCGCATTGCCGAACCAGCGCGCGGCTTCGCACAGCTGCTCCGAAGCAATGCCGCAGACATCCGCAACCATTTGCGGTGTGTATTCGCGCACCGTCTTTTTTAGAGCCTCGAAGCCGGACGTATGCTCCGCGATGAACCGCGCGTCGATCCGTTCGTCCCAGATCAGCAGGTGCAGGATGCCGTTGAACAGCGCGACATCGGTTCCCGGCAGGATCGCCAGATGCATTTCAGATTCGCCGGCCGTATCCGTGCGGCGCGGATCGACGACGATCGTTTTCAATGCAGGATTGCGCCGGCGTGCGTCCTCGATGCGGCGATACAGCACCGGATGCGCCCACGCGGTGTTCGAGCCGGCGATGAACAGCAAGTCGGCGTGATCGATGTCTTCGTAGCACGCGGGCGGCGCATCGGCGCCGAGCGTCGCCTTGTAGCCGGCGACCGCCGACGACATGCAAAGCCGCGAATTGGTGTCGATGTTGTTGGTGCCGACCACTGCCCGCGCGAGCTTGTTGAACGCGTAGTAGTCCTCGGTGAGCAGTTGTCCCGAGATGTAGAAGCCCACGCTGTCGGGGCCACGTTCGGCAATGCATGCCGCAAAGCGCTCGGCGATATGATCGAGCGCGGCGTCCCAGCCAACGCGACGACGCGGCGCGCTGCGTTCGCCTCTCAGCTCCGGATGCAGTGCTCGACCATGGCTGCCGGTGGAGAGGTGCAGCGTCGTGCCTTTGCTGCAAAGGCGGCCGAAGTTGGCGGGATGATCGGGATCACCGCGGACCCCGGCAATGCGTCCGTGCTCGGCGTTGATGATGACGCCGCAGCCGACGCCGCAGTAACAGCACGCGCTTCGCGTCTCCATTGCACGCTGCCCGATCAGCCCGGAGCCGGCGACATCTCTCGCCCGACCTGCGCAGCACAGGCGCCCGTGTCGCCGTCGAGCTCGACATAGACCGTACCGGCGTCGACGCGCACGCCGAAGCACGCCGTATGCCCCTCATCCGGGGCCATCGCACTGCCCGACGCCAGCGCGATGCTCCAGTTGTGCAGCGGGCACGCCACCGCTTCGCCGTAGACGATGCCTTGCGACAGCGGTCCGCCGCGATGCGGGCAGCGATCGCGCAAGGCGAAAACGCGATCGGTGGCGGTGCGGAATACAGCGACGTTGCCGCCTTGCGCTGCGTCGCGCTCGATGACGCGCGCGCCGAGCACCGGCAAGTCCTGGAGCGCGCAGACGCGGTACCAGGCCAAGATCGTCGTCCTAACCCGGAACCGGTTCCAGCGGTCTTATCGGATGGAACTGGCGCGCGTCGATGCCGGCGCGCTCGGGCTCGTGCCACGGATCCGGTTCGCCATCGAGCGCGAACTGCAGGCGCTCGAACATTGCGCGGCGCTGAGCCGAATCCTCGACAACGGCTTTCTTGACGTGCTCGAGGCCAACGCGCGCGACATAGTGCACGGTTCGCTCCAGATACCAGCCTTCCTCGCGATAGAGCTGGAGAAAAGCGCCCGCATACTCGAGCACCTCCGCCGAAGTCTTTACCCGCGCGAGGAACTGCGCGACTTCGGTCTTGATGCCGCCGTTGCCGCCGACGTAGATTTCCCATCCCGATTCGACGCCGATGACGCCGACGTCCTTGATTCCAGATTCCGCGCAGTTGCGCGGACATCCCGAGACCGCGAGCTTGACCTTGTGCGGGGCGTACATGCGCCACAGCGCGCGCTCCAGGTCCTTGCCCATTTGCGTCGAATCCTGCGTGCCAAAGCGGCACCACTCGGAACCGACGCAGGTCTTGACCGTGCGCAGCGCCTTGGCATAAGCATGTCCCGACGGCATGCCCAGATCCTTCCAGACAGCGGGAAGGTCTTGCTTTTTCACGCCCAGCAAGTCGATGCGCTGCCCGCCGGTGACCTTGACGGTGCGAATCTGGTATTTGTCGACGACGTGGGCGATCCGCCGCAGCTCGCTCGAGCTGGTTTCGCCGCCCCACATGCGCGGTATGACGGAGAAAGTGCCATCCTTCTGGATGTTGGCGTGCGCACGCTCGTTGATAAAGCGCGACTGCGGATCGTCCCGGGCTTCGTGCGGCCAGGTCGAAATCAGGTAGTAGTTGAGCGCCGGGCGGCACGTCGCGCAACCGTTCGCGCTGCGCCAGTCGAGCGCGGCCATGGTCGCCGCGATGGTCAACAGGTGTTGCTCGCGGATCGCCTCGCGCACGGCCGGGTGCGTGGCGTCGGTGCAGCCGCACATCGGCTTGGTTCTGGGCGCCGGCGAGTAGTCGCCGCCCACCGTCGCCATCAGCAGTTGCTCGACCAGACCGGTGCATGAGCCACAGGACGACGACGCCTTGGTGTGCTTGCGCACGTCGTCGACCGTGAACAGTCCCTTGTCCTTGATCCCGCGCACGATGGCGCCCTTGCATACGCCGTTGCAGCCGCAGACCTCATCGCTGTCGGACATTGCCAGCGCGCGGTTGTGCCCCTGGTGCCCGGCGTTGCCGAGATTGCTCTCGCCGAACATCAGCCGATCACGGATGTCGGCCACGCTGCGCCGTTGCCTCAGCAGCTTGAAGTACCAAGCGCCGTCGATGGTGTCGCCATAGAGCACGGTGCCGATTAGTTTGTCGTCGCGAATCACCAGTTTCTTGTAGACGCCGGCGAAGGGATCCGACAGGACGATCTCCTCGCAATCGGCGCCGCCCGAGAACTCGCCGGCGGAATACAGATCGATGCCGGTGACCTTGAGCTTGGTCGAGCTGACCGAGCCGGCGTAGCGGCCGATGCCGTAATAGGCGAGGTGATTGGCGCAAACCTTGGCCATTTCGAACAAGGGAGCGACCAGCCCATAGCAGGTGCCGCGATGGCTGACGCATTCTCCGACGGCATAGACGCGCGGGTCGAAGGTCTGCATGGTGTCGCTGACGACGACGCCGCGATTGCAATGCAGGCCGGCGTCTTGCGCGAGCGCGACATTGGGACGAATGCCGATCGCCATCACCACCAGGTCGGCAGGCAGCGTTTCCTCCGCACCATCCGCGCCTTTGATGCGCGCCGCGCACACCCTTGCGCCGACGGCGCCGGGCTCCGCGACAAGTTCCTGCGTCTGCGCGCCGAGACGAAAGCGAATACCGCGCCGCTCGAGCGATTGCTGCAGCAGGTCGCCGGCGACGCGATCGAGCTGGCGTTCCATGAGCCATTGCGCAAGGTGCACGACGGTCACATCCATGCCGCGCGAGCGTAACCCGTTCGCGGCTTCGAGCCCGAGCAGGCCGCCGCCGATGACCACCGCGCTCTTGTACCTGGCTGCGGCATCGATCATGGCCTGCGTATCGGCGATGTCGCGGTAGCCGATCACGCCCGGGGCACCGGCGCCGGGTATGGGAAGCATGATCGGAGTCGACCCGGTGGCCAGGAGCAGGCGATCGTATTCGGCAACCGTGCCGTCTGCCGCCGACACCACGCGGCGCATGCGGTCGATTCCGGTCACGGGCGTTCCCAGATGCAGGCGGACGCCGCGTTCCTGGTACCAGGCGACGTCGTTGAGCATGATATCCGGCAGCGTCTGCTCGCCCGAGAGTACGGGAGACAGCAGGATGCGGTTGTAGTTGGCGTGCGGCTCCGCGCCGAACACGGTGACGTCGTAGAGGTCCGGCGCAAGCCCTAGGAGCTCCTCGAGCGTGCGCGCTCCCGCCATTCCGTTGCCGACGACGACCAGCCGCATCTTTTCCATGGCGAGCGTCGACCCGACGTTCAGGCGGCGTGCTTCATTTGCCGGCGATACAGAAATTCGAGCACCGCCGTGCGGTAATGATGGTACCGCGCGTCCTCGGCCAGGTCGATGCGGTCGCGCGGGCGCGGCAGATCGATCGCCAGCGTCTCGCCGATCGTCGCCGCCGGCCCGTTGGTCATCATCACGATCCGGTCCGACAGCAGCACGGCTTCGTCGACGTCGTGGGTCACCATGATGACGGTGCTTGCCGTGCGGGCAACAATGTTCGCCAGCTCATCCTGCAGATGCGCCCGCGTCAATGCGTCGAGCGCGCCGAATGGCTCGTCGAGCAACAATACGTCGGGGTGCATCGCCAGCGCGCGGGCGATCCCAACGCGCTGCTTCATTCCGCCGGAAATCTCGTGCGGCATTTTCGACTCGGCGTCGCTCAAGCCTACGAGCGCAAGCGCTTCGTGTGTCCTTCGCTTCAGGTCCGCGCGCTTCTCCTTGGCCGCGAACACGCGTTCCACCGCGAGATGGACGTTGCCGTAGCAGGACAACCACGGCAGCAGCGAATGGTTTTGGAACACGACGCCGCGGTCCGGCCCCGGGCCTGCAATCTCGCGTCCGCCGCACAGCAGCGTTCCCCGCGTCGGTGCGTAAAGGCCAGCGATCAGATTGAGCAAGGTGGATTTGCCGCATCCCGAGTGGCCGATGAGGCAGACGAACTCGCCCTTGGCAACCTTGAGATCGATGTCGCGCAGGGCATCGAAATTGCCCTTGCGCGACTGGAACGTCATGGCTACGCCTTCGACGCTGACATGCGGGCTGCGGTGGGCGTGGATCATGATGGATCGTCGCTTCAGGTCATTCGTAGTTGAATCGTCGCGCCAGCAGCAGCAGCGCGTGCTCGAGGATCAACCCGACGATGCCGACGACAAAGATGGCGATGATGATGTGCTCGACGTTGAGGTTGTTCCACTCGTCCCACACCCAGAAGCCGATGCCTACCCCGCCGGTGAGCATCTCCGCAGCGACAATGACCAGCCACGCGACCCCCAGCCCGAGGCGGACGCCAGTGAGCATGTACGGCAACACGGCCGGAAAAAGTATCCGCGTGGCGATCTTCCATTCCGACAGGTTCAAGACGCGCGCGACGTTCAGATAGTCCTGCGGCACGCGCTGCACGCCTACCGCGGTGTTGATGATCATCGGCCAGATGCTGGAAATGAAAATGACCCAGATCGCCGCCGGATTGGCTGCCTTGAAAGCCAGCAGTCCGATCGGCAACCAGGCCAGTGGCGACACCGGCCGCAGCAGGCTGATGATCGGTGAGGCCATCGCGTTGGCGAACGCGAAGCGCCCGAAAATGAACCCGAGCGGAATGCCGATTAACGCGGCCAGGCCGAAGCCTATGCCGACGCGTTTGAGCGACGACAGAATGTTCCAGCCGATGCCTTGGTCGTTGGGACCCTTGATGTAAAACGGCTTGCTGAACAAGTCGACGGCCGATACCCATGTCTTCGCCGGCGATGGCAGCGAACCCGCGGTCTGAGCGAACAGTCCCCAGGCGCCGATGAACAACGCCAGGCCCAGTACCGGCGGCAGCACCGCGAGCACGAC
>JALZAN010000012.1 GCA_030948365.1 Pseudomonadota bacterium
TTGCTGAGTCACACCGATCTGCCGGCCGCCGACATCGTCAAGGAGGCGTTGACCATCGCCGCCGAAATCTGCATCTACACCAATCAGAACCTGGTCATCGAGGTCCTCGACTAGGGCCTGTCCGCACCAATGCCTACACGCGAAGGGGACAGGCCCTAATGGACGGCGGTACGCGGGACTACGACGTCGCGATCCTCGGCGCGGGCCTGGTCGGCTTGTCGCTGGCCGCGTCGCTCGCCGACGACGGGATGCGGGTGGCGATCGCCGACCGCTCGCCGCTGGAAACGCTAGATGTCGCCGTCAAGAGCGACGATTGGGATGCGCGGGTCTATGCGGTCAGCCCGGGGAGCGTCGCATTTTTGAGCGGCATCGGCGCATGGCAGCGATTGCGCGAGGATCGCCTGTCCGCGATCGAATCCATGGAAGTTCGCGGTGATGCCGGCGGAAAGCTTACCTTCTCTGCCTATGAGCTCGGCCAGCGCGCACTGGCGTGGATCGTCGAAAGCCGCGAGCTCCATGCCGCGCTGGTCGCTTGCCTTCGCGAGGCACCGGGCATCGACGTGCTGGCGCCGCGAACGCCGTCATGCATCGGGTGGAGCGCCACCGCCGCCGAGCTCCGATTCGATGGCGATGAGGCGCTGTCGGCGCGGTTGATCGTCGGGGCCGACGGCGTGCGCTCGTGGACGCGCGAACAAGCCGCGATGCACCACCAGCCGCGGCCTTATGCGCAGATCGCGGTGGTGGCGAATTTTGCCAGCGAACAGGCTCATCGGGGCCGCGCCTTCCAGTGGTTCCTTGCCGACGGCGGCGTGCTCGCGTGGCTGCCACTTCCGGGTCGCCGGATCTCGATGGTGTGGTCGGCTCCCACGGCGCTGGCGGAGGAACTCGCTGCGCTCGACCGCGGTGTGCTCGCCGAGCGTGTCGCGTTGGCCGGTGGCCGTGCGTTGGGCGCGCTGACGACGATCGGCTCACCGCTTTCCTTTCCGTTGTCCTTGCTCAGGCTGCCTTCGGTGATCGCGCCGCGGCTGGCGCTGGTTGGCGACGCCGCACATGGGGTTCATCCGCTTGCCGGCCAGGGAGTCAACCTCGGCTTCGGCGACGCGGCGGTGTTGAGCTCGATCGTGGCCGCTCGCGGCGCGATCCGCGATCCGGGTGCGTCACTGCTGTTGCAGCGTTACGCGAGCAGGCGACTCGAGCCTGTGTTCGCAATGCAGGGCGTCACCGATGGATTGGTGCGTCTCTTCGGAAGCCGGTCGCCATGGCTCGGCGCGCTGCGCAATCGCGGCATGACCCTGGTCGGATCGTTCGGACCGCTGAAGAGACTGCTGGCGCAACCAGCGCTGCGGTAAACTGTCCAATCGCCACCTTAGTCTTCGGAGTCGTCGTAATGCGAATCAATTCGAGTCATTTGTCCGTCCTCTGTCTTTGCCTGACGCTCGCGTCGCCGGTCTCGGCGCAGGATACGGCCAAGTCCGACGCCGCCACGAAGGAGCTCGCCGCCGTCAAGCAGGCGCTGGCCGCGAAATTTCCGGGCGCGCCGATCAGCAACGTGTCCAAGTCGCCGTATTTCGGGCTTTACGAGGCACAACTCGACGATCGCATGCTCTACACCGACGGCAAGGTCAACTATGTGATCGTCGGCTCGGTGTACGACACCGCGACGCGCACCAACCTCACCGACCAGCGAATGAAGCGCATGAATCGAATCGCCTGGGATTCGCTGCCGTTCGAGCTCGCGATCAAGAAAGTCAAGGGCGACGGGTCGCGCAAGCTGGCGATCTTTTCCGACGCCGATTGCCCGTATTGCAAGCGCCTCGAGACCGAGATGAAAGGCCTCGACAACGTGACCATCTACACGTTTCTGTTTCCGATCGATCAGCTGCATCCCGATTCGGCGCGCAAGTCGGCGATGATCTGGTGTGCGCCGGACCGGATCAAGGCCTGGGACGATTGGTTCGAGAGCGGCAAGCTGCCTGACAACAAGGGTGACTGCGTGACGCCGATCGCGCAGACCGCACTGCTCGGCAAGAAGTACCACGTTAACGCGACTCCGACGCTCGTGTTCGCCGACGGGTCGATCACTCCGGGGGCGTTGCCTCTGGACCAGATCGAAGTCGAAATGAAGCAGGCCGCGGCCGAGCTCATGAATCCTGCCGTGACGCGGAAATAGCGCGCAGCGAAGCACTCGCGCACAACGCAAAGGCATAGACCATGGCGATAATGGATTTCATCAAGAAACAGTTCATCGATATCATCGAGTGGACTGACGATTCGCGCGACACGCTTTCCTACCGCTTTCCGGACGAGGACAAGGAAATCAAGCGCGGCGCGCAGCTCATCGTGCGTGAATCCCAGGTCGCGCAGTTTGTCTACCTCGGCCAGTTCGGCGACACCTTCGGGCCGGGAAAGTACGACCTGGTCACCGACAACATCCCGATCCTTTCCGACCTGAAGGGGTGGAAGTATGGACTGGAATCGCCGTTCAAGGCCGACGTCTACTACGTCATCACCCGCGTGTTCACCGGCAACAAGTGGGGGACCGCGAATCCGATCATGATGCGCGATCAGGATTTCGGCATCGTGCGGCTAAGAGCCTACGGAATCTTCGATTTCAAGATCGTCGACCCGAAGCTGTTCCTGAAGGAAGTCGCCGGCACCGACGATCACTTCCGCCTCGACGAGTTCAGCGACACCATGCGCTCGCGCGTCGTCAGCGTGTTTTCCGAGGCGCTGGCGCAGTCGAAGATTCCGGCGCTCGATGTTGCGGCGCGCTATGGCGAGCTGGGCGAGGCGTTGCGGCCGCTGATCAACCCGCAGATGATCTCCAAGTACGGCATCGAAGTGGAAAGCTTCATCGTCGAGAATGTTTCGGTGCCGGCGGAAGTCGAGCAGGCGATCGACAAGAGATCGAGCATGGCCGCGGTGGGCAACCTCAACGATTACGTCAAGTTCCAGCTGGCGCAGGGACTCGCCGCGCCGGGTGGCGGAGGCGGCCTCGCCGGCGTTGGGGCGGAAATGGCCGTCGGCATGGCGATGGCGCAGCAGATGATGAACCAGCCGGGGGGCATCATGTCGCAGACGACGCCCGGAGTTGCCGGACCCGCGCCCGCGTCTGCGCCCGGTGCCGCGCCCGATCTGATGACGCCGGCCCAGGTTGCGCAGCTCTTGGGCGTCGCCGAATCCGATGTCGTCGCCAGCCTCGATTCGGGCGATCTCAAGGGCAAGAAAATCGGCACCCAGTGGCGCGTGACCAGGACCGCCGTCGACCAATTTCTTCATTCGTAGGTGCCGCTGTGGACATGATGCGCAGAGTTGGTTGGTTCGCCGTCGCGACATTTTGCGTCTCGGCTGCGATCGGTATCGGACCGGCGTCGGCGCAGGATCCGCGCGGCTCGATGGCGCAAAAAGAGGCGCGCGGCTGGCTCATTCTGACCGATCGCGGCGACGCCGCGGCGAGCTGGCGCGCCGCCGCGAAGAAATTCCAGACTGCGATTAGTGAAGATCGATGGACGGCTGCGCTGCGCGAGGTGAGACCGCCTCTGGGAGAGGTCACCGACCGCACCCTGTTGTCCACCGAATTCACGACCACTTTACCGGGGGCTCCGGACGGCGAGTACGCGTTGCTGGTCTTTCACTCGTCCTTCGTCAAAAAGGTCGACGTTCAAGAGATGGTGAACCTGGAGCGTGAGGCCGACGGCGCCTGGCGCGTGATCGGCTATCTCATTCGATGACGCGGAACCTCGGGCCGGAATAAAGCGCACGCGCGGTAGCGATCGATTGAGCTATCATCCGCGCCCATGGCCGAGGAACTCGCCCAACAGAAATTCGCTTGTCCCGCGTGCGGCGCGGAAGCGATCTGGAACCCGGCCAAGCAAGCGCTGGTCTGCCCGTTTTGCGGCACGACCTCGCCGGCCAAGCTCGATGCCAACACCGGCGGCATCGTCGAGCATGACCTGGTCACTGCGCTGCGCGGCATCACCGACGACAAGCGCGGCTGGCAAACCGAGAAGCGCTACGTCAAGTGCCAGAGCTGCCAGGCGATTTCGGTGCTCGATCCGCAACGCCAGGCGCAGCGCTGCGAATTCTGCGGCTCGGCGCAGCTCGTGCCCTACGAGCAGACCCTGGATGCGTTCCGGCCGGAAAGCCTGCTGCCGTTCAAGGTGACCGAGGACAAGGCGCGCGACGGCATCCGGGCGTGGTACGGGAGACTGTGGCTGGCGCCGAACAAGCTCAAGCGTTCGGCGCTGACCGACACCGTCAGAGGCATTTACCTGCCGTACTGGACGTTCGACGCCAAGGTCAACGCGGCGTGGACCGCCGAAGCGGGCTTCTACTATTACACGACCGAATCTTATACCGATGGCAGCGGGCGCTCGCAGACGCGTCAGGTGCAGCACGTGCGCTGGGAGCCTGCCTCGGGAGAGCTGCAGCATTTCTTCGACGACGATCTCATCTGCGCGTCGGTCGGCGTGCATGCGGCGCTGTTGCGCGCGATTGAGCCGTTTCCGACCACCGAGCTCAAGCCCTACGATGCGGGATACGTCGCGGGGTGGGTGGTCGAGCGGTATCAGATCGATCTGGTTGCCGCGGCGCAGGCCGCGCGCGACGACATGGACGCCAAGCTTCGCCAGATGTGCGCGGCGCAGATTCCCGGCGACACCTATCGCAACCTGGACGTGCGCGCGAACTATTCCGGGCAAACGTTCAAGCACATTCTGGCGCCGGTGTGGCTGCTCAGCTATCACTTCGGCGCCAAGGCATTTCAGGCGGTCATGAATGGATTCACGGGCACGATCGCCGGTGAGTATCCGAAGAGCTGGATCAAGGTCACCTTGCTCGTTCTTGCGGTCATCATTGCTATGATCGTCGTGTTTTCGCTCAGCGGTCATCGTTGAGAGGCAATCCCGCGCATATGAAATCCGCCATCGTCACCGGAGTATCGAGGGGCTTGGGCGAAGCCTTGGCCGCAGCATTGCTGACCGCCGGCTTCGCGGTCACCGGCGTCGGCCGCGCAAGCAGCGCCGCGCTCGGCGGAGCCAGCTATCGATTCGTTGCCTGCGATCTTGCCGATGCGAGCGGCATCGACGCCGCGCTCACGCCTGCCTTTCGCGCGATCTCCGACGCGCGGCCCAGTTTTGTGTGCCTGATCAACAATGCCGCGACCGCCGGACCGGTGGGGACCGTCGGCTCCTTCGAAAGCGGCGCGCTGGCGGCGTCGATGGCCGCGAATCTGACCGCGCCAATTGCCGTCGCAAATCTCTTCTGCCGCCTGTTGGTCGGCGATGCGCAGGCGGCGCGCATCATCAACGTCTCCTCGGGCGCCGCCGAGTCGCCGCTTCCGGGCGGCGGACCGTACTCGATCGCCAAGGCGGGCCTCGAGATGCTGACGCGTCAACTCGCCGTCGAACACGATGGAGCGAACTTTCGCGCGATTACGATTCGCCCCGGCGTCATCGACACCGGCATGCAGACGTTCATGCGCACTCAGGCGCCGGAAACGCTTCCCAGCGTCGAATTGTTCAAGGGCTTTCACCGCGACGGCCGCCTCGTCGCTGCGAGTACCGTTGCAGGCAAGATCGTCGACAAGCTCGTCCTCGGCGATGTCGAGCAGGGTTGCACTTACAATTATCGGGAGCTCTGAAGAGAGCGCTTGCGATCTCGAGTCGCCAGCGCATCGCGTCGCGCACACCACGATGCGGCGGGTACCGTAAGCGCTGCGGTTGAGCGTTGGTTGTTCAAGCCGCCGGCCCGTCCCAAGGCGCGGATTGCTCCCGCTCCGGGGGACGCGTAGCGGCGACAACCGTAAGCGTGCGGCCATCAAACCGGGCGTGGGCTCTCACGGTGGCCGCGGCCATGGATTGATTCTGTAGTCGACGACGCTGCCCTCGGCTCCGGCCTCCCATGTCAGGCAGTAGACCTGCTTGCGATCCGCAGAGAAATCACCGGACTCCGACGTTGTGCGGTCGCGAGCAACCGGCACGATGACCGCATTTCCGTCGTGAAAATGAACACTGAAGGCCACCGGAGGCCGCGCGTCGAATCGATAACCGACGCGTTCACCGGGTGCGAGCGACATGCATTCCTCGACCGTCGCATAGGGGGCGATCTGGACGCCGAACATAGCCCTGGGCGCTGCGAGCCGGCCGGGAGCGGAAGCACAACCGGCCAGGATCGCGATCAGCAGCGCCGCGCCCCGCTTGGCGCCGATGCCGCTACGCGAAGGGCGCATTTCAGTTGCGCGCGGTTCCACCGCGCTTGCGTTCCGCGCGCCAGTCTTCCACCAGGATTGCCCAACGCTCGTGGTCGCGCCAGCGTCCTCCTATCTTGACGTATCGGCGCGAATAGCCTTCGCGAGTGAAGCCGCCGCGACGGACCAGCGAGATCGATGGCATGTTTCCCGGTTGCACATTGACCTCGATGCGATGCAGCCGCAAGGTGGCGAATCCCACCCGCAGCACCAGCGCAAGGCCCTCGGTCATGTAGCCGCGGCCGCCGTAGGCCGCGAATCCGTAGTACCCGAGATACGCGCTTTGAAACGCGCCGCGAACGATCTCGCTGAAGTTGAAAACGCCTACCGCTGCATGGTCTGCTCGCCGGCAGACAAGCATGCCGACGTGCGTTGCCCGTACCGAGTCGCGCGACCGTGGACCGGAGAAGCGCCGAACATAACTCGCGAATCGCTTCGGCGTCGACGGCGGCTGTACCCAGAGCTTGTGCATGCGCCTGCTCGAGTCGACGGCGGCCAGAAAGGGCGCAGCGTCGCGCTGGATCGGGCGGCGCAGGTAAACCTGCGCGCCCCGGGCGAGTACCGTACGTGTCGCTGGCATAATGTCAATGATCAATTCTAACAAGCGCTGACGAACATGTTGGCACGACGATGAGCAAATGGGTGCAGGGCCGGGTAGCAGGCAAGCGGCAATGGTCGGAACGGCTTTTCTCGCTTCAGGTTGAGGCGCCCGAAGTAATTTTTGTCGCCGGGCAGTTCGCGCGCCTCGCCCTTCCCGCTCCGGAGGGGTCCAAGGAGCCGATGCTCGGGCGCCCGTATTCGTTCGTCAATGCTCCCCAGGACGCGCCTCACGAGTTCTATTTCAACGTTCTGCCCGAGGGTCCGCTTTCGCCGCGCCTTGCCGCGCTCGAGGCGGGCGATCCCTTGTGGCTACTCGAGCGCGCGAATGGTTTTTTCAGCATTCCGGAGGTGCCATCTGCCGCGGCGCTGTGGTGCCTCGCCACCGGAACCGGTCTCGGCCCCTTTTTGTCGATTTTGCGCACGCCCGATCCGTGGGAGAAATTCGAGCGTGTCATTCTCGTCCACGCGGTGAGATACGCACGGGACCTTTCTTATGCCGAACAGATTGCCGGGGTGGCCGCCGCGCAAAGCGGTCGCTTCAGCTTTGTTCCCTTCGTGAGCCGCGAATCCCACGCCGGCGCACTACAAGGCCGCATTCCAGACGCAATCAAGGATGGCCGCCTCGAAGCATGGGCGGGCGTGCCTCTTACGGCAGAAAATGCCCACGCCATGCTCTGCGGTAACCCGGAGATGGTGGGCGACACGCAGACCGTGCTCGAAGGGCGCGGCATGCGCCGCCACCGTCGCCGCGAGCCCGGCCACTACACGCTTGAAACGTACTGGTAGCGCGGCCGCCGCCTGGCCCGCGGCAGCGCGCACATGAAGTAAGGGTTCGCTCTGCTACAGGGGACTAACCCCAGATGCCCCTGGGCAAAGCTTTTTACGAAACTTCAGCCTTTGACTTCGAGCAACTCGACATCGAAGATCAGCGTCGCATTGGGAGGTATCACGCCTCCCGCGCCACGTTCGCCGTAGCCCATATCGGGCGGGATAATCAAGGTTCGCTGGCCGCCGACTTTCATGCCCTGAACGCCTTCTTCCCAGCCACGGATCACCCGCCCTTCGCCGAGCAAGAAACCAAACGGAACGTTGCGGTCGCGCGAGGAGTCGAATTTGGCGCCTTTTTGACTCGTGCTCGAATCGTAAAGCCAACCTGTGTAGTGAACAACCACAGCCTTGCCTTTAACGGCTTCGGTACCCGAACCTACCTTAACATCGATCTTTTGCAATTCTTTCCCCTTGGCATCCAACTTGCTTGAAGTGGCTGAGGGAGGAGTTCCCGACGGTTGAGCGTACGCCGGATAAGCGAGTCCAAGATATGCCGTGGTGCTGAAAAGCGCCACCAGGCACGCCCGACCGGAAATTAAACGGATCGTCATTTTAACCTCACGCGACGACGCCACGCGGCGAGCGCGCGGGTCTGGTTTCAAGAGAGGCGAATGTTAACCTAAACCGAGGAGGGTTTTGCGCTGTGGGCGGTTTTGGGCTATAAGTTTATGGTCGTCCGGGTCCGGACGATTCTGTGTCCCCCGGGGCCGCAATGACGGCGGTTTCGGCGCGCGCCAGGGCCCCCGCCGATAGGCAGCACCAATGAAAGCGATGTTCGGATTTCTGACACCCCAGGCGAAGGAATTTTCCGATCCGCTGCAGAACGCCAAGGCAGCGGCGGCATGGTTGCGCCAGCTGCCGTCGCTGGACGTGATAGGCAGGCAGCAGCAGGTCATCGCGGTGCTCGACACCATGCGCAAGACGCAGCGCGTCCCCGACCTGAATCGAATCAACGCCATTCAGTTCGTTGACGCGGCGCTCGGCGCCGACCGGCGCCAGCTGATAAAGCAGTACATCGAGAACTCGGAGAGCGCGCCCAAGCTGGCGGAGCGCATCTGGCAGGCCCTGTGGGAAATGAGCATGGCCTTCACGATGGCATACCAGTCTGCGCTCGAGACGGCGGTGCACGAGGCGGACAACGCTCGTTGGAAAGCCGCGCTACCGTTGCTTTTCGTGCGGCTGGTCCATTTTCAGGGTACCGACGCCAAACTTCGCGTCTTCAAATACGAGCGCTGGATTCCGGCCAAATGGATAGAGCTGCACAGCACGTACCTGCGCTCGTGCGAGACGCAATGCGATCGTCAGCCGATGGCGCTTCCCGCCGCGGGCGCAGCGGCGCAACCATGGTCGGTCGAGCAGGAGTATCTGTACGTGCTGCTGGTTCACCAGCTCAACACCGGCAACTTGAGCCCTACCGAGATCGACTGGGCGAGCTCACAACTGCGTGCCTGGAGCCGGCGTCTTTCGCTGGAGCAGATTCCCAAATCGATGGAAGGCTTTTTCGTCGATCTGGCGGGCCGCGAAGGGATCGTGCGTCGAACCGGCAATGATCGGGGCTCGATGCTTCGCTACCTGGATACGACGCCGTTGGCGGAAGGCATGGATCGCGCGATCAACGCGCTGCGCGATGCGGAAATGACCGATCAGGGCCCGATTGCGGCGATCAATCAGCAGCGCCTCGGCGTGCTGCGCAAGATTCAACCCGCGCTGGCGCCCGCGTTTCACACCGAGTTGCGGCGCGATCCGCGAACCGCGGTCGCGGTCTCGGCCCGGGTGCGCATCGGCCTCTCTCGGATCTGCGTCGATATCGGCGCCAAAGCCGGCGAAGCGTCGGTGGAAACGGGCACCGAGCAGATCGAAGTGTATCCGGTCGCTGGTGCGCCGCGTCCCAAGCGCAAGGCGGTGGTCGAGGACGATTCGCTTGCTGCAAGTCTTTCGTCGTGGAGCGATCCGATGTGGGAGGTCAAGGATCGCAGCGTCGCGGGCCTCAGGATTGCGGCGACGGGAGGGATTGGCCAGAGCCTGACGCTTGGCGCGCTGGTCGCCGTGAGACAGTCCGATGTCGAGGGCTGGCTGCTCGGCGTGGTGCGGCGCCTCAACAAGGTATCGAACGAGGAAGTCGAAGCCGGCGTCAATATCATCGCCGAGCGCATGGTGGCGGTGACGCTTTCGGCGAAGCGCCGTCCCAACGAAGAGATGGGCTACGTCGTCAACGGCCTCGACATGTCGACGATGGGCGAGCGCTTCGAAGGGCTGTATCTTCCGCCGCCTTCGCGGCCGGACAAGCCGCTGGCGATGAAAACGGTCATCGTGCCGACGGCCGAATATGCCGAGGGCCGCAACGTGATTCTGACTACCACCCATTCGGTATACACGGTTTCGTTGAAGCATCTGGTCGAGCAGCGTCCTGACTGGAGCTGGGCGACGATACAGATCGTCGAGAAGAAGTCGCGCGAAGGCTAGCGGGATTTGATTGCGCGCAAGTTTGACGCGCGGAAAACGACGTCAATCGAGAGGCCGGAACCTAAGCGTCAGGTTGCGCTGGAATAGGTCCGGCGTTTCCGGCCGCGGCAACGGCGAGGATTTGATGATCGCGCGCTGGACCGCATCGTCGTAGGCCCGCACGCCGCTCGATTTCTTGAGTTGCGAGTCGATGATTTCCCCGGTGGGCAACTGCACGACCTCGAAGATCGCTTCCGGATTCCCGGCAATGTCCGGAGGGACAAGCACATTCCCCTTGACCTTGGCCTGGATGCTTCGAATGTAGGAAGCGTTGGCCCTGCTGCGTGCGTCGTCAACCGCCTTTTTGGTCAACAGCGACTCGCGCTCCGCCAGCGCCTTGAGCGCCTCGGCTTCGCGGTTCTGCCGGTCGCGGAGCTCGGCCAGGCGCTTTTCCTCCAGTTTCTTTTTCTCAATATCGCGCTTGTCGGCTTCGCGCTGTTCGAGATCCTTGCGCTCCTTGTCCTCCTTCAGCTTGCGCTCGCGCTCCTGTTTTTCCTTGAGCGCAATGTCGGCCTTGCTCGGCGGCGGCGGCTCGACCTTGGGCGGGGCCTTTGGCGGCTCCGGCCGCGGTTTGGGAGGCTCCGGCGGCGGCTTCGGCGGCTCGGGTGCAGGCTTCGGCGGCTCGGGTGCAGGCTTCGGCGGGGCCGCCTTTTCCTGTGCCGGCGGCGCATAAAGCTCCACGCTCACCGCGTCCGGCTTGGAGTTCTGCCAGGTGACGCTGAAAACCAGGAACACGATGAATGCAAGGTGGACAGCGACCGCCAAGATCGCCGCGATCCATTTTCCGGTCGACCAGCGCCTCGGCGTTCGCGACGGAGGCATCGCCGGTCAGTTGGACGACGAGCGCGCCATCAAGCCGACTTTGCTCACACCGTTCGTTTGCAGCATATCCAGGACGCCCATCACCGCTTTGTAAGGGATCGAGCCGTCGGCGTAAATTACCACCGCCTGGTCGGGATTTTTCTTTTGCCGCGCGTGGATGCGCGCGATGATGTCGTCGCGACTCATCTTGACCGGGGTGGCGGGAGCCTCGCGAAACAATAGCGTCAGGTCGGATTTGACGATGGTGATCTCGAGCGGCGAGACCGGGGTCGACAATTTGGTACCCACGCTCGGCAACTGAATCTCGCCCGGATTGATCAGCGGCGCGGTGACCATGAATATGATCAACAACACCAGCATCACGTCGATGTAGGGGACGACGTTGATCTGGTTAATCGATTTGCGGGCGCGGCGCATGTGGGGTCCGAGGCGCGATCATCCCTGGCGTTGCAGAATGTTCGAGAACTCCTCGATGAAGGTCTCGAACCGCGTCGCCAGACGATCCACGTCGTGCGTATAGCGGTTATACGCGACGACCGCCGGGATCGCCGCGAAAAGGCCCATCGCGGTCGCAATCAGCGCCTCGGCGATGCCGGGCGCGACCTGCGCCAGCGTCGCCTGGCTGACGTTCGAGAGCCCGCGAAAAGCATTCATGATGCCCCACACCGTGCCGAAGAGCCCGATGTAAGGGCTCACCGAGCCGACGGTCGCGAGCCCGGCCAGGTTCGCGTCGAGCGCATCGATCTCGCGCTGATACGACGCGCGCATGGCGCGGCGCGCGCTGTCCATGGTCGCGACCGAGGACGTTCCCTGCTTGCGGTGCTTGGCGAATTCGCGAAATCCGGCGGAGAAGATCCGCTCGAGCGCTCCACTGTCGCGGCTCTGGCTCGCCTGCTGGAACAGCGCATTTAGATCGCCGCCTTTCCAGAATTCGTCCTCGAAGGTGTCGGTCTTGGCTGTCGCGCGCTTGAGCGCGAACATCTTGAGAAAGATCTGCCACCAAGACCACATCGAGAGCAGGAGCAGCAGCAACATCACCGCTTGCACCACCACGCTGGCGTGGGCGACCATGGAAACGAAGGAAAGATCGGGGTGCAGGTTCAACTTGTTTTCTCCATGGCCACCGCCGACCCGCCGTGCGCGCTTCGACGTTCACCGCCCGGAACGCACTCGGGTATGGCAACCGGTCGCCACGTCCTCGTGTCCAGACAGGCGAGCGCGACGCGCGCGCTCGCAATCAATTCATCGTTGCGCAGGATGTCCTGCGATACGACCAGGCGGACGCGACCGCGTTCCACCGGTGCAAGGGTGATTTTCAGGGAATCGGAGAGCCGCGCCGGACGGTGATAGTCGATCGCCAGTCGATGGACGACGAAGACCGCGTGGTGTTCGGCTTCGAGCGTGCTCAAGGCGACACCGGCCGCCGCCAGCCATTCGGTGCGGGCGCGCTCGAGATACTTGAGATAGTTGGCGTAATAGACCACTCCCGCCGCGTCGGTGTCTTCGTAGTAAACGCGGACGGTCCAGAAGAAGGGTTGCGCCGCCGCCACGTTCATTCGACGAAGAGCTCGCCGATGGCGGCCGGAGGCACGATGCCGAAGTGCCGGTACGAGAGCGGGGTGGCGATGCGGCCGCGGGTGGTGCGCTGGAGGAAGCCCTGCTGGATGAGATACGGCTCGAGCACGTCCTCGATGGTGTCGCGCTCCTCGCCGATCGCCGCGGCGAGGTTGTCGATCCCGACCGGGCCGCCGCCGAATTTTTCGAGCACGCATTGCAGAAGCTTGCGGTCCATGACGTCCAGACCGGACGCGTCGACGTCGAGCATTTTCAGCGCCGCGTCGGCGACGGCGCGCGTGATATGCCCGGCGGCGCGGACCTCGGCAAAGTCGCGCACCCGGCGCAGAAGCCGGTTGGCGATGCGCGGCGTGCCGCGCGAGCGGCGCGCGATCTCCACCGCGCCCTCGGGGTCGACGGCGATTTCCAGCAGCCTGGCCGAGCGGGTGACGATGCGGGTGAGCTCGTCGGCGGAGTAGAACTCCAGTCGGGCGACGATCCCGAAGCGGTCGCGCAAGGGATTGGTCAGCATGCCTGCGCGCGTGGTCGCTCCGACCAGCGTGAACGGATGCAGGTCGAGCTTGACGCTGCGTGCGCTCGGCCCCTCGCCGATCATGATGTCGATCTTGAAGTCCTCGAGCGCGGGATAGAGAATCTCCTCGACCACCGGCGACAGACGATGGATCTCATCGATGAACAGCACGTCGTTGGGCTCGAGGTTGGTGAGCAGCGCGGCAAGATCGCCGGCGCGCTCGAGCACCGGCCCGGAGGTCTGGCGCAGGTTCACCCCGAGCTCATGCGCGATGATGTGCGACAGGGTCGTCTTGCCGAGCCCAGGCGGGCCAAACAGCAGCACGTGATCGAGCGACTCCTTTCGCTTCTTGGCGGCCTCGATAAAGATCGAAAGCTGGGCGCGGATCTTTTCCTGGCCGATGTATTCCCCGAGCGCGCGCGGCCGCAGCGTGCGGTCGAGAACTTCCTCCTGCGGATTCACCGGCGCGGCGGCAATCAGGCGGTCGGCTTCGATCATGCGGCTATTATGCCTTCGACAGCAGTTTCAGCGCTTGGCGGATCCCATCGGCGAGCGCGATGCCCTCGGGCAGCTGCTTGACCGCGTTCACGGCCTCCTTGTCGCTGTAGCCAAGCGAGAGCAATGCGTGCAACACGTCGGACGCGACGGGCGCGGGGCGATGAATCCCGACCGGCGTGGTGAGATCGGCGCCCAGCTTGTCTTTCAACTCCAATAACAGGCGCTCGGCGGTCTTTTTGCCGATGCCGGGAATCTTGGTCAGCCGCCCGGTCTCCTGCAGGGTGACCGTTTGGGCGAGCTCGGCGACCGACATCCCCGATAAAACCGAAAGCGCGATGCGGGCGCCGATGCCGCTGATCTTGATCAGCTGCCGGAACGCTCGGCGCTCGTTTTCGGATCCGAACCCGAACAGCAAATGCGCATCCTCGCGCACCACCAGGTGGGTGAACAGCGCCACCTTGTCGCCGACGTTGGGCAGGTTGTAGAAGGTGCTCATCGGCACGTCGACCTCGTACGCGACGCCCTGCACGTCGAGCAGGATCTGCGGCGGGTTTTTCTCGATCAGCGTTCCGGAAAGGCGGCCGATCACAGGATTCGCCCGCGCCGGACGCGATAGCCGGCAGTACGCAGGCGACCCATGCCTTCGCTGCCATGGGCGTGGCAAATCGCGCACGCCAGCGCGTCGGCGGCATCGGCCGATGGCGCGACGTGCAGCGCAAGCAGTCGCATCACCATCGCCTGCACCTGTTGCTTGGCCGCCTTGCCGTGCCCGACAACGGCCTGCTTTACCTGCAGCGCGGTGTACTCGGAAACCGGCAGATGGGCGAGCACCGCGGCCGAGATGGCGGCACCGCGCGCCTGTCCGAGCAGCAGCGTCGAATGCGGATTGATGTTCACGAAGACCTTTTCCACCGCGACTTCGCTCGGCCGATGCGCTTCGATAACGCTTGCCAGGTCGCGCAGGATAAGCTCGAGACGGACCGGCAGCTCGCCCTCGCTGTTGCGGATGCAGCCGCTGGCGACGTAGGTCAGCTTACCGTGGGCAGCGACGATGACGCCGAACCCGGTGACGCGCAGGCCGGGGTCGATGCCTAGGATGCGTCGCGCGATCAACCCGATCGCGCCCAATGCAGGTGGAGCGCGCTCATACGTGTTCGATCACCGCCGTCGTATAGACATCCTGGACATCGTCGATCGCCTCGAGCGCATCGAGAAGCTTCTGCATTCGCACCGCGTCTTCGCCGCTGAAATCGATTTCGGTGGCGGGCTTCATGGTCACTTCGGCGAATTCGGGCTCGAGTTTGACTTTGGCCAGCGCGTCCTTGACCGCGACGAAATCGTTCGGCGTGGTGATCACCTCGATCGAGCCGTCGTCGTGATTGACGACGTCGTCGGCGCCGGACTCCAGCGCCACGTCGATCACCGTATTCTCGTCGGTCCCCGGCGCGAAGACCAGCTGGCCGCAATGCCTGAACAGGAAGGCGACCGAGCCGTCGGTGCCGAGGTTGCCGCCATACTTGGAAAAAGCGTGGCGCACATCGGCGACCGTCCGCACGCGGTTGTCGGTCAGGCAGTCGACGATGACCGCGGCGCCGTTGATGCCATACCCCTCGTAGCGCACTTCCTCGTAGTTGATGCCTTCGAGCTCGCCCGCACCGCGCTTGATCGCGCGATCGACGGTGTCCCTGGGCATATTGTTGGCCGCTGCCTTGTCCACCGCCAGCCGCAGTCGAGGATTGGTCGAGATGTCGCTGCCGCCAAGCTTGGCCGAGACGGTGATTTCGCGGATCAGACGCGTGAAGATCTTGCCGCGCTTGGCGTCGGTCGCGGCCTTCTTGTGCTTGATGTTCGCCCACTTGCTGTGGCCGGCCATGACGATAAAGACTCGATAAAGATGTCGCGAATTATAGCGCCGTGAGCAGCGAGCCAGGTGGCGCCGTGAGCAGCGAGCTAGGTCCCGTTCGCGAAGCGAATGGGGTGCGAGCGCCCGCGAATCGGCGCGCCGGCGACACTATACGTACCATTCACCAATAGCGTGTGATGAGCGGCAGCGCCGTGAGCAGCGAGCCAGGTCCCGTTCGCGAAGCGAATGGGGTGCGAGCGGCCGCGAATAGGCACCCGACGACTACTCGAGACATTGCATCATTACGATGGCGTGCAATGAGCCGGCGCGGCGGGTCAGGCCAGACCCTGTTTCTTGAGAAATTCGGCAAGGACCTTCAGGCGGACGACGCTGTCGTTGATTTCCAGCATGCTCTGCTTGATCGGCAGCGGCAGCGGCAGCAGTTCGGCGAGGCGGTAACCGACCCACGATGCGTCGTTCAATGCCAGCTCCGCCGAAAAGTTCTCGCGACCGGCGCGGGTAATCATCAGCTCGAGCAGCTTGACCAGCGGCGCGAAGGCTTCCGGCAGTTCGAGCGCCGGCTCCGGCGGCAACGGCGTCACCCGAGCCACGACGAGGCCATCGTCGGCGACGCTGCTAGATTGCACCTGAAACCGCGTGCCGCCCTCGGTCTTCAGGTGCAGGATGCCGAGCTGCGGCATGTCCCACGAGGCGATGCGCGCTTGCGTACCGATGTGAGCGAACGCTACGGACGCCTTTGCGTCAGGCCGAACGTTCTGCGCCCCGCGCTGTATCACTTCCTCGCCGCGAGTGATCAGGCAGACGCCGAACGGCAGCTCGTCCTTGAGACAGGTTTTGCTCATATCGATGTAGCGCTGCTCGAATACCTTGAGCGGCAGCACGCGCCCCGGAAAAAGCACCGTCTTCAAAGGAAACAACGGCAGCGTTGTCGGAGCTTGCGACGTGGCGCGAAGGAAGGGAAACATTGGCGGCGTGCCGTGGCCAGCTGCTCTTCTCAGGCACGCTCGACGATCGGCGGCTGATCGCCGGCAGCGCCCCAGCGCGGACCGAGTGTGTGGCTTACGCCCAGCTGGTCCAGAATGCGGGCGACGACGAAATCGACCAGCTCGGCGATGGTTTGCGGCTTGCCGTAGAAACCCGGCGCGGGAGGAAGGATCACCGCGCCGGCGCGGGCGAGCTTCAACATGTTCTCGAGATGGATCGCGGAAAGCGGCGTCTCGCGCGGGACGAGCACCAGCGGACGGCGCTCCTTCAAGCTCACATCGGCGGCGCGCTCGATCAGGTTGTCGGCGAGACCGGCAGCGATCGCGCCCAGCGTGCCGAGACTGCACGGACAAATCGCCATCGCATCGGCGGGGTTCGACCCCGAAGCGATCGGAGCGAGCCAGTCCTCGCGTCCGAATACGGTGAGCTGGCCGGCGTCGGCTTGCAGACGCTCGGAAAGCAGCGCCGTGGCGGCTGCCGGTTGCGCCGGCAGCGTGAGCGCGAGCTCCTGCTTGGCGACGATCTGCGCCGCGCTGGAGTAGATCAGATACACCTGTACTTTCGCCGCGATCAGGCACTGGAGCAGGCGCAGTCCGTAAGGCATGCCGGACGCGCCCGTCCACCCGAGCGTCACTGTTGCGGGGCCATTCATTGAGCGGATTTTATCGTATCGGGACCGGAGAACGGCGTCGAGCGCGGCGCAGGGTCCGGCGTGATGTCCGTTGAGAAGCTAGTGCAGCTCGCGGTGACGCGTGAGCACCTGATAGCGGTCGGTGAACGCTCGCGCAAGGCGCTCGGCGAGATAGACCGAGCGATGCTGGCCTCCGGTGCAGCCGATCGCGACCGTGAGGTAATTTCGATTGTCGCGCGCATAGTCGGGCAGCCAGCCAGAGACGAAGTGATGAATGTCGTCGTACATCCGCTCGACGTCGGGATGACCTTCGAGGTACTCGACGACCTCGGCATCCTTGCCGTTTTTCGGCGCCAGCAGCGGCTCGTAATGCGGGTTCGGCAGGCAGCGCACGTCGAACACCAGATCGGCGTCGAGCGGGACGCCATGCTTGTAGCCGAAGGACTGGAACAACACGGTCAGCCGCGAAGGATCGACGCTGACGAAATCCTTGATCCAGGAACGAAGGGCCGCCGCCGACAGGTCGCTGGTGTCGAAGTTGTAGCCCAGCGTACGGACATCCGCGAGCCGCTCGCGCTCGAGCTCGATCGCTTCGGTCAGAGTGAGAGCCCCGCTCGAAAATGGATGCCGGCGCCGGGTCTCGGAAAAGCGCTTGACCAGCGTCTCGGTCTTGGTGTCGAGGTGGAGAAAGCGAACCATCCACCCATGCGCGCGCGCATCGTCGATCGCTTCGGAGAGTCCATCGAGACCGGGCTCGGTCTTCACATCGAGCACGATCGCCACCCGATGCTGCGCCGCCGCGCCCAGCCGCGCCAGCAGCGGTGGCAGTTGCGACAGCGGCAGATTCGACACCGCGTAATAGCCGCTGTCCTCGAGCGCGGCGAGCGCCACGCTCTTGCCGGATCCCGATACACCGCCGATCAGCAGCAGATCCATCGTCGTCGGGTTGCGCTATGTTGCACCTTTCATCGGCATGGCGAGGCGCGATGCCCCGGCCACCGGCGCAATCGTCAGCCGCCGTCTTCCATCAGTTTCTGCTGCCGCTCGATGAACTCCTTGGTGCTGTCGATGCCGCGCTGATTGAGAACGAAATTGCGCACCGCGGCTTCGACCAGCACCGCGAGGTTGCGACCGGCGGCGACCGGAATCGTCACCTTGCGGATCGGCACGGCGAGGATTTCCTGGTAGGTCGCGCTGACCTGCAGCCGGTCGAGCTCGGAAAACTGCTCGTTGCTGTGGTCTTCGAGATGAACCATGAGCTTCAGCAGCTTGCGCGGGCGCACCGCCGTCTCGCCGAAGATGGTGCGTATATTGAGCACGCCGATGCCGCGCACCTCGAGGAAGTCCTTGAGCACCGCCGGGCAGCGGCCCTCGAGCGTGTCGGGCGAGATGCGATACAGCTCGACGATGTCGTCGGCAACCAGACCGTTGCCGCGCGAGATCAGCTCCAGCGCGAGCTCGCTCTTGCCGATCGCCGAGGCGCCGGTGATGAGAACGCCCATTTCGAGAACGTCGAGGAATACGCCGTGGAGCGAAGTCGACTCGGCTAGCACCCGCGAGAGGTAGAGCCTGATGACGTCGACCAGGTGCGGCGACGGCTGCGGCGAAGTCAGCAGCGCGACATTGTGCTTTTCGCACTGCTCCTGCAGGTGTGTCGGCACCGCCTCGCCGTTGGCGATGATGATGGCTACCAGCTCGGTCGTGAACAGTCGCGCGATCGAGGCCTGCAGCGCGTCTTCGGGCAGCGCCCGCAGGTACGCGGCTTCGGCGGCGCCGATGAGCTGGACACGAAACGGGTGAATGAAATTCATGTGACCGACCTGCCCGATGGTCGGCTTCAATGCCGCTTCGCCGACGAGGATGCGCGCTCCGCCCTGGCGGCCGGCGATCCACTCGAGCCCGAGGCGCTCGTGGTTATCCTCGAACACGCGCTCGAAGCTGACCTGGCGCATGGCGCTGGCCTGGTTCATCGCGGCGTCCAGGTCGAGAACACCCGATGAATGTCGCTCGCGTCGCTCGCGGTGGCAACCTGATCGCGGAACGTCTTCTCGCTGAACATCTGCGCCAGCTCCGACAACAGTTCCAGATGCTCCTCGGTCGCCTGCTCCGGAACGAGCAGCACGAATACCTGATCGACCGGCTTGCCATCGGGCGAGTCGAATGGAATCGGTTGCAGCGGCCGGATGAATGCTCCCAGAGCGCGGGGAAGTCCCTTGATTCGTCCGTGGGGAATGGCGATGCCCTGGCCCAGCCCCGTCGACCCAAGGCGCTCGCGCGCGAACAGGCTGTCGAAGACGACCGAGCGCGCGATCTGCGCGTGATTTTCGAACAACTGGCCGATCTGCTCGAACAGGCGCTTTTTGCTCGTCGCCTCCACGTCGAGGGCGATATTCGTCTCGGGGAGCAGATCCGCGATATGGGTCATCGGTTCGTGTGACGAGTGCGGCTGCCAACGGATCGTTGTGCGCTGCCAGGATGCCGCGCGCCTCGACACCGGGGCCGCGGCGAATCGCAGTATACGCTAGCGAGCGCGCGGCTTGCGCCCGGCGGGCGCATCGTCGGCGAGCTTGATTGCCGGCGGCTCGTGGCGGCTGCCGTTGCGTTTTTCCTTGTGCCGCAGCACCTGCCGATCGAGCTTGTCGGCGAGCGCATCGATCGCCGCATACATGTCGGCCTCGACGCATTCGGCATGAATCTCCTTGCCGCGCACGTGAAGGTTGGCGGTGATCTGCTGCCTGAGCTTGTCGACCGACAGCACGACGTTGACATCGATCACATGATCGAAGTGACGCGTCACCCGTTCGAGCTTGGAGGTGACGTATTCGCGGATAGCGGGAGTGATCACGAGGTGATGGCCGGTGAGGTTCAGATTCATTCAGCACTCCTTGTCGTTGCGGTGTGCGGTTTTGCGTAAGGCAATCGCATGGGCGGCCTGCACTAAGCGAACTGCGGCGAACTGCGGCGAACTGCGGAAACGGCCTGCGATACGTAAGCGACCTGCATGAGCGAGCTACATTGTCTTGCGCAGATTGACCGGTGGTATCTGCAGCGCTTCGCGATACTTCGCGATCGTTCTTCGGGCGACGACGATCCCCTGGTCGCCGAGCAGGTCGGCGATGCGGCTGTCGGTGAGCGGCGTGTTGCGATCTTCGGCGGCGATGAGCTGCTTGATCAGCGCTCGAATCGCGGTCGCCGATGCCGCGCCGCCGGTGTCGGTCGCGACGTGACTGCCGAAGAAATATTTGAGCTCGTAAGTGCCGCGCGCGGTCAGCATGTACTTCTGCGTGGTGACGCGCGAGATGGTCGATTCGTGCAGGTTCAGGATCTCGGCGATCTCACGCAGCACCATCGGCCGCATTGCCACGTCACCGTGATCGAAGAAGTGCCGCTGCCGGTCGACGATCGCCTGCGATACCCGCAGGATCGTCTCGAAGCGCTGCTGGACGTTGCGGATCAGCCACTTCGCCTCCTGCAACTGCGCCGCGAGCTGCTGATTCGATGAATCGCGATTGCGAGTCAGGATGTCGGCGTAGATACGATTCAGACGCAATTTCGGCATCGCGGCGTCGTTCAGCGCGGCAATCCATTTGCCTCTCACCTTGCGTACGACCACGTCGGGGATCACATAGTTCGCCTCCGTTCGCGAGAATGCGGCGCCGGGGCGCGGATTGAGGCTGGTGATCAGCGCCCGCACGCCGCGCAATTCCGCGTCGTCGATGTGCAGAAGGCGCTTGAGCTTGCCGAAGTCGCGCGCGGCGAGCAACGGCAGATGCTGCTCGACGAGCTTCATCGCCTCGGCGTGGAATGGCGTCGTGGCGGGCTTCGCCTTGAGCTGCAACAAGAGACATTCCGCGGCGTCGCGGGCGCCGACTCCGGCGGGCTCCATGTTCTGCAGTCTACGAAGGGCGATCGAAAGCTCGTCGGAGAGCTCGTCGACTTCGAGGCCGAGGTCTTCTGGGAACAGCTCCACCAGCTCTTCGAGCGAGGTCTGCAGATAGCCGTCCTCGTCCAGCGCGTCGATCAGAGCCGCCACGATCTGGCGGTCGCGAAGCGGTAGATTACAGAGCGCGAGCTGGGCATTGAGATGATCGCGCAGCGAGCTCGTCGCCACCTGTTGCGGCGAAAAGTTTTCCTCGTCGTCATCGCTCGAGGCAGAGCCCCAATCGGTCTCGCCGCCCGCGTTGGCCAGCAGGTCGACCTCGCCGGAGACGCGGTCGTCTCGCTCGCGCTCGTCGGCGTTCGACTCGGTGGAGGGCGTCGCAGTGCTCGCTTCCATCGAGAATTCGGCTGGCGGCGGCGCCGCCGTCTCGTCCTCATCGGCTTTCTCGAGCAGCGGATTTTCCTGCAGCAGGCGCTCGACTTCGGCATTGAGCTCAAGCGTCGAAAGCTGCAGCAGCCTGATCGACTGCTGCAGTTGCGGGGTGAGCGTCAGATGTTGCGAAAGCTTGAGCTGGAGTGTTGGCTTCATGGTCATGCACTTTCGCAGCCAACATCAAAGCCGGAAATGCTCCCCCAGATAGACTTTTCTCACGCTTTCATTATAAACAATTTCGTCGGGCGTTCCGGATGCGAGGACCCGGCCTTCGTTGATGATGTACGCGCGGTCGCAAATGCCTAGCGTTTCCCGAACGTTGTGGTCGGTGATCATCACGCCGATGTCGCGCTCCTTGAGAAAGCCGATGATCTTCTGGATATCCAGCACCGCGATCGGGTCGATCCCGGCGAAGGGCTCGTCGAGCAGTATGAATCGCGGCCGAGTCGCCAGCGCCCGCGCGATCTCGACGCGACGCCGCTCGCCCCCGGAAAGGCTGACCGCGGACGCATCGCGCAGATGCGAGATCGACAGATCCTCGAGCAGCGCGTCGAGGCGATTGGCGATCTCGTCGCCATCGACCCCCTGAAGCTCGAGTATCGCCTGCACGTTCTCGGCGACCGAAAGCTTGCGGAAGATCGACGCTTCCTGTGGCAGATACGACAGGCCCAGCCGGGCCCGCACGTGAATCGGGGTGCGGGTGACGTCGTCGCCGTCGAGCTCGATAGTCCCGCCGTCGGTCGCGACCAATCCGACGATCATGTAGAAGCAGGTCGTCTTGCCCGCGCCGTTGGGGCCGAGGAGTCCGATGACTTCGCCGCTACCCACGGAAAGCGATACATCGTGCACGACGATGCGCGATTTGTAGCGCTTGTTCAGCTTGGCCACTGAAAGGGTGCTCGACGCCGCGGTCACTTGGGGCTCACCTGGCGCTCATTTGCCGACGTCGATCTTCAGCGCCGAGTCGGGCTTGAGCGCGGCAGGGTCATTGGATTTCGGCGCAGCGGCCTTGCCATCCTTGCCATCCTTTGATTCCTTCGCCTCCTTGCCATCCTTCGATTGCGGCAGGAATACGCCGCGCACACGAGGGCCCAGCGGAGGCTCGCCCGCCGCCGGCGGCCGGCTGTCGGGGCGACCCTCGGCTTTGTAGGCGTTGGTCTCGGCGTTGTAGGAAATGTAATTGCCGCGAAGCTCGTCGCCGGTTCTCTTGAGCAGTGCGCGGTCGAACAACTCGACGACGCGCTTCGAGCCGTCGTACACGATGCGCTGGGCGAAGCCCTCGTAGTACTCGTCGACGTCGTCGCGCTTTTCGCGAAAGCTGACCGGGTTGCCGGTCGCGACCGCCGACACCGAGTTGTCGGGGTTCTGGTGAAACTGGATCCGATCGGCGTGGATGCTGAGCGTTCCCTGGGTAATGACCACATTGCCGACCAAGTCGCTGATCTTGGTGTCGGTGTTCCCGCCGAGCGAGTCGCCCTGGAAGTTGATCGGTTTGTCGCGATCGGCTTTTTCAGCGAGGGCACACGGAGCATGCGCCAACCACGCGAATGCCAACGGCAAAAACGTGCGGAGCATGCGACCTGTGAAGAGCGGGGAGGCGAGGCGGGGCATTGCGCTACTTGTGCTGCTCGGTTGACCGCTTTCCCGACGGCTTGAGCGGTTGCAGTTGA
>JALZAN010000106.1 GCA_030948365.1 Pseudomonadota bacterium
ATCGGCGCGCCCGGTAACATCGTCATGCCAACTTATCAGCAGGGATCCATCAACCGCGTTGACCCGAAAACCGGCGTGGTGGAAACCTACGTGCGGGGGGTGCGCAATTCGGTTGGATTCGACTGGCATCCGAAGACCAAGGATCTATGGTTTACCAACCATGCGCGCGATTGGATCAACGACGACATGCCCCACGACACGCTGCACCGCGTCTCTCACAAAGGCATGAATTTTGGCTATCCCTTCTGCCACCAGGGCGACTCTCTTGACCCTGATTACGGCAAGGGCCGTTCATGCGCGGAATTCGATCCGCCGGCGGCAAAGCTCGGTGCGCACATCGCGCCGCTCGGCATGCGCTTCTACACCGGCAAGATGTTCCCCGCCGAGTACCGGGACAATATCTTCATTGCCATGCATGGGTCGTGGAACCGCACCACCAAGCAGGGCTATAACGTCACGCGAGTCACCCTCGATGCCAAGGGCAATGCGAAGATGGTGCCGTTCCTGGAAGGATTCCTGACAGATCCCAAGAGCGACCCGCCGATGTGGGGCCGGCCGGTCGACGTGCTTGTCATGCGTGACGGCGCCTTGCTCGTATCCGACGACTATAACGGCATTGTCTATCGGATCAGCTACAAAAAGTGAGCAGCAGGCGTTGCATGCGCAGGTGCGCGGCGGTGATGTTTGCCGCTGCGCCGCTGATCTTGTGTGCCGCAAAGCCGGCAATCGGCGCTGACATCGATGCGATCAGGAAAAAGGCCGAAGCGTGCGCTGCGTGTCATGGGGCGGACGGCAACTCTTCCAACCCTGTCATTCCGTCGCTCGCCGGCCAGCCCAAGCAATTCATCACCACGCAACTGGTCATGTTTCGCGAGGGCAATCGCAAGGACCCGCAGACGTCGCCCCTCACGGCGAACATGAGCAACGCCGACATCAATGATTTCGGGACGTACTTCTCGGCGCAAGAGCTAACGCCGGCGCAACAAATGACGGTCCCGGACAAGGCGGCCGCCGGCCGCGGCCTCACCGAGCAATTCAATTGCGTGCAATGTCATGGCCCGGCGCTCACGGGGCAACAGCATATTCCACGCCTCGCGGGGCAGCAGGGCGAATACCTGCGCATACAGCTGCGCGGCTTCAAGTCGTCTACCCGCTTTGACATGGATGGCAATATGACCTCGGCGGCGCAGCCGCTGTCGGGTGCTGACATCGATACTCTCGCGGACTACCTGGCCGGTTTGCGGTAGCGCGCCTGCCGAGCCACACTTGCCGAGTATGAAAGCCGAGGGCTACACTTGGTCGGCTCTCAAATCACAACACGCTGCATCGGCTTCATATTGTTTGGACCGTAGCAACCGTCGACACCCGCGCGACGGCCTATGGCTAGGGGAGGTTCGGCGGCCGCCGACGGCTGCCTCGTAGGCGAAGGGCTTTCTTTGTTCAGCACGACACCGCTCGTCGGTAGCCTCCCGCAGCGAAACAGCATCGCATGGCCGTTGCTGATCGAAGCCGCGCTCGTGATCGCGGCGATCGGTGCGCTTCTTCCCTCGTTCAAGTTGCTGGCCGCGCAGGAAAGCGGCCGCGGAGGGCGCTTTGCCGAGGCGATCCTCGAAGTGCGCGGGCTGCCCGATCCGGTGCTTCCCCGGCTGTGTGCCAGCGTCGGAGCGCTTGCCGAAAGCGCGGTACGCGATCGTCTTTGTGGCCGGGCGCGCACCGCCCCGGAGATCCAGAGCATCGAGCACGTGCCACCTGTCGTCGTGACCGCAATGGCGCAGGCGAGGCAGGCGTTTCTTGTCCCGCTCAAGGACGCGCAGGCCTGGATGTCCGATTTGCGCCAGCAGCAAAGCGAGGGTGCAGGGGACGTGCTGGTCTTCGGCAACGCGATTGAATCAGCCGCTGCGGAAATCGAGCCGTTCCTCAGTCGCTACTCGATCGATAGCACGGGCGCAGATGGCCCGCGTCCACTTGCGTGCGCGTTTCAGCGGGTAGAGCGCGGGCTTGCGCCCGCCTCCGTTTCCGCGGACGGCCGCGCAGTCGCGCACGCGAACTCCGTGATACTTCTCGGCGCAGCGCTGGACGGTCACTCGGCGACTGCGCAGGTGGCAAGCGTTGCCGCGCTTCCCTTCGCTCGCGTCGCAGCACACGATGCCTGCGGCGGGTTCCAAACGGCCGACCTCTTGTCCGCAGCCGCGGCGCTGATGACCGATGCCCGCACCGCGTCGGCGAGGGTCGTCAAGAATGAGGCGATGCGGGAGCTGCTCCGAACGGCTGGCTGGCAATGGGCGGGGTGGGCGCTCGCGGGGCTGCTGCTGCTCAATCTGAGCCGTCGCCGGAGCGTGGCGACGATCGGCGTCGCGATCGCACTCGCGATATGGGCGGCTGCGGCCTGGATCGGGCGCGTCCCGTGGCCGCTCGCATCCGGACATTCGCCGGTACTGGGTCGCGAATCCGCATCTTTACTGGCGATGCCGGCGGAATTCGTTATCTGGCTGCTCGGCGCGGCGCTCCTCGTGCTCCTATGCACGCCCTGGCCGGGCAAAGCATTCGCGCTGGGACGGCAGCGTGCCGCGTCCCCGCTAGGTTATCCGGGTCTCATCTTCGCCACCGGCATCGGCTGGCTGATCCTGCTCGATCTGTCGGCGAACGGGCCACCGGGCAACCGTTATCTCGCGCTATACCATCAGGGCCATCTGTGGTTTGGAATGTTGGCGCTCAGCGTCGTTGCATTCGTGCGCCAGCCGCTTGGGCGCTCGCTTTCGTGGATCCTGTCCGTCTGCGATGGCTTCGCGGCCGGTATCGGCAAGCGACTTGGCGGCCTCGGTGGCGCTGCGCTGTTTCTGGTGCTGGCATTGGCGCTTGTCGGCGCCGTCGGCTCGTTGTTGCCGAATTCCCCGCAGCTCACATCCGAGATCGGCCGCCTGTGGCTCATCGTTGGCGCGGCCTGGTTCTTCTTCATGCGCGGCACGCCGTTGACCGAGCGCGTTGCTCGTAGCGGCAACTCGCTGGGGTCGCTCGTACGCTATGTCGGGCCGCTGCTGTTCGTGGTCATCGTCCTGATCGGCGCAATGGCGATCACCCACGACATGGGGCCGCTGCTCATTACCGGCTACGCGGCGGGCGCCTTCGTGGCCGCCTCCGTCGCCATGTGAGCCTATCAGCGATTCGGAACTACCGGCTCGGCTTCCGTGCTGGCGGTCGCGCTGTTCATAGCATGGATCCTGGCGACGACCTACGCGTTGTTTCGCTTTGGCCCGGTCGACGATGTCGCGGCGGCGCGGCTCGAAAATCTCGCCGCGCCACTCGCGTCAGCCAACGACCAGCTCGCGCTGGTCACCTGGTTCCAGCGCGCCGCGCCTCCGGCCGGATTCGGGCCCGGGGCCGTTCCCTGGTGCGGCTTCGGTGGCGCGGCCGGATGCGCGGGCGTCCCGGCGCAAATCCAGAGCGACTACACGTTCACGGCGCTGGTCGGGGAGCTCGGCTGGACCGCCGCCTGGGCGCTGACCATCGGCTGCGCCGTATGGCTGCACGCGCTCATTCGCGGCCACGGGAGCGCAACGCGCGGCGAGCCTCGCCTGGTGAGCGCTGCCGGACGCATCAGCAACGATCACCAGGCGTTCGTGAGCTGGCTGTGCGTGGCGTGGGTCGTTCTTGCGCTATGCCAGCTCGCGGTGACCGTCGCCGGTAATCTGGCGGTGATTCCGCTCACGGGCGTCACGTTCCCGTTCGTGAGCTTCGGCATGACATCGCTCGTCGCGAACATGGCGATGCTCGGCCTGGCGATCAATCTGGATGCGGGACGCGAAAGCACGAATGGCTGAACATCGGCAACGCACGCTGCTGGAGCTCGCGATTACGGCGAGCGTGGCTGTCGTGCCCGTGCTTTTCGCCGTGTTGCTGATCGTCGCTTCCGCGCGCCAGGCGGACAGCGCCAGGCCCACGCATAACAGCGACCGCCACATCAGCGTCCGGCATGTCGCGGCGCTGAAAACATTCGAATACGCGATCGTCCGACGCGACCGCATCAAAGCCGGGCCGCCGTCCGCGGAGGCGATGCTCGAGCGATTTCCGCAGTGCCGGAGCGCGTGGGATGGCCGAGGCGGCGTGCTGAGCCGCGTGCGACGTCTGCTGGCGCGCTCGCCCGACGAAGGTGCGTCGGCGGCGAGCCGCATGGCGATGCAGCTCGAAGCAATCGATCGCGCATTGCTGGTCTTCAGCAGCGGCGACAACCGGCGTGTAAGCGACAAGGTAGGCTTCGATGGCGGGCGTTGGTTCGACGCGGTGGCGACCGCGCTGCAGACGCCGATCGAGACGCCCGACTACCCCGGCGTCCGATTCGCCGTGCAATGCGCCGATGTCGCAGGCGCGGTGTCGACCCTGGCCCGTTCGAACGGGCGAATGATCGCGGCACTTGCATGGCGCGGCACCGAGGTCGAGCGCCTGATCGCGCGCTGGCGCCCGGACCAGTTCGTCGAAATCTCCGCGCGCAACCTCGCCCGTGCCAATCCCTGGGCGGGCATTCCGGGCTGCGTTTACTTCGCCAAGTCCGACAGGAACGGGGGCGATGAGGGCGCGACCTACTTTTTGGGCGCCGTGCGCGGCCAGGACGACCGCCTTTGCCAGCGCGCCGACATGCGCGGGGTCGACGACGACAATGGCCACACGCCGCTCGCGCTTCGCCTCGCGGGCGAACCGAGCCCGGACATGCCCGTCGGCGACGAGCGCTGGAAAGTCCCGCCGTCGCTTGGCGTCATGCTGCAGCCGCTTGAAACCCTGCGTCGTCCGTCGGGATCGCTCTACGTCGCTTACACCGCCGCGGCGAATGAAGGGCAGGGCTCGCTCGCAGGCGCTCGCCATGGCCCGAACCGGATCGACGTCGGCGGCACGCCGGTCGATGTCGGTTTCTCCGTCGACGTCACCATCGATCCCTCGGTGCAGGCGCTGGCGCAGCAGACCGCCGCCTGCTACACCGGCCGCGACGATGTCTGCCGTGCGCTCGGCATGCGCCGCAAGGAAGACGAATCGCGATCCATTGGGCACGGGTTGCTCGAGCACGCGATGGTTCGCATGGCCGCGGTGGCGATCATCGACGTGGAGAGCGGTCGCATCGAGTCGCTGGCCGGCGCGCTCTCGCCGTGCACGCGCGAGGAGTACGACGGGCCGGGCCGGTCGTCGCACTGCGACAAACGCCTTCCCTATCCCATCCGCTACAAGCCGGACGCGCTGTTGAATCCGGCGGTTTTTCATGACGCGATGCCGGGATCGACCATCAAGCCGATCATGGCGGCCGCGTTCCTGGCCGATCCCGCCGTTGGCGCGCGCTGGTTGTCCGCCGAGCGCTCGGAGCTGGCGCGATCGCCGACGGCGCAGCCGTCGGCGGAAAGCATGCGCGGGCAGCTGATGCGTTCCAACTCGGCGCGATTTCTCGATCGCATGTTCTGCGCCGACAAGGGCTTCGTGCCCTGCGAGCGACCGTGGCAGGTCCAGTCGATGGCGCTGGCGTTTGGCTGGAACGGCGACTGCGCGGCCGCGAGCGAGCAATGCGGAAAGCGCGATCTTTTATTCGGCCGCAGCGCCGACGCGCAGAGCGATGACAGCTTCGGGCGGCCGCTGGCGCTGCCGGTGGCGTATGGCCGGCTGCTGACCGAGCCGGCCGAAGGAAAACTGGGAGCGCCGTTTCGGGTGCGCCCGGCGACCCAGCTGGACACGGCGAGAGTCCGTCGATGCGCTGCCGGCCATGATGGACAGCGAATGAGCAAGGACGACTGGGAGAAATGCAGTGGCGGAATGGTCGTCGACGTCGTCGCCGAAGGGTGGGGACAGGGACATGCGCGGGCGAGCGCTGTCGGCGCCGCGGGAATGATGGCGATGCTGGCCGCCGCCGCCAACGGCCAGACCCAGGTGCGCAAGCCTCACCTGGTCGAGGCTGTCCGCGGCACGGGCCCGCCGGATGCGTCAACGCTGCGCTGGAGCCGCGCCGATGCGGAGCCGAATCGCATCGCGCACGATGCCGCCGAAGTGATCATCAGCGGACTTTCATTCAGCCATCGTGCGGGAACCGCGAGGCTGGCGTGCGAGCAGGTGTTCGATGCACGCACCTGCGCACAGATGGACTGGATCGCGGGCAAGACCGGGACCCCGACCTTTCCCAACGATGACCGATCGCTCGACGACCTGAAGCAGCTCTGTGCGTCGCCGGCGAACAAACCGAAGCGCGACCGCGATGCATGCGGGCCGTTGCGGCCGTACAAATGGTACGTCGCCGCGTACCGGACGGATCTCTCAGACCCGCGCTGGAACAAGGTCATCGCCGTGCTGACCGAGCGCAATTGGCTCGCCGATACCGGCCGGGTCCACGGCGCCGGCGATCACGGACCCAATCCGGCAGCCGAGATCGCGATGCAGATCGCCGGCCGCCACGCGGGTGTCCTCGCGCAGGGCAGCGTCCTGGCACAGGGGCCCCGATGAGCGCTTTGCGCAAACACCCGCGCTCCTCGCGCGCGGCACGCGCCGCGGCGGAGACGATCGGTGGGCCGCTGGTATGGACGTTCGATGGCCCATTCGCGATGTGCATCGCCGACATGGAGGACGCAGTGCGGCGAGCGATCGTGCAGGTCGGGGACGTGGCGTCGATCGCCGTCCTGATCGAGCTCTCGCTTCCCAGGCTCATGCGGCGCGTCGAAGCGGGCGACGCGATCCAGCCGGCGTGGAGACTGTTCCTCGAGCGGATGTCGGAGCGTTACGGGCTGCCCGCGCCGCCGCGCGTGCGCCCCTTGCGAATCGAAGCGCCGCTTGCCACACTGGTAATTGCTTACCGAAACTAGGGCCTGTTAACGCTATATGCCCAGGAGCCGGAAATGAAGCTGAAAGGCTGGATGTTGAAGAAGGTGAACCGAATGGGCAACCCGGGCTCGCAGGTCGAGCCGCGAGCGCGCGGAGCGGTAGCGGAGCGCGGCGCGGGCCCATCGCCGTCCGACACGCGCGAGCCGAGCATGCGTGCGTTCGCCGAGCAGCGCGGTATTCCGGACGACGCCGAGCATCTCGGCCCCTACCGTGCATTGATCGGCGCGATTCGCGAGGAGCTCGAGCATTTCGTCACCAGCCAGCTTCGTTTGCACCTCGCGATCGCCGAACGCGACCGCTACCTGCTCGCATCCATCGAAGTCGAATGCGACGAAAGCGACGAGCATCGCGAGCTTCTGCGACGATTCATTGCCGAGTTCAAGCCGGAGCAAATCAAGCACTATCTCGCCAACGAGGTGATTGCGGGCCTGCGCAATGCGAGCTCGATCGATTTGTCGCAGTTCGCCGGACTCAATGCGGCGCAACGCGACGATCGGCCGAGCGAGGAGGAGGATCGCTATGGCGAGCTCATGGCCGAGCTCTCGCGCGGCACGCAACCAAGCGTCGCGCGTCCGTATCGGGTGACGCTGCTCGGACG
>JALZAN010000107.1 GCA_030948365.1 Pseudomonadota bacterium
GGCCTGTTGAGCTGGATGTTCAATGGTCTCGTCCGGGTCCGGCCGGGCAGGATCAGCCCCGAATTCATCGAGCCCGATCTGGCGGAGAGCTGGACATCGAATCCTGCCGGCACCGAATGGACGTTCAAGATTCGCTCCGGTGTGCAATGCCACCATGGCTACGGCGAATTCACGGCGGACGACGCGGTCTACTCGATCAAGCGGGCGAGCAACAAGGCGACTTCGTCATACTCCAATGATTTCTCCGCCGTCGACAAGGTCGAAGCGATCGACAAGTCGACAGTGAAGATCACGCTCAAGAATCCCGTTGCCGGATTTCTCGGCTACGTCGCCAATGTGAACGGCGGCAACATGATCTGCAAAAAAGCGGCAGAGGAGATGGGCGAAAATTTTGCCAAGAAACCCGTCGGCACCGGGCCGTTCATGTTCGCGGAATATCAACCGCAGCAATTCGTCAAGCTGGTCGCCAACAAGCAGTATTTCCGTGGCGCGCCGCTGATCGAGGACATTACGTATCGCTACATCCCGGCAGATTCGAGCCGCGATCTCGCGTTCCAGTCGGGCGAGCTCGACCTGATTTACGGCAAGCAGGACCAGACCTGGGTCGATCGCACGTCCAAGCTGCCCGGCGTGAAGGTTGCGGCGATGGAGCCCAGCGAGTTATCGGAGCTGCATCTCAATATCACGGTCAAACCGCTCGATGACATTCGCGTGCGCCAGGCCATCGCCTACGCGATCGACCGCAAGGCTATCGTCGCGTTCAAGGGCGCGGGAACATCGCGCGAGGCGGTCTCGGTCGTGCCGTCAGGCTATCTCGGCACCGATCAGAAGGCGCCGCTGTTCCCCTACGATCTGGCCAAGGCGAAGGCACTGCTGACTGAAGCGGGCTATCCCAATGGCGTCACGATCAAGACCATTCACACGACCCTGACCGGGATGCAGACGCTGATCGAGGCGGTTCAGGCGCAACTCAAAAAGGCCGGCATCAATCTTGACATCGAGCTGGTGGAGCACGCGACCTTTCATGCGCAGATCCGAAAGGACCTTTCGCCGCTGGTCCACTACCAGGCGGGACGTTTTCCGGTCGCCGACGTGTATCTGACGCAGTTTTTCGACTCGAACTCGATCATTGGCAAGCCAACGGCGGTGACCAACTTCAGCCATTGCAACGTTGCGGATGACGAAATACGCGCCGCGCGCGTTTCGACGGACGCGGCCAAGCAGTTGGCGCTCTGGAAGACCGCGCAGGAGAAGATCATCAAGGCTGTCTGCGGGGTTCCGGTCTACGAGCAACTCCAGCTCTGGGCGTGGAAAGATACGCTCGATCTCGGCTACGAATTGCAGGGCTCGCTGAACCTGTCGCCTCCGATAACGGAGAAGACGCGCTTCACCAGGTGAGCGCAGACACGCGAACGTGATCGATTGCGGTCGTTCCGGGCGCCGATTCCGCCAGACTGATCGGACGACATGACCGCGTTCGTGGCCCGCCGTCTGGCGTTTGCCTGCGTAACGCTGTTCGCGGTTCTGACGCTGGTCTTCGTGCTGGTGCGCATCGTCCCCGGCGATCCGGCACAGCTCATCCTCGGAGATCAGGCGAGCCGCGAAGCGATCGAGTCCCTCCAGCACCGGCTCGGTCTCGATCTGCCGATCACGGAGCAGTACGTTTTGTTTCTCGCGGGGGCGCTGCGCGGCGACTGGGGCGTCTCGATGGTTACCGGGCAGCCGGTCATCGGCGAGGTGCTGCGAGTGCTGCCCTGGACGATCGAGCTGACCGTCGCTTCGTTGCTTCTCGGCATCGTCATCGGGGTACCGGCCGGCGTCTATGCCGCGATCCACCGCAATCGCTTCGCCGACTACGCGGTGCGGATCTCCTCGCTGCTCGGATTGTCCTTCCCACCCTTTGTCGCGGCCATCATCCTGCTGCTCATCTTCGCGATCGCGTTGCCGTGGTTTCCGGTCATCAGCGGCCGCTCGGGCAGCCTCATGGCCTGGTACCAGTCGATCACGTTGCCGGCGATCAGTCTCGGCCTGATTTCGGCCGCGTACGTGACCCGTGTCACGCGCTCGGCAATGCTGGAAGTCCTCTCCGAAGACTATGTGCGCACGGCCCGCGCCAAGGGCGTTCCCTGGAACGTGGTGGTCTGGCGTCACGCGCTCCGCAACGCGTTGATCCCCATCATCACCGTGGTCGGGCTCTATCTCGGCATCCTGATCGGAAATTCGGTGTTGACCGAAATCGTCTTCAGCCGCCCTGGCCTGGGCAAGCTTCTCATCGGCGCGCTCAACCAGCGCGACTATCCGATGCTGCAAGGCATGATGGTTATCTATACGCTGATCGTGGTGCTGGTGAACCTGCTCACCGACCTGGCCTATGGCTTCGCCGATCCGAGGGTGAAGCTTAAATGACTTCCTCGACCGCCGGTTCACCAGCGGCCGCGCCGACGCCGTTTGTCTATTTCGCCGCGCAGACGCTGAAGGCGTTCAACACCAACAAGACCTCATGGATCGGGTTGGCGGTGTTTCTCATCGTGATCGCGTTGGCGATCTTCGCTCCGGTGCTGGCACCGTTCGATCCCAACGACCAGAACATCCTCGAAAAGCTCCGACCGCCAAGTTCCGAACATTGGCTCGGCACCGATAGTTTCGGCCGCGATACGTTGTCGCGCATTCTCTACGGTGCACGCGTTTCGCTGGTCATCGGTATCGTGTCGACCCTGGCCGCCATGCTGATCGGGACCGCGATCGGTATGCTCGCCGGCTGGCATGGCGGCCGCATCGACACGGTCACCATGCAGGCGATGGACGTGCTGCTGGCGTTCCCGTCGCTGATCCTGGGACTGATCCTGGTGGCGATGCTCGGGCCCTCCATGCACAACATCATTATCGCCATCGCGTTGACCTCGATCCCGCCATTCGCCCGTATCGCGCGGGCGCCCACGATTGCGATCAAGGAGCGCGAGTTCGTCCTGGCCGGCCGCGCGCTCGGCTACTCCGACACCCGCCTTCTCGCCGGCCACATTCTGCCGAACATCCTGCCGGAAATTCTGGTCATGGGTTCGCTCTGGCTCGCCAACGCCATTCGCACCGAAGCATCGCTCGCCTTCGTGGGCCTGGGCGTCAAGCCACCCACTGCGACCTGGGGCGGCATGATCCGCGAAGGCTTCGAGAATATTCTCGACAGCTATACGCTCGCGCTGGTGCCCAGCATCGCCATCCTGGTCGTGATCTTCGCGCTGAACCTTCTTGGCGACGGCTTGCGCGACGCCATCGACCCCAAGTTGAAGGGCGAGACCTGATGGCCGCGGTACCCGTTCTCGCCGTCCGCAACCTGACTACCGCGTTTCGGGTCGACGGTGTATGGACCACTGTCGTGAAAGGCATTTCGTTCGAGATCGGGCCGCGCGAGACAGTGGCGATTGTCGGCGAATCCGGCTCGGGCAAGAGTGTTACGGCGCTGTCGATCATGGGGCTGTTGCCGGCCGCCAACAGCCGGGTCGCGGGCGAGGTCATGCTCGAGGGACGCGATCTCCTCAAGTTGCCCGAAGAACAAATGCGCACCGTGCGCGGCAACCTGATCTCGATGATCTTTCAGGAGCCGATGACGAGCCTCAATCCGGTGCTGACGCTCGGGTTCCAGATCGCCGAAGCGCTGATCTACCACCGTGCCCTCAATCGCGCGCAGGCGGAAGCCGAAACCCTGCGCATTCTGGAGCGCGTCCGCATTCCTTCCCCGGCATCCCGGTTGCACGAGTATCCGCATCGGCTCTCCGGCGGCATGCGCCAGCGAGTGATGATCGCCATGGCGCTTGCGTGCAAGCCGAAGTTGCTGATCGCCGACGAACCGACCACCGCGCTCGACGTCACCATCCAAGCCGAGATCCTCGAGTTGATCAAGCTGTTGCAGGACGAGGAAGGCATGTCGGTGGCGTTCATTACGCATGACATGGGCGTGGTCGCCGAGATCGCCGACCGTACGGTCGTCATGCTGAACGGCAACGCGGTCGAGCAAGCGCCCACCGCCCGGCTTTTCGCGTCGCCCCGTGAACCCTACACCCGCGCCCTCCTCGCCGCGGTTCCACGCCTCGGCTCGATGAAGGGTCGGCCCGACCCGCAGCGCTTCGCAATCGTCGATCCCGTGACCGGCGAACGAGAGATCGTCCCCGAAACCGCGTCGACCGCTGCCGTGACCGAGCGGCCGGTGCTCGAAGTCGCCAATCTCGTGACCCGCTTCGACATTCGCTCCGGCGTGCTGAGCGGCGTCAGTGCGCGTGTGCACGCCGTCGAGGATGTCTCATTCTCGGTCTCCACCGGCGAAACGCTGGCGCTGGTCGGCGAAAGCGGTTGCGGCAAATCGACCACCGGTCGCTCGATCCTGCGTCTGGTCGAACCGAATTCCGGGAGGATTCTGTTCGAGGGCCGGGATGTGCGCGCCCTGGACCGCGAAGGCTTGCGCGCCGCTCGCTGCCGGATGCAGATGATCTTTCAGGATCCATTCGCCAGCCTCAATCCGCGCAAGACGGTCGGCGGCGCAATTGCCGAGCCTATGGTGGTGCATGGTCTTCTCAATCGCACCGACGCGCGCGACCGGGTTAGCGAGCTGCTCATCAAGGTCGGGCTTCCACCCGACATGGCGAGCCGCTTTCCGCACGAGTTCTCCGGCGGCCAGCGTCAGCGCCTGTGCATCGCACGCGCGCTCGCGCTCGAGCCGACGCTGCTGGTCGCCGATGAAGCCGTGTCGGCGCTCGATGTCTCGATCAAGGCACAGGTCATCAACCTGATGATGGATCTGCAGGCCGAAATGGGGCTGGCTTATCTCTTCATTTCACACGATATCGCGGTGGTCGAGCGGGTCAGCCATCGCGTCGCAGTGATGTATCTTGGCGAGATCGTCGAGATCGGGCCGCGCGCCGCGATCATGGAAAATCCGCAACATCCCTACACCAAGCGGCTGATGGCGGCCGTGCCGGTGCCGGAAGCGGGCCGCCGCGCGCTTCGGCGCGGGCTTTCGACGACCGAGGTGCCAAGCCCGGTGCATAAGACGAACTACGTGCCAGCGCCACGGCTGTATCGCGAGGTCGGGCCGGGGCACGTCGTGCAGGCATACGACGCGTAGAATAAATACCAATTGAATACCAATTGTACAGGTGGTATGCTTGGTCCCTATGACACAAGCTCTACAGTGGTCCGCGTAACGTCCCATCACGCTCCGGCCATTCGCTACATCATCGGTATCGATGGCGGTGGCACGGCGACTCGCGCGCGATTGACGCGGCTCGACGGCGAGGTACTTGGCTGTGCGCATGCCGGGCCATCGGCGCTGGCACAGGGCGTCGAGCAGGCGTGGAACAATGTGTCGGAGGCGATCGCCGGCGTGTTCACCGACGCCGAACTGGCCGATTGGCAACCACAAGAGTGCGCCATCGGACTCGGCCTGGCGGGCGCGATCGTCGCGAAATACCGCCGCGAATTCCTGAAGTTGGCCAACCGTTTCGGAAAGATCGAGCTCGCGAGCGACGGCTACACGACGCTGCTCGGCGCCCACGGCGGCCGGCCAGGCGCGGTGGTTGCCGCCGGTACCGGTAGCATCGGCGAGGCGCTGCTCCCGACCGGCGAATGCGTCTTGGTCGGCGGCTGGGGTTATCCGGTCGGCGACGACGGCGGTGGTGCATGGCTCGGCATGTGCGCCATGCGGGAAGCGCAACGCGCGAGTGACGGCCGGGCGCCGGCCGGTTTGCTGGTGCACGCCGTCCGGCGCGTCGCGGGAGATTCGCGTGAAGCGCTGCTCGCATGGTGCGAGGGCGCCGGCCAGCACGCCTATGCGACGCTCGCGCCACTGGTCTTTGCATCCGAAGCGACCGATACGAAGGCCCGGCAATTGCTTGACGCGGCTGCTCGCGCGCTCGACGATATCGCGCTCTCGCTCGACCCCGAGGGCCGATTGCCGCTCGTCGTGTCGGGAAGCATCGGTCAACGCTTGCAAGGCCGCCTCGCGCCCGCGATCCGCTCGCGTCTGGTCGAGCCAGTGGGTGACGCGGTGGACGGGGCGCTAACCCTGATTCGGCGCCAACTCGATGCAACCGCGAAGCACCTCGGTGACCGGTGACATCCACGGCTGCATCCTGACGCCGCGCGGGTTCGTCGCCGGCACGCTCGAGCATGGGGACGGCCGCATTCGACGCGTTGCGGGAAGGCCGATTCCGGACCAGCGCGTCCGCGATCAGGCGGGTCCGCTGGTGCTGCCCGGCTTCATCGATTCGCACGTGCACGGCGGCGGCGGTCGCGACACCATGGAGGGCGGCGACGCGGTCGACTGCATCGCGCGCATGCACGTGCGCCACGGAACCACATCGCTGGTTGCTACCACGATGACTGCGCCGCTGGCGGAAGTCGAGCACGCGATGGCCTCGTTGAGCGACGCGTGTCGTCGGCGGCGCGCCAGCGCCGCGCGGGTGCTCGGCGTGCACCTCGAAGGTCCATATATCAACCCCGCCAAACTGGGCGCCCAGCCGAATTTCGTGCGACCCGCGTCGATCGCCGAAGTGCTGGCGCTGCACGCGTTGGCGCCGATCGTACTGATAACGCTCGCGCCCGAGTTGCCGGCCAATCTGGACATCATTCCGCAATTGCGCGCGGCCGGCTTCCGCGTGCAAATCGGGCACACACTCGGCACCTACGAAGACGGCATCGCGGCGCTCGAGCGCGGCGCCGGCGGTTTTACGCATATGTTCAATGCGATGTCGGGCATGCACCATCGCGCGCCCGGGATTGTCGGGGCAGCGCTGGCACACGCGCAGCATGCGGAAATCATTCCGGATCTTTTGCACGTGCACCCCGGCGCGCTGCGGGTGGCGCTGCGTGCGATCCCCGGCCTTTTTTGTGTGACCGATTCGACCGCCGCCGCCGGCATGCCCGACGGCGAATACCGTCTTGGCTCGCATCGCGTCACCAAATGCATGGGCGGCGTTCGCCTTCCCGATGGCACGCTGGCAGGCAGCACCCTGACGATGGATCAGGCGCTGCGAAATCTCGTCATGCTCGGACTGTCGGTTCGGGATGCTTCGCTAAGGGTGTCCAGCCACGCCGCCGACTACCTTGGACTCCATGATCGTGGGCGGATCGACGAAGGCCACTTTGCCGACCTCGTCGTGCTCGACCGGGATCTTCAACTGCAGCGCGTCCTCGTCGAGGGGGAAGAAATTGACCTCGCGGATGCTTGACGAAGCCCGCGAGGCGCCTGACGCAATCGCTCGCCTGCTCGCTGCGGACCGCGACGCCTACGATTCGCTGGGCGCTGACCTGCGGGAACATCCGCCGCAGGCGTTGCTGACGATCGCGCGCGGCAGCTCCGATCACGCCGCGCATTACATGGCCTACCTG
>JALZAN010000013.1 GCA_030948365.1 Pseudomonadota bacterium
CTTTGGCCATGCCGAACTTGCGCGCGTCGATCTCCACCATGGCGAAAATCGCCAGGTAGTAAAGGATCGTCGGGACGGTGGCCATCAGGATCACGTCGAGGTACGAGATCTTGAGAAACTCCGCGACCAGGAATGCCGCGGCGCCGAGCACCGGTGGCGAGAGGATCGCGCCCAGTCCGCCGGCGGCGAGCAGCCCGCCCGCGGCTTCCTTGCCATATCCCGATTTCTGCAGCAGCGGCCAGGCGACCGATCCGATGGTGACGGTGGTCGCGACGCCGGATCCTGAGGGTCCGCCGAGCAGAAATGAAGCCATGACCACCGCGCGCCCCGCGCTAGATGGCTTCCCGCCCATCGCCGCGAACGAAAAATCGATGAAGAATTTCCCCGCCCCGGAGTAGTGGAGCACGGCGCCGTAGATGGTGAACAGGATGATCAGCGTCGATGACACCTCCACCGCGCTGCCGAAGATGCCTTCGAGAGTCATGTACAGGTGGCCGACGAGCCGGGGTATCTCATATCCCTTGTGCGTCCAGGGTGGCGGCAGGTACGCACCGAACAGCGCATAAGCGACGAAGAGCAGAACGATAAACGGCAGGATCCACGTCGAGCTGCGCCGGCATCCCTCGAGGATCAGCAGGACGAGCGCGACGCCGACGACCTGATCAAGGAGCGTCGGCAGCGTCGCCCGCTCGCCCAGTTCGTCGCCCCAGTACAGGATATAGCCGATGATCGCGACCGAGGAGAGAGCGAGGATGACGTCCCACCACATCAACCGGTGACGGAAGCGCTTCAGCGCGGGGAACAGCAGGAAAACCAGTCCCAGCGCGAAGGCGACGTGCACCGGCCGCAGAATGTACGCGGGCACGATGCGCACCGCGGCGTACAGATGGAAGAGCGACATGACGATCGCAAGCCCGGTCAGCGCAACCGCGAGCACGCCCTTTGTAGCGGTTGAGCGCGCCTTCTTCTTCCTCGATGAACTCCTCGAGGCGCTTCTTCTGTTCCTCGGTGAGCGGCACCTCGTCGGTGATCGTCTGGGCGTCGTTGATTATCGCGAGCTTATCGGTCTTAGCCATGTCGCATCCCGTCCGGCATGTGCAGTCGCCCTGATGATGCAAACAGAAAGCCGCCGCCAGCGTCGGAGCGGGTCACAAGCCGCTCCCCTGATTCGAGAGCGAGGCTCCCGGCAACGCGAAGCGATTATTGGAGCTTGACGCCCTTTTCGGTGAAATACTTGACTGCGCCCGGATGGAACGGGATCGGGGAAGCGGCCTGCTTTTGCAGCTCGAGCTTGAAGTTTTCCGCCTCCTTGTGCACGGCGATCAGCTCGGTGCGATGATCGAATATCGCCTTGACGATGTTGTATGCGACTTGGTCGCTCATGTTCTCATGCGTGATGAGAATGTTCATGACCGTGGCCTGCTTGTTGTCGGCGGTCATGCCGCTATACGTCGCCTTCGGATCGTGTCCTCGACATACAGATCGCCGAATTTCTTGTTCATCGCCGGCACGAGATTCGCGTGGTCAATCATCTTGATTTTGACGCCCGGCGTGGCGGCGAGATCGGTCACCGAGGCGGTGGGCAGCCCGCCGACCCAGAAGAACGCGTCGATCTTCCGGTCCTTGATCGCATTGACCGATTCCGCGACGCCGAGGCGCTCGCGCGTCATGTCCTTGTCCTTGTCGAGCCCGGCCGCTTCGAGAAGGCGGAAGGCCATCACCTCGGTTGCGCTGCCTGGTGACCCCGTCGAAACCCGCTTGCCCTTGAGATCGCTCATCGTGTTGACGCCCGTGCCTTCGATGCTGACCACATGCATGCGGTTCGGATATAGGATCATGAGCGTTCGCAACGGAATCTTGGTGCCTTTGAATTTATCTTCGCCGCGATAGGCGTCGAGGCCCGCGTCGGTCATCGAGAAGCCGATGTAGGGCTTTCCGGTGCCGATGAGCTTCAGGTTGTCGACCGATCCGCCGGTCACCTCCGCGGTTGCCTGCATGCCGGGTACGTGTTTGGACAACACGTTGGCCATGCCGCCGCCCATGGGATAGTAGACTCCGCCGGTGCCGCCGGTTGCGATCGATAGATTGATCTTCTCCTGTGCGATGCCCGGCGCCGCGGCGAGAAACCGCGGCCGCGACTACAAGCGCCTTCACTGCGCGATTGAACATGCTTGCCTCCTGCTCGTCTGGTAGCCGCTTTCCGGCCTTGGGGAATCGAAGAATTCCGGAGTGTAGTGAATTTGCCGACAGCGGGTCAACGACGCCGCGCACTCACCGTGCAACGCGAGCGAAAGGAAATCCATCGATTCCCTCCGTGCGCCTTTTTCTAAGCGGCCGCGGCGAGCGCCGGCTCGCGAGCCACCCGCTTCTCGAGAGCGCTGACGTGGATCGGAAATGCCCCAAGCTTTCGGTCGAGAAAATAGTTGCGCAGCGTGCGGGTGATGGTGCGGAACGCGAGGTCGCTCCAGGGAACGTCCTCTTCCCTGAACAGGCGCACATCCAGACTCTCGGTCCCGGGGCCGAAATTCAGATCGAGCAGGCGCGCGCGAAACATCATATAAATCTGGCTGATGTGCGGAAGGCTGATCACCGTATACAGCGCGCCGATCTCAACCCGGGCATTCGCTTCCTCGACGGTTTCGCGTAGCGCCCCGGCGGCGAGCGTCTCGGCGTTCTCGAGAAAGCCCGCGGGCAGCGTCCACAGCCCGCGTCGAGGCTCGATGGCGCGCTTGCACAGCAGGACCATGTCGTCCCGGATGGGAAGACAGCCGACGACGACCTTGGGATTCTGGTAGTGGATGGCGGCGCACGCCGCGCAGACGTAACGCTTCACTGTGTCGCCCTCGGGCACCCGAAAATCCAGCTCCGAAGACCCGCATTGGCTGCAGAACTTCACGACTCGGCGGCCTTGAGGAAATGCTCGCGATAGTGCTTGAGCTCGTCGATCGATTCGTAGATATCGGCGAGCGCTTCGTGCTTGCCCTGCTTGGTCCAGCCCTTGGCGAGGTCGGGCCGCCAGCGCTTGCAAAGCTCCTTCAGCGTCGACACGTCGAGGTTGCGATAGTGAAAATAATCCTCGAGCACCGGCATCCAACGGGCGAGAAACCTCCGATCCTGGCAAATGCTGTTGCCGCACATGGGCGAGGTTTTCGGCGGGACATGCTCGCGCAGGAACGCGAGCATCCGCTCTTCGACGTCTTTTTCGATTAAGGTCGAGGCTTTCACCTTATCGGTGAGGCCGGTACGGGTGTGCGTCGACTGATTCCACGAGTCCATGCCGGCGAGCGTGGCTTCGTCCTGGCGGACCACCAGTACCTGGGCCTCGGCAACGACTGCGAGCTCGGCGTCGGTCACCACCAGCGCAACTTCGATGATGCGATCGCTGTCAGGCTTGAGGCCCGTCATCTCCATGTCGATCCAGATCAAACGGGTTGCGTCCTGCGGCATCGGCTGCTCTTTCGACTTGGCGTAAAATAGCGTCCTACCGTCGCCTCATTGTCGCATAAAGGCCGCGTTTCCCGTCGGCGTACCCATGATCGATCCGGCACACCTCTTCACCGCGCTGTTCCTGCTCGCTCTCGTCGTGTCCGTCGCGCTGCAGCTTTGGCTGGCGCAGAGGCAGGTGCGGCACGTCAGCTTCCATCGTGTCGCGGTTCCGGCCCACTTCGCCGGACGCATTGCGCTGGCGGCACATCAGAAGGCCGCCGACTACACGGTCGCCCGCACGCGTCTGGCGGCGGTCGATATCCTGATCGATACCTGCGTCCTGTTGACGTTGACGCTGGGCGGCGGACTGTGGGTAGCCGCGGCATGGACTTCGGCGCTGCCGGTGAGTCCGCTTTGGCAGGACCTGCTGTTGATTGTCGGAGTGACCGTCGTGACCGGTGCCATCGGGCTGCCGCTTTCCTGGTATCGCACCTTTGTCGTCGAGCAGCGCTTCGGCTTCAATCGTATGACGTTCGGACTCTGGGTCAAGGATCTGTTCAAATCCGCGTTGCTCGGCGCGGCGCTCGGCGTGCCTCTGCTCTTGCTGGTGCTTTGGCTGATGGCACGTGCCGGATCGTGGTGGTGGTTTTACGCGTGGCTGGCGTGGGTGGCCTTTCAGGGGCTTTTGCTCGCGCTCTATCCGACAGTCATCGCGCCCCTGTTCAACAAGTTCCGTCCGCTCGCCGACAACACGCTCAGGGAGCGTGTCGAGCGCCTGCTCGCACGATGCGGTTTCGCGGCCAAGGGATTGTTCGTCATGGACGGGTCGACGCGCTCAAGCCATGGCAACGCGTACTTCACCGGCTTCGGCGCGGCGCGGCGCATCGTGTTTTTCGACACGCTGCTCGAGCGGCTGCAGCCGGAAGAAGTGGAGGCGGTGCTTGCCCATGAGCTTGGCCACTTCAAGCTCAAGCACGTGCTCAAGCGTACGCTCTGGTTCGCTGCAGGGAGCCTCGTGTTCCTCGCGCTTCTCGGATGGCTGACGAACGAGCCGTGGTTCTATGCCGGCCTCGGCGTTCCCGGCGGCGCACCGCGTTACGGCGTCGCCCTGGTGCTGTTCATGCTCGCGCTTCCGGTGTTCGCCTTCGTCGCGGCGCCGCTTGCCGCGCTGTATTCGCGCAGGCACGAATTCGAGGCCGACGCCTACGCCGCAAAAAACGCGTCAGCGAGCGCGCTGGTTGCGGCGTTAGTCAAGCTTTACGAGGATAATGCCAATACGCTGACGCCCGATCCATTGCATTCCGCGTTTTACGACTCTCACCCGCCCGCCGCCGCGCGCATCGCGCGGCTTGACGCGACCAGCCCTCTGAAGGAACCCTTGAGATGAGCTTCCTGCGAGTACTCCGCTTCGCCTTCGCCGCCGCCATGCTGGCCGCCGCTATTCCGGTCTACGGCGCCGTCGCCATGGCCCCTGCTCCGTTCGCCAACGGCAACGCCGATCTCGGCAAGCCGCTTAATGATAAGTCCTGCGTCAACTGTCACGCGCGACGCTATGACGGCGACGCGGATCGCATTTATTTTCGCGCAGACCGACGGGTGAAGACCCGCGCGCAACTGCTGGCGCAGGTCAGCTACTGCAACGCACAGCTCGACGCCGGCTATTTTCCCGATGAGGAAGAGCACATCGCCGCCTACCTCAACAAGCAATACTACCGCTTCGAATGAAGCGCTTGCTGCGATTCGTCAGAAAATACACCCCATGACCAAGGAGCTTCGCGCGCTGTCGGCGCTCAATTGCCGGCCGGGCGCACCCATGCTGCTGGTCTCGGAATTGATGCTGCGCCTTCATGCGTTGCCCGGCTGGGACTATGCGGACAACCGGATTTCCAAGACCTTCCGGTTCGGCAACTACCATGAAACCATCGCGTTCGTAAACGCGATCGCTTACGTGGCCAACCGGCAGGATCACCACCCCGAGCTGTCGGTTTACTACAATCGTATTGTCGTTTCGTTCGCGACGCACGACGTCGGCGGCGTAACACTCAACGATTGCATTTGCGCGGCCAGGATCGAGGAGCTGAGCGCATAGCATCGAAAAGCGCCCCAACGCGGTCCGGCATGAGGACACCTTGACGCGCAATAGCTCAGGTCTGGTGACGGCGACGCATCGCCGCCATTATGCGGTGAGGCTCGACGACCGAACGACCGTCTCGTGCATCCTGCGCGGTCGCGAGCTCGCGATCGCCTGCGGCGACAGGGTCGAAGTCGCGCAATCGCCGTCGAGCGAAGCGACCATCGTCTCGATGGCGCCGCGGTCGACGCTTTTTTTCCGCTCGGACATCCAGCGCGACAAGCTACTCGCGGCCAACGTGACCCAAGTACTCGGGTTCGTCGCCCCCGATCCGCCGTACGACGACGAGCTCGTCCATCGCTGGATCATCGCCGCCGAGAGCAATGGCTGTGGCTTCGTGCTCATCGCCAACAAGCAGGATCTCGCTTCGTTCACCCTTATCGAGGACCGGCTGGCGCAGTTTGCCGCGCTTGGCTATCCCGTCATCGCCATGTGCGCCAACCGCGACGTCAGCGCGATCCTCCCGTTCCTGGATGGTCAGCGAAGCGTCCTGATCGGCCAGTCGGGCATGGGAAAATCGACGCTGATCAACACCCTGCTTCCCGACGCCGGCGCGCGCGTCGGAGAGCTGTCGCGGGCGCTGCAGACGGGCCGCCATACCACCACCGAAGCCACGCTCTACGAGCTCGACGACGAGAGCTGGATCGTCGATTCGCCGGGGATGAAGGAATTCGGCCTGGGCCATCTCGATCCCGATGCCATCGAGAACGCGTTCGTCGAGCTGCGGCCTTTGTTGGGAACGTGTCGCTTTCGCAATTGCCGCCACGACGCCGAGCCCGGGTGCGCGGTGCAGGACGCGGTCGCCCGCGGCGAGGTCAAGCCCTGGCGCGCCGCGCTGCTGCTGCAATTGCGCGCCGAGAGCGAGCGCAGAGCCCGAACCTGGGTCTGAGCACCGGCGCGGTTACTTGCCTCGAGGTAAGCAGCTCGTGGAGAACGCAGGATTGTCCGGCCTCACGGTGCCCAGTAGGCGACGGTCAGGAGCAGGAGCACCGCTAACCACCCCAGCAGCGCGCGCCATACCAGGCCCGTCGCGCTCGGGAGGACATCGGCGTCGGCGGGCTCTCCCATGCCTAGCTCGGGCCGAAATTCCGGCTCCCCGGTCGAGTCGGTCATCACTCCACCGATCTGGACGCCGAGCGCGCCCGCGCCGCTGGCGAGCAGAATGCCGTCGTGGATCGATGGCCATTGCTTGGCTTGCACGCGCCAGCAATAGATCGCGTCCTCGAAGTCGCCGACGATGGCGAAGGTGAGCGCCGTCAGCCGAACGGGTATCCAGTCGAGCCAGTACAACAGGCGCCGCAGCGGCCGACCGAAGTCAGCGAGCTGATGACCCATCGGCGTTACCGCGACACCCTGCCACTGTCCGGCGAGGAGCACGGTAAGCCGGTACAGGACGGCGCCGCCCGGTCCCGGCAGCGCCAGAAACCAGAACAAGGTGCCGAAGACGTGACGGTACGAGTCCTCGATTCCTTTTTCGATGGCGAGCTTTGGAATCTCCTCGGCGGTCGCGAGGGTCGCGTCGGCGCCCCGCCATGCCACCAGGCGCTTGCGCGCGGTGATCGCATCACCCGAGCGCAATGCCTCGCCGATCGCGGTGAAGGCGTGACTGAACTGGCGAAAGCCGACCAGCAGATAAAGGATCGTGACGTTCCAAAGCAGGCCAAGCAGCGGATGCACCGCGTCGAGCGCCCAATAGCCGGCCGCGGCAATCGCGAGCGGCGGACCGAGCGCCAGCAAGGCAGAGAGTGCGCCTTGCTGCTCGGTGCCGGCGTTGAAGCGGCGCTCCAGGAAACGCGCGTACCTTCCGAACAGCTTCTGAAAGCCGACGCGCCAGCGGAACGCCCGCCATTGCTCGAGCCCGAGCGCGATCAGGATCGCGATGAGATTCATGTTGCGCGGCTCATGTCGAGCTCATTTCAGGAATTCCTTGCTGACAGCCCTGAACAAGGGTGTGTCCGCCTCGCCCAGCCATTCGAACGCCACCATCTCCCGCGACACAATGCGAATGCCATCCTGGCGCATGCGCAGAATCGCGAGCTCGCAGTCCATTCCATGCCGCGAACCGACGCAATCGGCAACGACGTAAACTTCCTTGCCCTCGTGATAGAGGTCGACCGCGGTCTGAAGCACGCACACATGACTCTCGACGCCGACGATCACGACCTGGGTCCGATCGCTCCCGGGAAGGTCGGCAAGACACTTGGCGCCCACGCTTGAAAATCGCGTCTTGGCGGCGATTGCACCCGTAGGCAAAAGCTCGCCGATCTGCGCCACCAGCGGTCCGAGTCCCTTGGGATACTGCTCGATCGCCGCCACCGGCACGCCGATCTTTTGCGCGACACGGACCAGCCACTCGCAATTGCGCAAGATCTGGTCGTGATCGGCGATGGCTGGAAGCATCTTCTCCTGAAGGTCGATCGCGAGCAGCTGCGATCTGTGGGCGTCGAGCAGCATCGATTGCTCCTGGGCTCCCTATCCGGTCCCGGCGCACGTGGCCTGAGTCCGCGCCCGGGAAGCGCCGTTTACGCAACCATCGCGCGCACCTGATCCGGCAGCGGCGACGAGCGCTGGGTCTCGACGTCGATCCACACGATGCGCGAACTGCCCTCGGCGTATTTGCGATCGTCCATCGACAGCTCGTAGTGGGTGTCGATGCTCGACCGGCCCGGAGGATCGACGAACATGCGCACCTCGACCGTGCCGGGATAGCAGAGCGGAAGCAGAAACGTGCAACTCGCATTGACGATGACCGAGCTGAGGCGCGCCGCGGCGCCGCCATCGCCAACGCGCTCATGCAGGCTTCCGAGCCATTCGACACGCGCCTGCTCCATGTAGCGGAAGTAAACGGTATTGTTGACGTGCCCCTGCGCGTCCATGTCGCCCCATCGCATGGGAATGGAAACGCTATGCACGAGCTTGCGCGCCACGGTTGTCGCCTGGTTGCCTGCCAAAGGTAATTATAATGGCTGAGCGCCAAAAGCTTCCGGGAGCCAAGCCATGCCGCGCGATGCGATGGAATACGACGTGGTGATCGTCGGTGGCGGTCCGGCCGGGTTGTCGGCCGCGATCCGGTTGAAGCAACTCGCCGCCGAAAGACAGCGCGAGGTCGGCGTCTGCGTGATCGAGAAAGGCTCCGAGATCGGGGCTCATATTCTCTCCGGCGCGGTGATCGATCCGAAGGCGCTCAACGAGCTGATTCCGGACTGGCGAGCGAAGGGTGCGCCGCTCAAGACAGCGGTCACCGAGGACCGCTTCCTGACACTGACTTCGGACAAGGCTTACCGTGTACCGCAGTGGATGCTGCCGCCACTGATGGCAAATCACGGCAACTACATCATCAGCCTTGGCAATCTTTGCCGCTGGCTGGCGCAGCAGGCCGAGGCGCTCGGCGTCGAGATCTACGCCGGCTTTGCCGCCGCCGAAGTCCTCTACGACACGCCGGAGAACGGCGGCGCGGTGCTGGGCGTGGCGACGGGTGACGTGGGCGTCGCCAAAGACGGGACGCACAAGCCCGATTACCAGCCGGGAATGGAGTTGCGCGCCAAATACACGCTCTTCGCCGAAGGTTGCCGCGGCTCGCTGTCGCAGGAGCTGATGGCGAAATTCAATCTTCGCGACGGCATCGATCCGCAGAAGTACGGCATCGGTCTCAAGGAGCTGTGGCAGGTCGCGCCGGAAAAGCATCAGCCGGGTTTAGTCGTGCACAGCCAGGGCTGGCCGCTCGACACCGCGACTGGCGGCGGATCGTTTGTATATCACTTCGAGGAGCAGCTGGTCGCGGTTGGTTTTGTCGTTCATCTCAACTACGAGAACCCGCATCTTTCGCCCTACGACGAATTCCAGCGCTTCAAGACGCACCCGTCCATTCGCGGCACCTTCGACGGCGCCAAACGACTCTCCTACGGCGCGAGGGCGATCAACGAAGGCGGACTCCAATCGGTGCCGAAGCTGGCGTTTCGCGGCGGCGCGCTGATCGGATGCGCGGCAGGCTTCGTCAACCTGCCGCGGATCAAGGGCTCGCACAACGCGATGAAGACGGGCATGCTCGCCGCCGAAGCGGCGTTCGCAGCATTGAGTGAGTCGCGTCGGCACGACGTCTTGAACGCATACCCGGACACGTTCAGCCGCTCGTGGGTGCTCGAGGACCTGTACAAGGTGCGCAACGTCAAGCCGGGACTCAAGTGGGGGCTCTGGGCCGGCAGCTTTCACGGCGGTGTGCACATGTGGCTCAACGACCTCGGCCTGGGCGCGCTGGTGCCGTGGACGCTCCGACACGTAAAGGCCGACCACGAGTCGCTTAAGCCCGCGGCCGAGATGCCGAAGATCGTCTACCCCAAATACGACGGCGTGCTGACCTTCGACAAGCTCTCGTCGGTGTTCGTATCGAACACCAATCATGAAGAAGATCAGCCGTCGCATCTCCAGCTTCGCGATCCGACGGTTCCGGTCGCCGTCAATCTTGCCCTGTACGGCGGGCCGGAACAGCGCTACTGCCCCGCGGGCGTGTACGAATTCGTCGTCGACGAGACGTCGGGCGGCAAGGCGAAGCGGCTGCAGATCAATGCGCCGAACTGCGTCCATTGCAAGACCTGCGACATCAAGGATCCGCGGCAGAACATCCACTGGGTCACGCCGGAGGGCGGCGGAGGACCGAACTATCCGAATATGTGAGAGCCGCGGCCCGGGACACGTCGGCGCTTAAAGTGAGACGGTGAACTCGCAGCCGGTTTTGCTACGGACGTCGGCGACGTCAACGCCGGGATGCAGCTCGGTCAGCACCAAGCCCGCCGGTCCTACCTCGAACACGCAAAGGTCGGTGATGATCATGTTCACCACCGCCTTGCCGGTGATGGGTAGCGAGCAAGCTTTGAGTATCTTGGGCGACCCGTCGCGCGCGGTGTGCTCCATCAGCACGATTACCCGTCGCACACCCGAGACGAGATCCATCGCGCCGCCGGGACCCTTGACCATCTTTCCAGGCACCATCCAGTTCGCCAGGTCGCCGTTCTCCGCCACCTCGAGCGCGCCGAGGATGGAAAGGTCGATGTGGCCGCCCCGTATCATCGCGAACGAATCCGCGCTGGAGAAAAAACTCGACCCGGGAACCGTGGTGATGGTCTGCTTGCCGGCGTTGATCAGATCGGGATCGACCTGGTCGTCGGCCGGGAACGGCCCGATGCCGAGCAGGCCATTTTCCGACTGGAGGGTCACCGTGATATCGCGCGGAATGAAGTTGGCGACCATCGTTGGAATGCCGATGCCCAGGTTGACGTAATAGCCGTCGCGCAATTCCATCGCCGCGCGCCGCGCCATCAGCTCGCGCGTGGGCGAATCCTTTTTCGAGGCGGCGGCGCCCGACACGGTGCGGAATTCGATGCGCTTTTCGTATTTCGCGCCCTGGATGATGCGGTCGACGTAGATACCCGGAGTGTGGATCTGATCGGGATCCAGCACGCCCACCTCGACCAGCTCCTCCACCTCCGCCACGGTGACTTTGCCGCAGGTCGCGATCATCGGATTGAAGTTGCGCGAGGTCTTGCGATAGACGAGGTTGCCTGACTTGTCGCCTTTCCACGCCTTCACCATCGAAACGTCGGCGCGGATCGCCTCCTCCAGCACGTAGGCCTTACCCTCGAACATCCGCGTCTCTTTTTCGTCGGCGAGCTTGGTGCCGAAAGCGGTGCGGGTGTAGAAACCAGGGATGCCGGCGCCGCCCGCGCGCAACTTTTCGGCCAGTGTTCCCTGAGGCGTCAGTACCAGCTCGAGCTCTCCGGCCAGCACCTGGCGCTCGAACTCCTTGTTCTCGCCGACGTACGAGGCGATGACTTTTTTCACCTGCCGCGTCTTGAGCAAGAGTCCCATCCCGAAATCGTCGACGCCGGCGTTGTTGCCGACGATGGTCAGGTCCTTGGTCCCGCTCGCGACCAGCGCGCCGATCAGATTCTCCGGAATCCCGCACAGCCCGAAGCCTCCCGCGGCGACAGTCATGCCGTCGTGCAACAGGTCGGCGAGGGCGGCTTTGGCGTCAGCGTAGACTTTTTCCATGAATCTTCCTGGGTGCGGCGTGGCGGCGGATGGCGATAAAGGAAAGCGCGGCGACGACGCGGCGAGCCTGAGGAAGGTGTCCCGCGGGCGGAATTATACGATGCAGCCGGCTTTAGCTGTGCATCACCGCACCGCGGGCCATAGCCACGCGGCGCCGCGAACGCCACTCGAGTCGCCGTGCTCGTTTTGCACCAGCAAGGTGTCGACACGGTCGGAGAACACCCAGTCGGTCCACAGCGTCGGAACCGTCTTATAGAGCCGTTGCACGTTCGACATTCCGCCGCCGAGCACGACCGTGTCCGGATCGACGATATTGATCATGTGCGCCAGGGCGCGGGCGAGGCGCTGCTCGTAGCGCTGCATCGCCTGCTCACAGGCGGCATCCCCGCTCGCCGCTCCGGCGTCGATGTCGATCGAGCTCCGACGCCGGCCGGTCGCGGAAAAATAATCGCGCTCGATGCCCGGGCCGGAAAGAAACATTTCGATGCAGCCCGTATGCCCGCAAAAGCATCGCGGGCCCGGCCGTTCGTCGTCGGTCGGCCAAGGCAGTGGATTGTGCCCCCATTCGCCGGCGATCCCGTTCGGGCCGACAAGAACGGTTCCCTTCACCACGATGCCGCCGCCGACTCCGGTGCCGAGAATCGCGCCAAATACCGTTTCGGCGCCCTTCCCTGCGCCATCGACCGCTTCCGAGAGCGCGAAGCAATTGGCATCGTTGCTGATTCTCACCTCGCGTCCGAGCACCGCCTCGAAGTCGGCCTTGACCGGCTTGCCGTTGAGACAAATGGAGTTCGAGCCGCGAAGGAGCCCCGTCGCGCGCGAGATCGATCCCGGAGTGCCGATGCCGACGCTTCCTCGCTGCTCGAGCTCGCGCTCGGCGTAGGCGACCAGATCAGCGACGCCGTGCAGGATCGCGCGGTAGTCCTCATTCGGCGTGGCGACGCGTCGGCGCAGGAGCTCGCGACCGTCGTGTGAGAGGGCGATGATCTCGATCTTGGTGCCGCCCAAATCAATACCAAGCCTGATCAACGTCGCGCCCCGGAAATGCAGTGGATTCGCCGCTAGCGTCGCAGCACGATCGCGGCATCGACGTCGAAGCTCACGCCTACCGGCGCTTCGCGCCCGTGCATAGTGCGCGCCTCGCCGTCGAATATGAGCAGCTCGCCCCACGGGCTGTCGACGACATATTCGATTCGGCTGCCGAGGTAGGCGGCACGCTTGCAGACGCCCGCCAGCACGCCTTCCCCGGGCGCGACGATGCGCAGGCGATGCGGCCGCACCGCGAGCGTGGCCGGACCGGGCGCCATGCCGTCCACGCGCACCGGCACGCTGACGCCGCCGGCGGTGAATATCGCGCGGCCGGCGCCGCCGACGAGTTCGCCGTCGACGAGATTCGCGTCGCCGATGAAGTCGGCGAGAAAGCGGCTGACGGGCGACTCGTAGAGCTGATGCGGCGTGCCTTGCTGCGCGATGCGCCCGCTCTCCATCACGATGATGTGGTCGGAGACGGCGAGCGCTTCCTCCTGATCGTGGGTGACATAAATCACGGTCAGCGCGAGCGATTGCTGCAGCTCACGAATCTCGTGCCGCACGCGGCGGCGCAGCTTCGCATCGAGATTCGACAGCGGCTCGTCGAACAAAAGCACTGCCGGTTCGAGCACCAGCGAGCGAGCCACCGCAACGCGCTGCTGCTGCCCGCCCGACAGCTCCGAAGGCAGCCGCTGTTCGAGGCCGGCCAATCCGAGCATGGCCAGCTTCGCGTGCGCAAGCTCGCGGGCTCTGGCCTTGTCGGTGTGCATGGAAAGCGGGCCGTAACAGACGTTTTCAAGCACGCTCATGTGAGGAAATAAGGCGTATGACTGGAAAACCATGCTGACGTTGCGCTCGTTGGCCGCGCGCCGCGTTACGTCCTGGCCGCCGATGAGAATCCGGCCGCTCGATAGCGGCTCCAGACCGGCGACCATGCGCAGGGTCGTCGTCTTCCCGCAGCCCGACGGGCCGAGCAACGTGACCAGGTCGCCGGCTTCGACACCGAACGAGACGTCGTCCACCGCCGTCACACTGCCGTAACGTTTCGTTACCCGGTCGAAGACGACGCCACCCGAGGTATTGGCCATGTGGGGCCTAGTTTCCCGTGACAAGCACCGGGGTTGCACGACGTCCGAGCCTCGTTTCGCCTACCGCCTTCTGCACCAGCAGCAATACCGCGAGCATGAGAAATATCAGTACCGAAGAATAGACGATGGCGAGCGGATACTCGCCCGCTTCGACACGGCCGATAATGTACACGGTGGCGAGATTGTACTTGGCGGTGGCGAGAAAGATGATCGCGCTCACCGCCGTCATCGCGTGCGTGAAGCTGAAGACCAGCGTGACCAGGATCGCCGGCCGCAGCAGCGGCAGCACGACCTGCGTCAGCGTCCGCAACGTCGACGCGCGCAGCGTCGCCGAAGCCTCGTCGAGCGTCTTGTCGATCTGGGCGAGCGCGGCCACGCCGGCGCGCACGCCGACCGGCATGTTGCGAAACACGAAACACAACACGAGGATGGCCATGCCGCCGGTCAATTCGAGCGGCGGCACATTGAAGGCGACGATGTACGAAACACCGATCACGGTGCCGGGAATCGCGAAGCTTACGAGCGTCAGGAATTCAAAAGCGCGCCGGCCGGCGAAGCGGTGGCGGGTAATGACGTACGCCGCGAGGAGTCCGACGAGGGCGGTCAATGGCGCCGATATCGCCGCCACCTCGAGGGTTGTGAACAGGCTGTCCCATGCCGAGCCGCTGAACAAGATCCCGCGTGGACCCCATTCGACGCCGAATCCGGCCGCGAAGTGGCTAAGCGAAAGCGTCATGTCGCCGCGGCCGATGTCCCTAACAAAACCTCCGATCAGAATCACGGTGTAGCAGACCAGCGTGAACGCGATCCAGGCCGCGGCGATCGAGAAACACGAGCGCCAGAGCCCGCGCGGCAGCTTCGCCGGCGCGCCGCCGTCGCCTTTGCCGCTGACCGTGACATACGACGCTCGACCGACCCAGCGTTGCTGGAGCCAGAATGCAAAGAGCGTCAAGCCGAGCAGCACCAGGGCGAGCGCGGCGGCGCGCCCGGGATCGTGCTGCGCACCCGCGATGGCGAAGAAGATCTTGATCGAAAGCACCTCGAAGTTGCCCGACAATACGATCGGGTTGGCGAAGTCGGCGAGGCTCTCGACGAAGCCGAGCAGGAACGCCGCCGCGAGTGCGGGGCGCAGCAGCGGCCAGGTAATGGTGCGAAACACGCGCCCGGGCGTCGCCCGCAGCGTCTGCGCGGCTTCCTCGAGCGCGGGGCTCACCGCGGTCAGTGCGCCATGCAGGAGCATGAACGCGATCGGTGAGAAGGTGAGCAATTGCGCCAGCGCCACCCCCGGGAGCCCATAAATCCAGCGCGAGCGCGGGATGCCGAACGCGGCGTCGAGCCAGCCGGTGATGAGACCCGTCCGTCCGAACAAGACAACCAGCGCCAGCGCAATGACGAATGGCGGCGTGATAATCGGCAGAATGGACATCAGCTTCAGCAACCCGGCGTAGCGCTGGCCACCGCGCTGCACGATCAGCGCGAGCACCAGCCCGACCAGCGTCGACAAGGATCCGACGACTGCCGCGAGCAGCGCCGAGTTGATCGCGACGCCGCAACGCGTCCCGCTGGCGAAGCAGCCGAGGCCCCAGATGTCCGAGGTCAGCAGCCGCGCGCTCACCAGTTCCGGGGCGAAGCGTCCCTGCGAGTCTTCGACTGCGGCGATCAGCGAACGGCTGACTGGATAGAAAATGAAGACGATGAGCAGCGCGCCGATCACGATGACAATGGTCGCGACCGTGGCATCGCCTGCGAACACACCCAGGCGCGCGAGAGAGCGGGCCAGGCATACGGTCAGCGCGCCGATCACGAGCGCGGCGCCGATACCGAACGCGGGCCCAGCGCTGCCGGCGGCAAATCCGGCCCCGATGGTCCACGCCAGCGCCAGTGCCGCCGCAATCAGGGTTCCGATGCCGCGACCTGACCACGCCAATAACAGCATCGCAGCGGCCGCCGCGATCAGCGGCCACGTCGAGCGATCCCCCGCAAGCGCGCGCGCCAAACTCGTGGGACCGCCGCCAGCGGACCAGGGCACGATCAAGAGTGCGGCGAGCGCGAGCGCCGCAATGGCGACCGTCGTGCGATCGCGCGACGACGGCGCCAGATCAACCGGCGCGAGCGCTGTTGACACTGCCTGACGCTCTTACTTCGGTAGCGTCGAGACTTCCTTGTCCCACTTCGTCAGCAACCGCGTCCGTTCCACCGACGAGCCGTACTTGGCGAAATCGTAATGGATCACCTTGATCTCGCTGAACTTGGGCGCCTGCGGCGGCGCCGTCGCACCCTTGTTGGATGGAACCTGATACGCCTTCGCCTGGCCGCCGATGCTCTGTGCTTCCGGCGTGAGCGCCCATTCGTACCATTTTTTGGCGTTCTCCATGTTCTTCGCGCCCTTGATGATACTCATGCTGCCGATCTCGTAGCCGGTCCCCTCGCACGGCGAGACGATCTTGATCGGCGCGCCGTTGACGGCCTGCGTGACGGCGTCGTGCTGAAAGGTGATCCCGACCATGCTCTCGCCGGTGGCCGCTGCGCGTGCGGGGGCAGCTCCGGACTTCGTGTACTGATTGACGTTCTTGTGCAGCGCTTTGAGGTAGTCGAACGCTTTGTCCTCTCCCATCAGCTGCACCAGCGTCGCCAGCATGGTGTATGAGGTGCCCGACGAATTCGGATTGGCGACCTGGATCTCGTCCTTGAATTGCGGCTTGATGAGATCGGACCAGCATCTGGGCTCGGGGATATTTTTCTTTTTCAGTTGCTCGGTGTTGTAGCTGTAACCGAGCGCCCCGGCGTACACGCCGACGGTCCGGTATTTCGACTGCTCCGCCTGTCGAACCGCCCAATCCTGCAACTCGGCCAGCTTCGGCGACTTGTAAGGCTCGGTCAGCCCCTCCTCGGCTGCCTGCAGGTGCGGGTCGCCGGTTCCACCCCACCATATGTCGCCGCGAGGATTCGCCGCCTCGGCCTTGATCTGCGCGTAAAACTCGCCGGAGCTCTTGCGCGACATCAGCACCTTGATCCCGGTCGCCTTCTCGAATGCCGCCACCATCGGCCGGCACCACTCCTCCTGCACGGTGCAGTACACGACGAGCTCGCCCTCCGCAGCTGCCGTCAGGGGTGCCGCGAACGCAAGCGCCGCGGCGACGTTTGCAAGCCAGTTGCGCACATCCATGGCTGCTTCCTCCAATCAGTTGATTGTTGCGATTCCGATGACGAAGGCAAGCATAGCGCAAAGCGCGGGCGCGGGTACGACGCGGAAGGCGGGAGCGAAGCCCATCGCCGCCAAAAACTACCGCGGGATCGTCGCACCCAAGCGTTGACCAGTGCTGTACATTTACCGGGTCTCGCAAACTGCGCTCAATCGAGGGGTCGAGCATGCACCGTTCCAGACGTTGCTATACGTTGGCGTTTTGCGTCATCGCATCGCCGGTCTTGGCTCAGGGCACGCTGGCGATGTATTGCAGCTCTCCCAACACCTCATGGTGCCAAGGGATGGCGGTCGGCTTTGAAAAAGCGACCGAAGTCAAGGTTTCGGTGACGCAGAAGGCGACCGGCGAGCTGTTCGCGCAAATCAAGGCCGAAGGCGCCAACCCCAAAGGCGATATCTGGTGGGCGGGTCCCGGCGACGCGTTCCTGCAGGCCGCCGAGGAAGGCCTGCTCGAGACCTACAAGTCGCCCAATCTCGTCCAACTGCAGGACTGGGCACAGCGCGAAGCGGAGCTGTCGAAATATCGCGTGGTCGGCGTCTACGGCGGCATCCTCGCTCTGGGCTACAACACCGAGCTGTTCGAAAAGAAAAAACTCCCGGTGCCGAAGTGCTGGAAGGATCTGCTGAGTCCGGCGTACAAGGGCGAAGTGATGCTGTCCAATCCGAATTCGTCGGGCACCGGTTATCTGATGCTGGCGTCGCTGGTGCAGATCTTCGGCGAGGACGAAGCGTTTCGCTACCTCAAGGCGCTGCACGCCAATGTCAACCAATACGCGCGCTCCGGCATCGGGCCGATGAGCGCCGTCATTCGCGGTGAAACGGCGATCGGCAGCACCGTGCTGCACGGCGTGATCAACGAGATCGTCCGTGGATTTCCGGTGAAGGCGATCCTGCCGTGCGAGGGCGTCGGCTACGAAGTCGGATCGATGGCGATTATCAAGGGCACAAGACGTCTGGACAATGCAAAGAAATTCTACGATTGGGCGCTGACGCCGGAAGCGCAGCGGATCGGTCTCGACCTCAAGGAATATGCGATTCCGACCAACCGGAGCGTGGTGCTGCCGCCTCAGGTGCCGAACCTCGCCGACATCAAGCTCATCAGCTACGACACCGCCAAGTTCGGCTCGACCGCCGAGCGCAAGCGTCTGCTGGCGCGATGGGAGCGCGAGATCAACGCCGGTACCGCTACGGCCAAGTGAACCCGGCGACCAAGGCGATTCTGTTCTGGATCGCCGTTGGTGCGGCCGGCTATGTGCTGTTGCCCTGGTACGCATTGCAGGATTCGATCGCGTCGGCCGGATGGCTCAAGGATTACACCAGCAAGGACAACGCGCCGGCGCCGATGCAGGTTCTGCAACACGGACGCATCTGGCTGGTCCCCATCGGGGGGTTCTTGCTGGGCGCGGCCGCACTGACGTGGCTTCCGATCTCGCGCTTGGCGCGCGCCAACGGGTTGCTCGCCATCGGCTGCGCCGGATTCGTGTACTTTCTCGCGCAGGGATTCGCGATTGGCGCCCAAGGCTGGTCGTGCGACGCGTTGAGCGCGTCGTTGGGGCCGCTCGCCGGCGGTCAATACGGCGTCGGCTGGGGCGCCGCGCTAGTGGGGGCCGCGTTCACGATGCTGTTCGCGCTCGGGCTCGCCGAACGCGGATACTTCAATGGCGACGCATTCATCGCCGGCTCGGTGGTCGGGATCGCCGTATCGGTGGCGGTGTTCACGTTTTATCCGGTGGTTCGCATTCTGCTCAGCGCCATCGAGGATCAGGGCGGGGCGCTGTCGATGCAGGCGTTTCTCAACCGCGTGCTTACCGAGAAGATCTGGGGAGCCGCCTGTCTGGCTGGCGGCGGCCGCTGCGGCGTGGCGTGGAACACGCTGGTGCTGGCGCTGCTGTGCGCGGCGGGATGCACCTCGCTTGGCCTTGCTTTTGCACTGATCGTCAGCCGCACCGGGTTTCGCTACAAGCGCCTGTTGCGTGCGCTGTCGGTGTTGCCGATTATCACCCCTCCGTTCGTGATCGGCCTCGGCCTGATCTTGCTATTTGGCCGCTCGGGCCTGGTCAACCAGTTTCTGGAGTGGGCATTCGGCATCGCGCCGTCGCGCTGGATCTATGGACTGCAAGGCGTCCTGACGGCGCAGATTTTTTCGTTTACGCCGATCGCCTTCCTGGTCCTGATCGGAGTCGTCGAGGGCGTGTCGCCAAGCATGGAAGAAGCGGCGCAAACGCTGCGCGCCAATCGCTGGCGGACCTTCATCGATGTGTCGCTGCCGTTGATGCGCCCGGGGCTGGTCAACGCGTTTCTGATCAGCTTTATCGAGTCGATCGCCGACTTCGGCAATCCTATCGTGCTCGGCGGCAATTTCGGCGTGCTTTCGACCGAAGTCTTTTTCTCGGTTGTCGGCGCGCAGCTCGATCAGGGACGCGCAGCGGCGCTCGGCATCCTCCTGCTTCTGTTCGCGCTGGCGGCGTTCTTCGCCCAGCGGCGGCTGCTTGGCCGCAAGATGTACACGGCGCTCGGCGGCAAAGGCGACTCGGGTCTCCCCACGCCGCTGCCCGATCGCGTGCGCAGGCTCTGCTACGCGGTTGCGCTGCCATGGGCGGCGCTGACGATCATCCTCTACCTCATGGCGCTGGTCGGGGGCTTCGTCGAGCAATGGGGACGCGACTACTCGCCGACGCTCAAGCATTACGTCAAGGCCTTCGCCATCGAGCTCACGGGCAACGGCATCCTCTGGGCCGGAGCGGCGTGGAACTCATTCTGGACCACGGTCGAGCTGTCGGCGATCGCCGCGCCGGTGACCTCGCTGCTAGGCATCCTGACCGCGTACATCCTGACCCGCTATCGTTTCGCCGGCCGTTCGGCATTCGAGTTCGGCACCATGCTCTCGTTCGCGATTCCGGGAACGGTAATCGGCGTATCGTACATCCTTGCCTTCAATGTCCCGCCGATCGAAATCACCGGCACCGCTCTGGTGCTGATCCTCTGCAACGTGTTCCGCAACATGCCGGTCGGCGTGCGCGCCGGCATTGCCGCCATGTCGCAGATCGACAAGAGCCTCGACGAGGCCTCGGCGACGCTGGGCGCGCGCGGGATCACCACGCTGAGGCGCGTTCTGCTGCCGCTGCTGAAGCCGGCGATGGTGGCGGCGCTCGTCTACAGCTTCGTGCGTGCGATGACGACCGTGTCGGCGATCATCTTTCTCGTCTCCGCCGAATACGAATGGGCGACGACCTACATCATCAACCGGGTCGTCAACGGCGACTACGGCGTTGCGCTGGCTTATTGCTCGGTCCTGATCGTGTTGGCGCTGGCCGTAATCTGGCTGATCCAGCGCCTGGTCGGGGTCAAGCGCCTCGACCGGCGTGCCGATGCAAGACCGCTCATCGAACCGGGCATGGCACGATTGGGAGGAACGGCGGCCTGAAGACCGCCGTTCGTGCATCCATGAAAGCCGCCTCGATCGAATTCCGGAACGTGAGCAAGCGCTACGGCGCCGTGGGCGCGGTCGACGACGTTTCGTTTACCATCGCCGAAGGAACGCTGGTCACGCTGCTGGGTCCTTCCGGCTGCGGCAAGACGACCACGCTGCGGATGATCGCGGGGCTCGAGCTGCCGACCTCGGGAACGATCGCCATCGGCGACAGCGATGTCACCCGCGTTCCACCATCGGAGCGCGATGTGTCGATGGTATTCCAGAGCTACGCGCTGTTTCCGCACATGAGCGTGTTCGAGAACGTGGGCTACGGACTCACCGTTGCGCGCCTGCCCAAGGTCGAAGTTGCGGAAAAAGCACACGCGGCGCTGGCGATGGTCGGGCTGACCGGACTCGACGCCCGTCTACCGTCGGAGCTTTCGGGCGGGCAGCAGCAGCGCGTCGCCGTCGCTCGAGCGTTGGTGCTCGAGCCAAGCGTGCTGCTCTTCGATGAACCGCTGTCCAATCTCGATGCTCGCTTGCGCCGGCAGATGCGCGAGGAAATCCGCGAGCTTCAGCAGCGCCTCTTGCTTACGGTCGTTTACGTGACCCACGATCAATCGGAGGCGATGGCGGTCTCGGACCGCATCATCGTCATGAACAAGGGGACGATTGCGCAGGAAGGCGCGCCGCGCGACCTTTACGAACAACCTCGGGACGTCTTCGTCGCCGGATTTATGGGTGACGCCAACCGCGTTCGCGGCAGGCTGACGCGAGTCGACGACCGCTTCGGCGACCTGACCATCGGTCCGCTGTCGGTGAGGTTGCCGCACCGCGGTCTTGCCGACGGCGAAGTCGACGTATCGATCCGTCCGGAGGCGATCGATGTCCTACCGAGGAATGGCTCCGGAGGCCTGACCGGAACCGTGCGCAAGGCGGCGTACATCGGCGGCGCGATGGAATACACCGTCGACACGCCGATCGGTCCGCTGTTCATCGTCAACATGGCGGTCGATCGTCCGCTCGCTGCGGGGACGACCGTGTCGCTCGAGCTGGCCAACCACGGCGTGATTCCGATCGCGCCTGCATGAGCGTGTCCGAGATCGAGGCTCGAGCGCGCTTCGCCCGATCGCTCGCGCGCAAGGCGGGCGTCCTCGCACGACGCTACTTCCTGCGCGAGCTTGAGTTCTCCGCCGAAGCCAAGGGACCGCAGGACTGGGTCAGCGCCGCCGACCACGATGTGGAAGCGCTGATCCGCAGCGAGCTCGCCGGCGCGTTTCCGACCGACACCATGCTCGGCGAGGAAGACGGTGGCGCGCTTGGCGCCAACGCGTGGATCGTCGATCCGATCGACGGCACGATCAACTTCGTGCACGGGGTGCGCTACTGGTGCGTATCGCTGGCCTTCCTGGTCGAGGGTGAGCGTCGCATCGGTGTGATCTACGATCCTTCGCTGGACGAGCTGTTCTGGGCAGTGCGAGGGAGTGGTGCGTTTTGCAACGACTCGCCGATCCACGCGTCTTCGTGCCTTCGCGTCGACGAAGCGCTTTTGTGCGCGGGTTATGTGGCGCGTCATTCGCTGACACAACACCACGAGCTCGAGCGCCGGCTCTATGAAGCGGGCGCGGCGGTCAAGGATATGGGCGCGGGCGCGCTGATGCTCGCGCACGTTGCCGCCGGAAGGTTCGATGGCTACGTCGAGCCGCACATGCACCCCTGGGACGCGCTCGCGGGCTTGCTGCTGGTCGAGGAGGCGGGCGGAAGAACGTACCCGTACCCCGGGACGACCGGTCTGGCGGCAGGCGGAATAGTGGTGGCGGCGGCACCCGGGATATTTGACCAGCTCCTGCGCCTGACCCTTTACCCGCCGCGCTGATCCGGCCGCGGCGCCCCGCTCCGTGGCTTAGGCCGGATCGCCTACGGCGCGGCGCAGAACACGACGCCTTCTTCCAGCCATCCCGCAACAACGGTCCTGTAGATCTCGCTGTGGCTGGTGAGGTAGCGGTGATTGGCTTCGCCGCCCATGCCGTTGTTGTACAGACGCGTCACCGGCACGCGCCCCGCCGGACAATCGTTGTTGGCCGGCGTTTGCTCGTCGAACGCCAGACCTTCGAACTTCCATTTCAGGTCCGCGCGCAGCTTGTTGCACTCGGCGACATTGATGGTGAATACGTGAGTGTTCGGCCCTAGACCGGGGGTGCCGAAAAAGCGACAGGCGGGAACGCCGACGCCGGACTCGACCGTCCACGATTTGAAATCGTAGCCGGTGCGCACCCATCCCGGCACCGTGATGCCGGCATCCAGGGACTGCGCTTCCGCCGGCTCTGCGGTGGTGAAATAGTGCTTGAGTGAGGCGTTATAGAACTCGATGTTGTCGCGCTGACCCGGATCGAGTGCCGCCGGCGCTGTGTAATCGAGGAGCAGCC
>JALZAN010000108.1 GCA_030948365.1 Pseudomonadota bacterium
GTAAAAGTCGACGATTGGGTCATTTCCGAAATCGGCGCCGGGCTGCTCGTCCTATGCGGCGTCGCTCCCTCGGATTCGATCGCCGACGGCGATTGGCTGGCGCACAAGATCGCCATCCTGCGCATTTTCGACGACGACGCCGGGATCATGAACCGCTCGGTGCACGACATCGGTGGCGAGATTCTCGCCGTGAGTCAATTCACGCTGCTTGCGTCGACCAAAAAAGGCGCGCGGCCCTCCTACAGCGCCGCCGCGGAGCCCGACGTCGCGCGACCGTCGTTCGATGCGTTCGTCGGTGCGCTCGAGCGCGAGATCGGCCGCAAGGTAGCGACCGGCGCGTTCGGCGCGCACATGCAGATCGCGCTGATCAACGACGGCCCGGTTACGATCTGGATCGACTCCGCGGTGCGCGAATAGGTCGCAGGCCCGGGGTCAAGCCGCTTCGGCGCGATCAGTCGAGCTGCGATACGATTTCGAACGAGCCCGAGAGCGTGCGGTGCACCGGGCACTTGTTGGCAATCTCCAGCATCCGTTTGCGCTGCTCCGCGGAGATCTCTCCGCTGACGTGGATGTCGCGGCGCATTCGATAGACGCCGTCGCGCTCGTCGTGGTCGACCTCGACTTCGAGCGCCGCTATCGCTATGCCCTTGTGCCTGGCGTAGAGCGTCAAGGTAAGCGCGGTGCACGCGGCGAGCGCCGCATCCAGCAACTCGTGAGGATCGGGCCCAAGGTCCTCGCCCCCGATCTCGCGGGCGGCATCGGCGATCAGGACATGCGGCCCGATCTCGATCTGCTGCGCGGTCGTGCCGACCCGCGTCTTGGACGTGCGCACCGCGCGCAACTTGACTGTCACCGCCGGCTCCGCCGCGTGATGCCCACTATCCCTTGTCGACGCTGTAGCGTCCCGGCCCGAATGCGGCCGCCAGCAGCATCCCACCCATGATCGAAAGGTTTTTCATGAACTGAATCTTGTTCATGGCGTACTGCGCGCCGTCCATCGTCCAGAAGTTATGGTAGACCAGCGTGACCGGAATGATAAACAGGAAAAGCACCAAAGCAGCCCACCGCGCCTCCAGCCCGATCACCAGCAGCAGACCGCCGCCCAATTCGATGGCGATCGTCAGAACCGCCAGGACCTCCGCCATGGGCAAGCCTTTGCCGGCGATCGAACCAACCAGGCCCGAAAAACCCATCAGCTTCTGAAAGCCCGACAGAACGAAGATCAAGCCGAGCAGAATTCGCCCTACCAGCGCCAGTGCATCCGATTGGCCTTTCATCGTTTCCCCTTGCAGGTTTGGTTAGGCTCTGCGGTCGGAGAATTTCCGCCCCGCTCTCGACGTGGCCAATGGGGGCGCCACACCCGCCTGACGACTATAGGACGCCCGCGGAAGCCGCGTCAATCGTCACCGCCCCAGCGTGCCGTGTTTCCGAACAGCACCCCCTGCCTCGACGCCGCTCGGTTGAACGATCGTGGCCCTCCGGCGGGTCGCTGCGGTTTCCTCGCGTGGCCGGTGTTCGAGTGCACGGCAAAAAACGACAGACCGACGCTTCCGGCATCGGACCACTAGAGCTTGTAGGCGCGCTTCGCCAGACCATACGCAAGCTCCGGCGCAAGTTCGAACGCTTCGTCCTCTTCGATCTTGTGCTCGGCGACGAGCTGGGCCAGGAAGCGGCAATCCATCCTGCGCGCAACATCATGGCGCGCGGGAATCGACAGGAACGCGCGCGTGTCGTCGTTGAACCCGACCGTGTTGTAGAACCCGGCCGTCTCTGTCACTTGCTCGCGAAACCGTTGCATGCCCTCGGGGCTGTCGTAAAACCACCACGGCGGACCAAGTCGAAGAATGGGATAGTGTCCCGCCAGCGGCGCCAGCTCGCGCGAATAGGTGGTCTCGTCCAGTGTGAAAAGAATCACTGTCAGCTTCGGTTCGTTGCCGAAGCGGTCGAGCAGCGGCTTCAGCGCATGAACGTAATCGGTAGCGGTCGGGATATCCGCACCCTTGTCGCGGCCGAAGCGCTGCCGGACTTGCGGGTTGTGATTGCGGAAAGAACCGGGATGGATTTGCATCACCAGGCCGTCGTCGAGGCTCATCTTCGCCATCTCGGTCAGCATCTGGCCGCGAAACGCCTCCGCTTCGGCGGCAGTCGCCTTGCCCGCCAGCGACTTCGCCAGCAGGGCCTCGCAGTCCGCGCTGTCGAGGTCGCAGGTTTGCGCGGTCGGGTGGCCGTGGTCGGTCGACGTAGCGCCCATCGTTTTGAAAAACGCGCGCCGGTTTCGATGCGCGGCCAGATAGCCGCGCCATGTCGTCGTATCCTCGCCCGACAGCCGTCCCAGGCTTTCGACGTTGGCGGCAAAGCCGTCGAACGCGGGATCGACGACCGGATCCGGCCGGTACGCGGTAATGACGCGCCCCCTCCAGCCGCTGCTCGAAAGCTTCGCGTGGTGGACAAGCGGGTCGAGCGGCGACTCGGTGGTGGCGATGACTTCGATGTTGAAGCGTTCGAACAAGGCGCGTGGACGAAACTCGGGGCGGCCGAGACAATCGTTGATTGTGTCGAAGACGCGGTCTGCGGATTCCGGCGTCAGGCGCTCGCGTACGCCGAACACCTCGTGAAACGCATGGTCGAGCCACACGCGCGTCGGCGTTCCGCGAAACAACCGGTAGTTGGCCGCAAAGCTGCGCCAGATCTTGCGCGCGTCGTGCGCCACCGGACCGTCATCGCGGCGCGGAATCCCCACATCCTCGAGGCCGACGCCCTGGCTGTAGAGCATCCGGAAAACGTAATGGTCCGGCGTGATGAGCAGCGCCGACGCATTGGTGAATGGTGCGTCGTCGGCGTACCACTGCGGATCGGTGTGCCCATGCGGGCTGATAATGGGAAGTGTCTTGACGGTCGCGTACAGCGCGCGGCTCAAGTCGCGTTGCGTCGGATCGGAAGAGAACAAACGGTCGGGATGCAGCGAAAGTGGAATCATCTTCGTTCCAGAAAGCGGCAGGTGTCCAATTCAAGCGCTCATGCGACGGCGTGCATCGCGTCGGCAACGGTACGTGCGGAGCCCTTCGCGAACAGCGACGTCAGCGCTGCGCTGACCGCACCTGCGAAGCGGCGATCTGCGGCGAGATCGTCGCCGAAGATCTCGCGGATGCCGAGCAGCGCGCCGGCCAGCGCCGCCGGGTCACCGCCGCGATGAATGCCGCTATCCAGGGCAATACGCGTGAATGTCTCGGCAAGCGGATCGGCGACCTTGATCTGCCGGCCGGATTCGTCGCGGCCGCTGACGTAGCGCATCCAGCCGGCCACCGCGAGAGCGAGCATGGCGACGCTCTTCCCCGCATGGAGGTTGTCGCGGACGGTGCCAAGCAAGCGCTGCGGCAGCTTTTGCGAGCCGTCCATCGCGATCTGCTGCGTGCGATGCGGCAGCGCTGGATTGCTGAAGCGCTTGACCAGCGCATCCTGGTAGGCGAGGACATCGACGCCCGGCGGCACCGCCAGCGTCGGGACCACTTCGGCCATCAGCCGGCGCATCAAACTCACGAAGTCCGGTTGCGCTGCGACCTGGTAAATGTACTCGTGCCCGGCGAGAAATCCCAGGTAGGCGAGTGCCGAATGGCTGCCGTTGAGCAGCCTCAGCTTCATCGCCTCGAAAGGTGCCACGTCTCCAACCAGCTCGGCGCCCGCATCTTCCCACCGCGGCCGCCCGGCGGCGAAGCGGTCTTCGATTGCCCACTGCTTGAACGGCTCGTGCATCACCGGCGCGGCATCGTGCATGGCCAGCGAGAGATCGTTGTCGGCGATGTCGGCGTCGGTGGTGGCCGGGACGATGCGATCGACCATGGTCGACGGGAAGCTCGCATGATCTTCGATCCAGCGACCAAGCGCCCGGTCGCACGCCTCGGCGAACGCCGCCACCAGCCCGCCGACGAGGGCGCCATTGTGCGGAAGGTTGTCGCAGCACAGTATCGTCAGCGCGCCGCCGTGCGAGGTCCGGCGCGCATCCAGTGCCGAAGCGATTAGCCCGATCGCGCTGTGCGGTTCCGCGGGGTGGGTGAGATCGTGCGCGATATCCGGATGCGTGAAATCGAGCTTGCCGCTGGCAGGGTCGTGACAATAACCTTTCTCGGTGATGGTCAGCGAGACGATGCGCGTCTCGGCGGCGGCCATGCGCGCCGCGACCTGCGCCCGCTGGTCGCCGAGAAACAGAACCTCGCGCACGCTGCCGATGATCCGGCGATGAACTCCAGCGGGGCTTTTTTCGACCGCGGTGTAAATGCCGTCCTGCGGCGAGAGCCGGTCGCGGACGTCGGCGGAGCGCAGGCTCACGCCACAGATGCCCCAGTTGTCCTGATGCAAGGCGAGCGCGTCGTCGCTGTAGACGGCGGTCTGCGCCCGATGAAATGCCCCGATGCCCAGGTGGACAATGCCGATACCGATGCTGCGTGCGTCGTACTCCGGCCTGGCGATCGCGGCGGGAAGCATCGCAAGCGTGGCGAGCGAAAGCCTGCTCATGCCCTGCTCGGCAGGCTAGGCGGCGGGTTGCGGGTGTTCTTTTACCCGCGAGACCAGCTGCGTCGGATTGACGAAGCGCAGCGCGATCAGCAGCCACACCAACGTCACCAGCATGTACACCATCGCCATCGCGTCGACCGACTGCGGCGCGCGCACGCCTGCCGCGAACACCGCGTAGTAGAGGGCGACGACCAGCGTTTGCGAATCCGGGCCGGCGGTCAGGAAGGTGAGCTCGAACAGCGCAATCGTGCGTACCAGCACCAGCAGCGACGCGGCAAGAATGCCGGGGCCGAGCAACGGCACCAGAATGTGCCAGAACATGCGGCCGGTGCCCGCACCGAAAACCCGCGCAGCGGACTCGAGATTGGGATCGATCTGCTCGATGAACGGGGTCATGACCAGAATGACGAAGGGCGCCGCCGGGATAAGGTTGGCCAGAATCACGCCATAGATGGTCCCCGCGAGCTGCAGCTTGTAAAGCACCGTGGCCAGCGGGATGCCGTAGGTGATCGGCGGCACCATCAGCGGCAGCAGGAACAACAGCATCAACAGCCGCTTGCCGCGAAAATCGCGCCTCGCCAGCGTGTACGCCGCCGGCACGCCGATAAGCAACGCCAGCGCGACCACGGCAAACACGACCTCCACCGTAACCCAGAGCACGGCGTCGAGCTGAAATTCCTTCCACGCCGCCGTGTACCAGGTCGTGGTCCATCCTTCCGGCAGCCATGTTCCGAGCCAGCGTTTGGCAAAGGAGCTGGTGGCAACCGCCGCGATCATGAACGCGATGTTGACGACGAACAGCGTCATCAGCCCGAGCAGGAATCCGCGCCAGGCGCGGTCGAACCAGGCATGGGCGAGCTGCCGATTCATTCGCGGGGCATCTTGCGCTTGGGCTGCGCTCATCGGTCCGCTAACCCTTGCCGCCTGAAACCGGTCCGCGATAGAAGGCGTTCCGCAGGCCCAGCACCGCGGCGACGATGATCAACTGCACGAAACCCATGATCATCGCGATCGCGGAGGCCATCGAGTAATCGTATTGCTCGAACGCTGCCTCGTACGCCGCGATGGAAATGACGCGCGTCGGGCCGGCGGGCGATCCGAGCAGGACCGCGGAAGGAAACACCGAAAACGCCTGCACGAACGCCAGACAGAAGCACATCGCGAGTCCCGGCGCGAGCAAGGGAAGGTAAATGTGCCGGAACTGCGATTTCGGGTCGGCGCCGAGCGTCGACGCCGCGCGTGCGAGCACCGGGTCGATGCCGGTGATGTAGGAAAGAATCAGCAGGAACGCGAACGGAAAACCCGAGATCACGAGCGATATCAGCACCCCCCAATAATTGTGCGTCAGACGTATCGACCCCTCGTAAAGGTGAAAGAATTGCAGGAACTGGGCCAGCCAGCCCTTGGGGCCGAAATAGGTCAGCATGCCCTCGGCGATCAGCACCGTGCCAAGGGTGATCGGCACCACCAGGATGGTCGTGATCCATCGCTGATAGCGTGACTTCACCCGCATTTTGTAGGCGATCGGCAGCGCGAATCCGACATTGATGAGCGTGGCCGGCAGCGAAAGCTTGAGCGTCGTCCAGATCGTCGGCCACAAATTGTCGGTGGTGAAGAAATGCGAGTAGTTGAAAAGCCAGCCGCCGTCCTTGGGATTGAACGATAGCACCAGCCCGTAGAGGAACGGATAGACGAAGAGCAGCACCATGAACGCCGTCGCCGGCACGACCAGCAGCAGCGCGGGATCGAACAGCGCGCGAGGCGTGGTTACTGCGGTAGTGGCCGATGTCCTCACCGTCTGCTCAATCGAGCGGATAGACCAGCGCGCGCTCGACCGGCACGTGGACCCGCACGGCGTCGCCGAGACGGGTGGTCACGGGCCCACGGACGTGCAGCACCGTGCCCGACGCGGTCACCACGTCGAGCAACGAGTCGCGGCCGGCGTACTCCACGTTCTCGACCGTCGCCGAGATCGTGTTGAGGCCACCCAACCCCTCGCCGACGTAGATCTCCTCCGGACGGATGGCGACCGCCGCCCGCGTGCCGGCGAGCGACTGCTTGCGGATGCCGACAAGGCTCACGTCGGAGCCATTGAGGAAGACGCGATCGCCCTCCTCGCGCTCGACGCTTAGCTCGAGCACGTTGCGATATCCCATGAATCGCGCGACGTGCAGGTTCGCCGGCTGCGAATAGACTTCCGGCGGCGTGCCGACCTGCTGCACCACGCCGTCCTTCATCACCACGATGCGATCGGCCAGCGACAAAGCCTCATCCTGATCGTGCGTCACGTAGATCGTCGCGCGGCCGAGCTCGCGATGGATGCGGCGGATCTCGGCGCGGGTCTCGATGCGCAGCTTGGCGTCGAGGTTCGACAAGGGCTCGTCCATCAGGATCAGCGGCGGCTCGATGACGATGGCGCGGGCAATGGCGACGCGTTGCTGCTGGCCGCCGGAGAGCTGGCCGGGCAGCTTGTGCTCCTGACCGGTGAGTTGCACGAGCTTCATCGCGTGCGCCACGCGCGGCGCCGCCTCCGCCGCGCTCACGCCGCGCATGCGCAATCCGAAGCCGACGTTCTTGGCCACCGTCATGTGCGGAAACAGCGCGTAGTTCTGAAACACCATGCCGAAGCCGCGTTTTTCCGGCGGCAGCGTGTCGATGCGCTGCTCGTCGAGCCAGATGCTGCCGCCGGAGAGCTGCATCAGGCCCGCGATGCAATTGAGCGCGGTCGATTTGCCGCAGCCCGAGGGGCCGAGCAGGCAAATGAATTCGCCGCGTTTGACGGTGAGCGTCAGCT
>JALZAN010000109.1 GCA_030948365.1 Pseudomonadota bacterium
CTCCGGAATCGGGCCCTCGAACGGGCACCCGAACGATGTCGCCAATGCGCCGGCGACGGTTTGCCGGGAGCCTCGCGTCACGTCGAACACCTCGCCGAATCCCGCAAACGACTCCGCGACGCTGCGTCGGACATTGGCGCGGTTGTGCGTCTCGGACACCGAGACCACCAGCACCATCTCGTCGACGTCGGCGGCAAGCGCCCGCTCGGCGCCTCGAGCGTTGGGCACCAGTGCAACGTAGGTGACCCTGGGATTGCGCTTGATGCCCGCCATCACGGCTTCTGCATCGCGAAGGTTCGGCACCGCCTTGGGCGATACGAACGACGTCGCCTCGATCTTGCTCAGGCCGGTCGCGGACAGGCGATCGATCAGCTCGATCTTGCGTTCGGTTGGCACCCAGGCGGGCTCGATCTGCAAGCCGTCGCGGGCGACAACGTCGTGAATGTGGATGCGCTCCATGGTGCTACCTCGTCTCGTTCAACTCGCGCTCAATGCGCAAATTTATAATCGCGCCTGTGCCCGGTCTCGGCCGTGTCCGCGCGACTTCAATGGTACCCGCGCGCGGCCCCATCGCGTCCGCATGCAGCCTCGATCGTGTTCGCACGCGAACTCAAATAGCGCGGCCTTAAATCGCGCCCGCGTCGCGCAGGCGCGCGATTTGGTCGCTGTCGTATCCCGCCGCGCGCAGCACGGCGTCGGTGTGCTCGCCCAGCGCCGGTCCGATCCAATCCATGCCGCCCGGCGTGTCCGACAGCTTGGGCACGATCCCAGGAAGCTTGAGTGGCGTGCCGTCGGGAAGTTTCACCAGCCGGATCATTTCGCGCGCGAGATATTGCGGATCGCCGACGATGTCGGCGGCGGTGTAGATCTTGCCGTGCGGGACATCGGCTGCCTTGAGCTGGCGGAGGATATCGTCGAGATCGTGCGCGGCCGCCCACTCGCCGATCGCGCCGTCGATCGCGGCCGTGCGCTTGACGCGCCCGACATTGCTCGCAAGCTCGGGATCCTGGCCGAGGTCGTCGCGCCCGATCGCGTGCATCAGCCGCTTGTAGATGCTGTCCCCGTTGCCGGCTATCACCACGCTGTGTCCGTCGCGCGTGGTGTAGGTGTTGGACGGCACGATATTGGTCAGGCCGGTGCCGATGCGGCCGCGGATGTCGCCATGCAGATCGTAATCGGGGATGAGGCTCTCCATCATATTGAATACTGCCTCGTACAGCGCGACATCGACGACCTGTCCCTTGCCGCCGTGCGCGTTGCGATGATGCAGCGCCATCAGCACGCCGATCACGCCGTGCAGCGCGGCGAGTGCGTCGCCGATGCTGATGTTCATGCGCACCGGTGGACGCTCCGGAAATCCGGTGACATGGCGCATGCCGCCCATCGACTCGCCCACGGCGCCGAAGCCCGGCTGATCGCGGTACGGTCCCGTCTGCCCGAACCCCGACAGGCGAAGCAGGATCAATCCCGGGTTATCGGCGGAAAGAACGTCATAGCCGAGGCCCCATTTTTCCAGCGTGCCGGGGCGGAAATTTTCGATGACGATGTCGGCGTCGCGCGAGAGCCGGCGCGCTATCTCCTGCCCTTCGGCCATGCGCAAATTGGCGGTCACCGATTTCTTGTTGCGCGCCTGCACGTACCACCAGAGCGACGTGCCGTCGTGCAGCAGCCGCCATTGACGCAGCGGGTCGCCGCCCTGGTCGTTCCCCGATGCGGGCGGCTCGATCTTGATCACTTCGGCGCCGAACTCGGCGAGCACCTTGCCGGCGAACGGGCCCGCGATCAGTTGCCCGAGCTCGAGGACTTTCAGCCCGGCAAGCGGGCGAACGGACGTCTTGGCGTTTTCCATCGGGCTGTTTTTGCGAAGGCGCGCGCGGGCCGGTGGTTCGGCAGATTTTCGTTTCCAGCGGAACGCGCGCCACGAAGCGTGATTCTACCAACAAGCGCGGCCGGAGCCGCCAAGCCGCCTTTCCTTGAACGGATCACCGTTTCCGTGAAGGATTACTTAAAAAGGTGGCCGCTTTCAAAAATCAGCGTCAGCCAAGCGAAAGCGGCGATCCATTTTTCGACCCTAGCACCGCCAATGGATTCGCGCTTACGCGGGAATGACGATTGAGCGGGTCGGCTGCCGCGCATCGTCCGAACCTTCGTCAAATCGTGCCGCTGGCGCGGTGCGCGCGCAGCGTGGCCTCGAGCTTCGGCAGCTTCGTCGCCATTTCGTCGCCGACAAAGATTTGCGGGTCGGAAGGGGGAGTCATTTTCTGTTCCTGCTCGCGCTGCGCGATGCGCTCGCGCGCCTGCGCAAAGGCCTTGACGAACGAATCCTCGAAGCGAAGCGCGTGCTGGAACATCGCATCGGCGAAATAGGTGGCGTTGCTTTCGGTGCCGCAACCGAATGAAGTGCGGTCGGCGGCCGACGCGGTCAGGATCAGCGTGTACTCATCCTTGAGCGGCTCGACGTAGCCACCCGAGTAGCAAGCCGAGACGATCACGATCCGCCACTTGATGCCGGCATCGTCGAGCGCTTCGCGCAACAGCTGGGGGGTCAGCTGGTCAAGCTCGAGCGGCGGAAATTCGACCGCCAGGCGATGGTCACGCCCGCCGTGGCTTTCCAGGTAAACCATGACCACGTCGTCGTCTCGATCGATGGTGGCGCCGATCTCCTTCAGGGTCGCGCGCAGATTGGTGACCGTCGCCAACGGCGCCTCGAGCACCGTCCTCGGATTGTTGATCAGCACGATCGACCGGCCTCTGGTGTCGAAGCGCTCGTCGAAGAGCCCGCGCGCGACGTCCATGTCCTTGCGGAACACGTCCTCTTGCGCATAGGGCGCGAATCCGACGAAGTAGAGATCGGTGACACCGCGCCGCTCGTCTTCCAGGTCATCGATCGCCTTGTCGAAGATCTCCTGCTGCGCGCTCAAGACCGCCTCCGACGCAGGGCTCGGAAAGCGCGCGTCGCGCGCGGGTTCCTTCGCCGGCGCCTCCCACCACGCGATCTCCGGCAGCAGCGAGGACGCGAACCACAGCGGCGCCGACAGCAGGACCGCGGCGGCCAGCGAGCGCAGAACGAAATGGGGATACTTCGGGTCGAGACTCACTGCCGCCGAGCGCCAGAGCCAGAACAGGCTCCAGAAGAAAATCAATTGATCCGCGCGCAGCGCGGGGCCGGACCAGTCGAAGCTGCCGCCGAGCGCGAGCGCGCTGAACATCCTGGCGAGCTGCAGCGGCCACTCGCCCGAGAGGAGAATGACCGGCAGCGCAAGCGCAAGCGAAGGCTGGCGGAAAATCAGCGCCAGCAATGCCGCGAAGAGCATCAGCAGCGCGCCGTAGAATCCTTCGCTGACCAGTCCCGTCAAGACGAAGGTCGATCCCGGCTCCCGCCGGATGGTATCGACCGCGAGGTCGAGCCAGGCCGAGAGCGCGAATAACACCAGCAGCGGTCCGATGCCGATGCGAAAGCGTAGCTTGCTGACCGACTGGCCGAAGTCGAGCAGCGCGCCGCTCCACAGATTGCGGCCGAGATCGCGCAGCCACCGGCTCATCGGCGGAGGTCGGTCAAGCACGTGCGTTCTCGGCAACGAACGCCTTGACCGCCGCCACGTCCGGGGGCAGCGTCACGAAGCGCTGCGGCAGCGCTTCCAGATTCTCGTAGGCCGCGGGTCGCGTGGGCGCGTATCCCAGCGCTTCCTGGATCGTCGTCGCGAACTTGGCCGGCAGCGCCGTCTCGATGCAGATCAGCGGCACGTCTTTTTCGCGATGCTCGAGCCCGACCTTGACGCCGTCCGCGGTATGTGGATCGACCACCACGTGGTGGCGCTCGGCGAGCATGCGCATGGTGGCGAGGCGATCGGCATGGGTGCTGCGGCCGGAAACGAATCCGGAATCGCGTAGCCGGCGCGCGAGCGGCGACCCGCCGATGTCGAATCCGCCCCTGGCGTCGACTTCGCGCCAGAGCGCGGCGAGCACCGCCGGATCGCGTTCGGCTAGGTCGAACACGAAGCGCTCGAAGTTCGACGCCTTGGAAATATCCATCGACGGGCTCGACGTCTGGCGTGTTTGGTCGGCGCTGCGTACCCGGTAGCGCCCGCTCCTGAAGAACTCGTCGAGCACGTCGTTTTCGTTGGTCGCGACGATCAGTCGCCGGATCGGCAATCCCATCTTCCTGGCGACGTGACCGGCCAGGACGTTGCCGAAGTTGCCCGAAGGCACCGCGAACGACACCTGCTGATCGTCTGCGGCCGTCGCTGCGAAGTAGCCCTTGAAGTAGTACACGACCTGCGCCGCGATGCGCGCCCAATTGATGGAGTTGACCGCGCCGATGTGATATTTCCGCTTGAACGCCGCGTCGGAGGCGATCGCCTTGACGATGTCCTGGCAGTCGTCGAAGACGCCCTCGATGGCGATGTTGAAGATGTTGGCATCGGCCAGCGAATACATCTGCGCGGTCTGGAACAGGCTCATCTTGCCCTTGGGTGAGAGCATGAACACCGACAAGGAGCTTTTCCCGCGCATGGCGAGCTCGGCCGACGATCCGGTATCACCCGAGGTCGCACCGAGGATGTTGAGCGTCGCGTTCTGTTTTGCCAAAACGTACTCGAACAAATTGGCGAGGAGTTGCAACGCGATGTCCTTGAACGCCAGCGTGGGGCCGTTGGCCACGCGCAGCAGATACAGGTCAGGCGCGAGCGCAAGCAGCGGAGCGATCTCGTCGCTGCCGAAAATGGCCGCGGTATAGGTGCGATCGATGATCGCCTGCAGGTCCGCCGGCGGTAGGTCGTCGGCGTAGCGCGACAATACCGCGAACGCGAGCTGGCGATAGTCGAGCGGCCGAAGCGCGGCCAGCTCGTCGCCGCTGAATCGAGGATAGCTTTCGGGGACCGCGAGGCCGCCATCGGGCGCGAGGCCCTCGAGCAGAATCGACGAAAAAGACTGCGGCGGCAGCGAGCCGAAGCCCCCGCTGCGAGTGCTTACGTAGCGCATTACCGAACCCGCAACTTCAATTCAGCTCCTCCATCCGGATGCGCACCACCTTGCCGTTGACGGTGGGAAGCGACTCGATCTTCTCGATGGCGTCGACCACCTGGCGCTCGACCGAGATGTGAGTCAGCAGAATGATGTCGGTGCGATCCTCGCCTTCGGGCGGCTCCTTCTGAATCATCGCTTCGATCGAGATTTCACGGTCGGCGAGAATGCGAGTGATATCGGCCAGCACGCCCGGCCGGTCGAGCACCCGCATGCGCAGGTAGTAGCTCGTCCTGACGTCGCCCATCGGCAGGAATGGAATGTTGGAGAGCTGATCGGGCTGGAAGGCGAGATGCGGAACGCGATGCTCGGGGTCCGCGGTGTGCATGCGCGTGACGTCGACCAGGTCGGCGATGACCGCGCTCGCGGTCGGCTCCGCGCCCGCGCCCGGTCCGTAGTAGAGCGTCGCGCCAACGGCGTCGCCCTTGACCAGCACCGCGTTCATCGCGCCTTCGACGTTGGCGATCAGGCGCTTCGCCGGCACCAGCGTCGGATGGACCCTGAGCTCGATGCCCTCGCCGCCCGCAACACCGTCGGCGCCCGCGCGGCGGGTGATGCCGAGCAGCTTGATGCGGTAGCCGAGCTCCTCGGCATAGCGGATATCCTCGCGCGTGAGCCGCGTAATGCCCTCGGTATAGACCTTGTCCAGCTGCATCGGAACGCCGAAGGCGATCGCCGACATGATGGCGAGCTTGTGCGCGGCGTCGATGCCCTCGACGTCGAACGTGGGGTCGGCCTCGGCATAGCCGCGCTTCTGCGCCTCCGCCAGCACGGTCGCAAACGGCGCGCCGGTCGCGCGCATTTGCGAGAGGATGAAGTTGCTGGTGCCGTTGATGATGCCGGCGATCCATTCGATCCGGTTGGCGGTCAGCCCCTCGCGCAGCGCCTTGATGATTGGAATGCCGCCGGCGACCGCGGCTTCGAACGCGACCATCACGTCGGCTTTTTGCGCCGCCGCGAAGATCTCGTTGCCATGCGCGGCCAGTAGCGCTTTGTTGGCCGTGACGACGTGCTTGCCGTTGGCGATCGCTCGCAGCACGTACGATTTTGCGGGCTCGATGCCGCCGATCAGCTCGACCACGATGTCCACGTCACGATGATCGATCACCGCGTTCGGATCGGTCGTGAGCGAGACATCGCTCGCGCCGCGCGTCGCTTCTCGTGCGCGATCGAGCGTGCGGGTGGCGATCCAGCTGATGCGGATCGGCCTCCCCGCACGGCGCGCGATTTCCTCCGCGTTGCGCCGCAGGACCGTCCAGGTTCCGCATCCAACCGTGCCCATACCCAGCAGGCCGACCTGAAGCGGCTTCATCGAAGTTTGCGCCATTGCCTGAGCCTTACGACGCTGCGTCTTCCCGGAACATCTGCTTGATGCCCCGAATCGCCTGCCGAGTCCGGCTCTCGTTCTCGATCAGCGCGAAGCGGACGTGCTGGTCGCCGAATTCTCCGAAGCCGATGCCCGGCGACACCGACACCTTCGCCTGCGCGATGAGCTTTTTGGTGAACTCGAGCGACCCTAGCGCCTTGTAGGCGTCGGGAATCTTGGCCCAGACGTACATCGACGCCCTGGGAATATCCACCAGCCATCCGGCTTCGTGCAGCCCTTTGACCAGCACATCGCGGCGCTTCTGATACGTCAGCGCCACTTGCGCGACGCAATCCTGCGGCCCCTCGAGCGCCGCGATCGCCGCTACCTGGATCGGCGTGAACGTTCCATAATCGTGATAGCCCTTGATCCGCGCCAGCGCGTTCACCAGGTCCTTGTTGCCGACCATGAAGCCGATGCGCCAGCCGGCCATGTTGTAGCTCTTGGACATGGTGAAGAATTCGACCGCAACGTCGCGCGCGCCCGGCACCTGCATGATCGACGGCGCCTTCCAGCCATCGAAGCAGATGTCGGCGTAGGCCAGGTCGTGCACCACGTAGATGCCATGTTC
>JALZAN010000014.1 GCA_030948365.1 Pseudomonadota bacterium
CCGCTGGAACGACATCCCCGCCTCGCACGGATTGATCCTGTCGCTGGTCGTGGCGCCGGTGACCAACGGCGATCCCGCATTTCGCAAGCTGGTCGAGGAGCTGCTGGCGGAGCTGGAGAGCAGCACCGAAGTCGCCCGCCCGGTCCCGGACGGCGCGCCCGGCGTCGGGTGGCCGCCGCCGGGACTCGATCTCGAGGCGCGCGCCTCGCGCAAGAGCGGCGAGCGTCTTTTTCTGCGCCGCCTGCGCTTGGGCGCCGGTACGCTGCTGGCATTCATGATCATGCGCCTGGGGGTTCGCGTCGGCGGATTCGATCCGTCGGTCTACCGCCGCGAAGTGGTCGAGAATTCGGACTTCCGCAAGTACGACGACAACTTGCGCATGACGCTCGATTGCACGCCTGCGCTCGCTGACAGAATCGAGCAACGCCTTGCGATCGCGGAGGAACAGGGGGTCGCGCGCTTCGGATTGCATCGCCAGCCGTCCGCGATCATGACCTGTATCGTTCCATCGATCACCGAAAGCAGTCACGTCCATTTCGTCGATGGCGCCGCCGGCGGATATGCGCTGGCGGCCCGGAGACTCAAGGCCACCTAAGCCTAAGAACGAGCTCGACTCGATCGAGGAGGAGCCATGCCGCACTGGGCGCGCGCGATCCACGAGGGCCGCGAGATTTTCGGCACCGTCGACGACGATGCGATCCGGATTCACGAGGGAGACATGTTCGCCAATCCGCGACCGACCGGGCAATCGCTTCCGCTCGGCGCGGCAAAGCTGTTAACTCCGACGGTGCCGAGCAAGATGGTGGCGCTGGTCGACAACTATCGCGCGCTGGTGACCAAGCTCGCCCACGCAGTTCCGGCGGAGCCGCTTTATTTCCTCAAGGCCAACAACTCGTTCATCGCCGCCGGTGAAACCATACGCGCTCCCAAGTCCTACGCCGGCAAGGTCATCTTCGAGGGCGAGCTCGGAATTGTCATCGGCAAGCGCTGCCGCGCCGTTTCGCAAGGCGAAGCGCCCGGCTTCATCTTCGGCTATACCTGCGTCAACGACGTCACCGCGATCGACATCTTCAGCAAGGATTCGGGCTTCGCCCAGTGGACGCGGGCCAAGGGCTTCGACACCTTCGGCGCGTTCGGTCCGGTGATTGCGACCGGCATCGATCCGGCCGCGCTCGTCGTCAAGACGATCCTCAACGGACAGGAGAGGCAGAACTATCCGCTGACCGACATCGTCTTTCCGCCGCACGCGCTGGTGAGCATTATTTCGCAGTATATGACGCTCGAGCCGGGTGACGTCATCGCCTGCGGCACATCGGTCGGCGTCGGCTCGATGCGACCAGGGAGCACCGTCAGCATCGTCATCGACGGCGTCGGCACGCTGACCAACCGTTTTGACGCGTGAAGTAACATCGGGCCGAAAAACTATTCGTCGCCCCCGCGAAAGCGAGCTCGAAGGGCGAAGCTTCGAGGAACGGCCAAGCGGCCCCGAAGCGCGAAGCTTCGAGGAATGGCAATCGCGGCGCCGATACGAAGCCTCCTCGACCTAAGGAGGCACCCGGATGCCGCATGCAGGAGGAGCCAATGAAAATCGCCGTCATCGGCGCGGGGGCGATCGGCGGCATGCTCGCCGTGCGGCTCGCGCTTTCGGGTCAGAGAGTCACGATCGTCGAGCAGGGCCCGCATCTCGATGCCATCCGGTGCAACGGGCTCAAGCTCGTCCGCGCCGATGGCGCCGAGGAGCTCGCAACCGACCCGCGCCGTAGCGAGTTGCGCCGAAGCCGGCACGCAGGACCTCGTTTTTCCTGGCGCTGCAGGCCTACGTCGTCGAAGCGGTGGCGCCGCAAATGGGGACGCTGTTCGACATCGGAACCGTGGTGGTGCCGATTCAGAACGGCTTGCCGTGGTGGTACTTCCAGAATTTCAGCGGCCCGCACGCGGGCTACCGGCTCAAGACCGCCGATCCAAACGGCGTCATCGAACAAAACATCGAATCGCGGCGCATCATCGGCTGCGTCGTTTATCCCGCCGGGGAGATCATCGCCCCGGGCGTGGTGAAGCTGCTCGAAGGCGACCGCTTCCCGGTCGGAGAGCTTGACGGCGTCGAGACCGAGCGCGTCAAGAACGTCTCCGCCGCGCTGGTCGGCGCCGGGCTCAAGGCGCCCGTCCTCAATGACATCCGCTCGGAAATCTGGCTCAAGCTGTGGGGCAACATGAGCTTCAATCCGATCAGCGCGCTGACCCACGCGACGCTGGTCGACATCTGCGAGGAGCCCGCCACGCGCGAGCTCGCCGCCGACATGATGCGGGAAGCGCAGGCGGTGGCGCAAAAACTGGGCGTGACCTTCCGCTTGCCGCTGGAAAAGCGTATCGAGGGCGCGGCCAGGGTCGGCAAGCACAAGACCTCGACGTTGCAGGACGTGGAAGCGGGGCGCGCGGTCGAAGTCGACGCGTTGATCGGATCGGTCATCGAGCTGGGCGAATTGACCGCGACACCGACGCCGGCGACGCGTGCGGTCTACGCGCTGCTCAAGCTATTGGTGAAGACGATGCACGACGAACGCGCACGCGTGGTGATGCAGGCGCTCTAGCGCGTTCCTGCCCTACGCGCGCTCGCCGCGGATCGCCTGCCACACGGCCTCTGACGTCAGCGGCATCTGCAGCGCGTCGGCGCGCGCGCCGACGGCGACGGAGCCGCCGCGCGTCAACGCATCGATCACCGCATTGACCACCGCCGGCGTGGCGCCGATCGTTCCGAGCTCGCCGACGCCTTTGACGCCCATGGCGTTGTTGAGGCACGGCGTCGACTCGTCCATCGTCATCTCGAAATGCTCGATCATCGCCGCGTGCGGCAGCGCATAGTCGAGAAAGGTCGCCGACAACGCCTGTCCCGACTCGCGGTCGTAGACGAATCTCTCGCACAATGCCTGGCCGATGCCCTGCGCCGCGCCGCCCTCGAGCTGTCCGATCACGATCATCGGGTTCACCACGCGGCCGACATCGTTGACCGACCAGTAGGCCGCAACCTCGACCGCGCCCGTTTCCGGATCGACCTCGACTTCGCAGATGTGGCAGCCATTCGGCCACGTCGGACCGGCGACCGAGCTGGTCGAATCGAGCACGATCCGCTGCTGCGGCTGCCGCCGGGCGAGCTCGAACAAGCCGACGCTGCGGTCGGTTCCGGCGATGGTAAACGTGCCGTCGCGATATTCGATGTCGCCGGCCGCGGCCTCCAGCTCGTCCGCGGCGATTGTCCGGGCCTTGTCGACGGTGCGCTCGGCGCCGACGCGCACCGCCGATCCGCCGACAAAGAGCGAGCGCGAGCCCGCGCTGCCGAAGCCCTGCCCGCGGTCGGTGTCGCCCAGCACGATCCTGATCCTGTCGATCGGCACTCCGAACACGTCGACCGCGACCTGCGCGAAAGTGGTGAGCAGTCCCTGGCCCATGCCCTGCAGCGCGGAGAAGATCTCGATCTCGCCGTCATCCTTGCCATCGGCAGCCACGGTGACGGTGACCCGCTCCTCGAACACGTCAGCGCCGGTCCACTCCAGAAACGCCGCCATGCCGCGTCCGCGCCAGCGGCCTCGCGCCTTCGCCGCGGCCTGGCGCGCGTCGAAGCCGCTCCATCCGGCGAGCGCGGTCGCCCTGTTCATCACCAGCTCGAACTGGCCGCTGTCGTAGGTCTTGCCCATGGCGTTGGTGTACGGCATCTGCTCGGGCCGGATCATGTTGCGGCGGCGGAGCTCCACCGGATCGATGCCGGTCTGCCTCGCCGCGGCGTCCATCAGGCGCTCGATGATATAGATCGCCTCGGGTCGCCCCGCGCCGCGGTATGCGCTGGTCGGCGCGGTGTGGGTCAGGACGGCCTTGATGCGGATGTCGATGGTGCCGATGTCGTAGATGCTGGTCGACACCCACGGCCCGATCATGAGCTGGATGACCACCCCCGCGGGGGTTGCGAACGCGCCCATGTTGGCGAGCGAGTCCACCCGGAGCGCGAGTATCCGCCCCGTTGCGTCGAGCGCGAGCTCGGCTTTGCTGGCGATGTCGCGGCCGTGCGTTGCGGCGAGGAATTCCTCCATTCGCTCGGCGCACCATTTCAACGGGCACCCAAGCTTGCGCGTGCAAAAAGCGAGCACGACATCCTCGGGATAGAGGCCGGTCTTCATGCCGAAGCCGCCGCCGACATCGCCCACCAGCACGCGAACCTTGTCGTTGCCGATGCCGAGCACTTCGGCGCACAAAGCGTCGCGAAGCCCGGTCGGCGTCTGATTGCTGACGCGAAGCGTGATGCGCCCGGTCGCGCTGTCGTAGCTCGCCAGGATGGCGCGCGGCTCGATCGGCGACGGCGCGAGCCGCTGGTTGACGAGATCGAGCGTGACGACGTGCGCGGCGTGGGCGAAGGCTGCCGCGGTCGCGACCGAATCGCCATGCCGTATTTCGGCGGCGATGTTGCCGGTTGCGGTGGGCCATACCTGCGGCGCGCCCTCGGCGATGGCGTCGTCGAGGTCGACCACCATCGGCAGCGTTTCGTAACGAACGTCGATCGCCTCCGCCGCGTCGCGCGCTTGCGCGGCGCTTTGCGCGATGACTGCCGCCACCGCTTCGCCGACGAAGCGCACGGTGTCGACGGCGAGCGCGTGCCGCGGCGGCGACGCGGTCGGCGAGCCGTCGCCGCGCCTGAAGTCCGCCGACAAAGGCAGCGGCTTGACGCCGGCGGCGGCGAGCTCGGCTCCGGTCACGATGTCGATGACGCCGGGCATCACCCGAGCCGCGGCGGTGTCGATGGTGGCGAGCCGCGCATGCGGATAAGGCGAGCGCAGGAAACACACGTAGGCCTGGCCCGGAAGCGAAACGTCGTCGGCAAAAACGCCGGCCCCGGTCAGCAGGCTCCGGTCCTCCACCCGGCGCACCGACTTGCCGCTGCCGAATCGGGCGTATTGCGATTCGCCGCTCATGTCTTTCCCGTCATTGCTTGTCGAGTGTGGGCGGTCGCCACCGCACGGGCTCGAGCCCCGGAACGCGCAGCAGACGCATCATCCGGATCGCGGTCTCGCGTCCGCGGTAGTAGCCGGCGATGCGAAGCGTCTGCTCGAAGCCGAGCGCGCGATAGAACATGTACGCCGGTTTGTTGTCGGCGCGCAATTCGACATGCAGCGTCGCGATCCCCGCGGTAAGCGCGCTGTCGACCAGCCACTGGGTCATCCGCCGGCCGATGCCGCGCCGATGATGATCGGCGCGGACCGCAAGCAGCACCAGATGCGCGCGCTCATCGCCCAGCGTCATGACGGCGAAACCGGCAATTCGCGCGCCTTCGCAGGCGACGACCGAAGCCGAATCGGCGTTGGCGAGCAGCTGTGCGACGCGCTCGGTGCGATAGTGCCAGCCGAGGCCGGCCTCGATCAGATCGCGCGACATCGCGGCGAGCGTAGGCGCGTCGCGAAGGCTCGCGGGTCGCAAGGTTGTGCCGGCCAGATTCATTAGCGGATTCTGCCATGACTTTGCACAGATCGCGCCGGCAAGATTTCGAGACGGCAACAGCTTCGCGCCGGCAGCCGATCTTGCGAGCAAAGCTGCAAACGGGCATGATTTCCTTTCGCTGCATCCGAGGTGACGCGCTTGGCGAATCCCCTCACCGCATTCTTTCGACGGGAGACACCCGTGCTCAAACCGATTCCCGCCCTTGCTGCGCTTATTTTCCTGACGGTGTCGGGCGTAATCGACGCTCAGCCGGCTCCCTCCGCACCGCCGCCGATCAAGCGCACGCCGCTGCAAAAAGTCGATGTCCCGACCGCGAACTACGAAGCCATCACCGCCATTGCCGAGCTCTCGCCCAACGTCAACGTCGGACGACACACCCATTTCGGTCCCGAGACCGGCTACGTGAGGGAAGGGGAGCTGGTGTTTATTGTCGAGGGGAAGCCTGCGCTGACGCTCAAGGTCGGTGACTCCTATCAGGTCCCTCCGGGCGCGCGGCACGATGCGCGTGCCGGAGACAAGGGCGCGAAGGTGCTGACCGTGTACGTGATCGAGAAGGGCAAGCCGCTGGCGACACCGGCGCCTTAATGGGGCGTTCCCCGCCCGCCGCCCAATGCAGGAAAGCAACGCCGTGCGCTCCGACTCCATCGCAATGTCTGACCGGATCTTGAGCCGCCGCCAGGCGCTGGCGCTGATCGGCGCGTCCGGTGCGGCGCTGCTGGCGGCTACGCGGCCGGCGGGGGCGGCTCTCCCCATCGCGCCGCCATCGTGCGTCGCACGGCCTCAGCAGACCGAAGGCCCTTTCTTCGTCGACGAGGAGCTCAACCGGTCGGACCTACGCTCCGATCCGCGCACCGGCGCGCTCAGGCCCGGCGTTTCGCTGCAACTGACTTTCAGGATTTCGCGGATGACCGGCGCGAGCTGCGCTCCGCTCGCCGGCGCCCAGGTCGACCTCTGGCACTGCGATGCCGCCGGCCGCTATTCCGATACCAGCGCTCGCGGCAGGTCTTCCGCCGACGCCGAGAAATTCCTCCGCGGCTACCAGCGCACCGACGCCGCAGGCACCGCCCGATTCCTGACCATCTATCCCGGAGGGTACGGTGGCCGCACGGTACACCTGCACTTCAAGGTTCGCGGCTTCGCGCAGGCGGGGTCCGCGCGTGAGTTTACATCGCAGCTTTACTTCGACGACGGCCTGACCGATGTCGTTCATGCGGCGGCACCCTATGCCGCGGGACGACGCCGCTCGATGCGCAACAGCGACGACTTTCTCTTTCGCGACGGCGGCCGCCAGTTGCTGCTCGATCCTGTCAAGGAAGGTGAAGGCTACGCGGCGACGTTCGACCTGGGGCTGCAGATCGCGTAAATGGCGCCCGGCCCCGTTCAAGGCCGCCGGAGCGGAACCGAAGCGTGCGGTGCGCCAATTGATCGGCGGACGCGCCGGGTAACGCTCGATTGCCGGGCGCAACAATCAAGGGGCCACCCATGTCATCCGCTATCGTCCGCCTGCTTTTCACTTTCACGCTCCTCGGCGCCGTGCCCGCGTCGGCCCACGATGCGGCACCCGCCGCGGCCGCCGTGTCCGGCGCGCTCGATTCCGGCTTGAGCCGCCTCCACCATCGCGTCTCGACCCGCAATCCAAAAGCGCAGGCCCATTTCGATCAGGGAATGAGGCTTGTCTTCGCCTTCAATCACGCCGCGGCGATCGAATCCTTTCGCCAAGCGCTTGCGCTCGATCCCGACCTGGCGATGGCGCACTGGGGCATTGCGCTGGCGCTCGGGCCCAACATCAACCTGCCGATGGATGCCGCTGCGCACCAGGCAGCCTACGCCGCAGTCCAGCTGGCCCTTCGCCTGAAGGCAAAGGCGTCGCCCATCGAGCGCGAGTACATCGATGCCCTGTCCAGGCGCTACGCCGCGAATCCCGACGCGGACACCGGCCCTTTGCAGGTGGCCTACAAGGATGCGATGAAAGAGCTATACCGCCGCCACCCGCAGGACACCGATGCTGCGGTGCTCTACGCCGAAAGCCTGATGGACTTGCATCCGTGGAAGCTGTGGGCTCCCGACGGCAAGCCCGCCGAGGGAACGCTGGAGCTCACGCAGGTGCTGGAGCGCGCGATGCGACAGCAGCGCGATCACATCGGCGCGCTGCATTACTACATTCACGCGGTCGAGGCATCGCCGCATCCCGAGCGGGCGCTTGCAGCGGTGAAGCGGCTGGAAGGCCTCGCGCCTTCGGCCGGGCACCTGGTGCACATGCCGGCGCACATTTATATCCGCACCGGCAATTACATCGATGCCATCCGGGTCAACGAATCGGCGGCGCGCGCGGATGAGCGGCTCGCGGCCTCCGGCGCAAGGTCGTTTTATCTGGTGGCCTACTACGGGCACAACCTGCACTTTCTCGCCGTCTGCAATGCCATCGCCGGAAACTTCGCCGGAGCGATCGCCGCAGCCAACAAGCTCTACGCGCATGCATCGCCGATGATCAAGGAGATACCGCCGCTGGACGGGTTTCTCTATACGCCGGCGATGGTGCTGGCGAAGTTCGAGCGATGGGACGACATCCTCGCGCTGCCCGAGCCGGCATTCGAGGCGCCGATCAGCGGCGTTGTGTGGCGCCTGGCGCGGACCCTCGCGCTCGCCGGGAAAGGACGCCTCGTCGACGCCGCGGCCGAGCGTGCAAAATTCGTCGAGGCGACCGCGAGCCTGCCCAAAAATCTCGAGCTGGGCAACAACAACGCCGGCTCGCTCGTCGCGATCGCCGGCCCGTATCTGGATGGCCGCATCGCGCTGATGCGAGGCAACTTCGCGGAATCGATCAGATACCTGCGCGAGGCGGTCGCCGCCGAGGACATGCTCGCCTATGACGAGCCTACGCCATGGTATCTGCCTTCGCGGGAGGCGCTCGGCGCCGCGCAGCTCCGCGCCGGCGACTTTGCCGGCGCGGAAAAGACGTTTCGCGACGACCTTGCGCACAATCCCGAAAGCGGCCGCTCGCTCTTTGGCTTGCATGCAGCGCTTCGCGCCGCAGGGCGCAGCGAGGAAGCGGCAACGGCGCAGGCACGTTTCGAGCGAGCGTGGCGTGCCGCGGATGTCAAGCTTGGGGCCCCATCCTTGTAGCGTTCGAAACTTCCGTCCGAGCGTGCGGCCTAACGATCTGTGCGCGAATCAAGCTTCTCCCGCCGCCGCTTTCTCGCCACGCTGGGTGCTGCGGCGGCGCAGACCCGGCCTGGATGGGCTCGTGCACAAGGCAGCTCGGCCATCACCCGTCCCATTCCTTCATCCGGCGAACGGCTGCCGGCCATCGGCCTGGGTACGTGGCTCACCTTCAACGTCATACCCGGGTCCGCGACCGAGGCGCCGTTAGCGCCGGTGCTGGGGACCTTTTTTGAGCGCGGCGGCGCGATGGTCGACTCGTCGCCGATGTACGGATTCTCCGAGCGCGTCATCGGCGATCTGCTCAAGACCACCGGCCGCGAGCGCCTGTTTTCGGCGACCAAGATCTGGACCGTCGGCAAGGCGTTGGGACGCTGGCAGCTCGAGCGCTCGCGCGAGCTCTGGCGAGTGCCAAAGTTCGACCTGGTACACATTCACAACATGCTCGACTGGATCTCGCACGTCGAAACCCTCAAGGAAATGAAAGCGGCCGGCACGGTGCGCTACATCGGCATTACGACTTCGCATGGCTGGCGACACGACGAGATGGAACAGGCGCTGACCCGCGAAAGGTTCGACTTCGCACAGTTCACCTACAACCTTTCCGACCGGCGCGTGGAGGAGCGTCTGCTGCCTCTCGCCGCGGAGCGCGGCATCGCGGTGGTGATCAATCGGCCGTTTGACGGCGGCAATCTTTTCTCCGTTACCGCCAGGAAACCGCTGCCGGCGTGGGCGCGCGAATTCGATTGCGAGAACTGGGCGCAGTTCTTTCTAAAGTTCGTCGTGTCGCATCCGTCGGTCACCTGCGCGATTCCGGCCACATCGAAGGTCGAGCATCTGAGGCAGAATATCGGTGCGCTTTACGGACGGCTCCCTGACGTGGCGCTGAGAGCGCGCATGGCGAAGCAGTTCGACTCGTTCTAGTGTTCCAGTCCGTAACTTCCGAAGTTACGAGAGAGCGGACGAGCGTCGGGTGCCAGGCAAGGCGCGCGGCCGATAGCGCACGCTGTGATACGGTAAGGTCGAGCAACGCATCACGGCGCCCGATTTCCCCGCGGACTATCGAGCGAACTTACGCAACTGGACACTAGCATCGAGCAGCACAAGGAGCCCGGTATGGCGATCTCACCCCCCACTCGCAGCGAACGCGCCGAGCCGCGGATCGACCCGGAGCTCGATCCCCAAACAGGCGCGGCATGGTCGTCCGCGGAGCGCGCCGATATGGTCCGGACGCCTGCGCCGCGGAAAAATCCGATCGCCTGGCTGGTGCTGCTGATGGTGCTGGCAGCGGGCGCGGTGTTCTATTACCTCTGGCGGCAAAACGCATTGCAACCGCCGCCGGTGATGGCGCCGCCGCCCCAGCCGAGCGCTGCCGTCGAAACCGCGCCGGCGATTCGCCATCCGATCGAGGAGGCACAGGGCGTCGCGCCGGGCACCGACAGCAAGCCGCTTCCTGCATTGATGGTGAGCGACACCACCATGCAAAATCTCCTTGCCGATCTGTTTGGTCCGGCATCGCTGGGAACAGTCTTCTACCAAGACGCTATCATTCACCGGTTCGTGACCACCATCGACAATCTCCCGCGCAAGTCGGCCCCGTCGCGCAACATGCCGGTCAAGCCGATCCCCGGACCGCTGGTCGCTTCGGCGAAGGACGACAATGCGGCGATCAGCGCCGAGAACGCGGCGCGGTATAGGCCCTACGTGCGGATGGCGGAGGCGATCGACGCCAGGAATCTGGTCGAGGCCTACGTGCATTTTTACCCGCTGATACAACAGGACTATCGCGACCTCGGTTACCCGAAAGGCTACTTCAACGATCGATTGATCGAAGCGATCGACGACCTGCTGGCGGCACCGGAAGTGGCCGAACCGCTGCAAGTGGTGCAGCCGAAAATCCTGTATCAATACGCCGATCCCGCGCTGGAGGCGAGGTCGGCCGGGCAGAAGATCATGATACGCATGGGCAGCGACAACGCGGCCAGGGTGAAAGCCAAGCTGCGCGAAATTCGGACGGCTCTGACCGGCCCGAAGGCAGCCAACGCGTCGACGCCGAAGCTGACGCAATAGGTTGGCGCGACGACAGGCGCGGCTCACGGTCGATTGCCGGATTCCTCGCGGTTTTGAGCGCTCTCTCGTGCACGCGTCTACGCTCGTCGATACACTAAAGCGCCTGCTCAAGGCGCACGGGATCACCTATGCTAAGGTCGCGGTGGGATTGGGCCTGAGCGAGGCGAGCGTCAAGCGCATGTTCTCGCGGCGGGATTTCACACTGCAGCGCCTGGAAGACGTCTGCCGGGTGGTGGGCATCGACTTCGGTGACCTAGCGCGGGCGCTGGCTGACCAAGAAGCCGGGGCGACGCAATTAACGATCGATCAGGAAAAGGCGATCGTCTCCGATCCCAAGCTGTTCCTGGTGGCGCTGTGCGCGGTCGGCAACTGGACGCTGGAGCAGATCGTCGACACCTACAACGTGACAAGTATCGAGTGCGTCAAGTATCTGGCGCGACTGGACCGGTTGGGGATCATCGAGCTGCAGCCGGGCAATCGCATTAAGCCCCGGATCAGCAGGACCTTCTCCTGGCTTCCCGACGGTCCGTTCCAGCGCTATTTCAGGGCGCAGATCGAAGCGGAGTATCTGAGCAGCACGTTCGACCGGCCTGACCAGCTGTTCGTGTTCGTCAGTGGAATGTTGTCCAACAGGTCGCTCGCCGAGTTGAAAACGCAGATGCGCAAGCTCGCTGCCGACTTTGCGCAACTTCATCGCGACGACGTGCGGCTTCCGCTCGAGGACCGGCACGGCACCAGCGCACTGCTGGCGATCCGGCCGTGGGAACCGCGTGCGTTTCGCGCCTTGCGGCGGGAGAACCGCGCGCCGGTCGCGGCCGGACAATCCCTGCATCCAGGTTCAGTGGCGGAAACGATGCCGCGAAAGCGGCGGCGACCCGCCTGACGGCACTCGCATCGCGCCAGCTTAGGCGCGTACGTCTGTGTACCTTCCGCTTGGGCTCGGCCTCTGATTGCGCCTGCAATTCTCAGGTAGCATCGCTTGCGACGTTCGGTAGCGTCTCGCGCGACTTTCGCGGACGCGATGGACGCTCGTCCCTCCGACCGGCGAAGGTGCTGGTGCGGGCATGTGCCCGCCTGCAGGAGGATTCATCATGTTGCGAAACTCGAGACGTACGATGATCGCGGGCGCCTTCGCCGCGGCAACCCTGAGCGGTTGCTACGTGGTGCCCGTCGCGCCGAACGGAACGCCAATCTATCCGGCGACCGCCGCGGTGGCGGTTCCCGCGCCTGCGGCGTACGCCGGGTCGAGTACTCCGTCCGCTGCGTACATTCTTTCTAACCCTGCCGCGCCCAGCGTCTTGCAGGCGCGGCTCTACCCGTCGAACGAATTGGCGACGAAAACGGGAGTACTTGCGGGAACGGTGACCAATCTGATGACCGGCAAAGGTCGATTCGAGCTGGACTATCGCGGCGAATTGCTTGTCGGCGAGGCGACGCGCTCACCCTCGGACCGGGATGGCCGGCGCGGCGTCGCCAGCGCTTATGGCCAGCGAGGAACATACATGAGCTGCGAGTACCGCATGACTACTCCGTATCAGGGAATAGGCACGTGCAGTCTTTCGTCCGGAGCGTTGTATCAGGTGCACATCGGCGGATGAGATAGGCTGAAGCGCGGCGCTGGCGGACTTGCGGTCGGCGCTGCGGCGCGCTTCGCGGGATGAGGTGCGGCCGCAAAGGCGCCGGTCGGGACCGCTAAGCGCTGCGAGGTCGCGCCACCTCTTCTGCGCGATAAACATGCCGACGGCGGCCGACCGAGTCAGTCCTGCGCGCCGGTTGCGGGCGCGCCGATCTAACCGCTACTTTTCGGTCTTTTGGTTCGTGCCGCCTTGCGCGCCTGGCTTTCGGGAGGAGGCGTCTTCGCCCTTGGAGCGGCTCTTCCCCGTTTCCTCGGCCTTGTTCATCTCGTCGGCTTCAGCCTGCGATTTGGGTTCGGCGTCACGCGCCGCCTGATCGACTCGCCCTGATTTGACGAACGCGGCTTCGTCGTCGTCGAATTTCTTGGCCGAATCGTAGTCGCCTTCACCTTGCACTTTTCCCATGTCGGACTCCTAGATGGATTTCATTGCTGCCCGAACAAAACGGGCCGGTCGCCCGGCCCGTCCATTCCCCTGTGCCGGCCCCCGTGGGAGCCGGCTTGAGGAAAGTTACTTTTTTTGTGTAACCGCTGCTCGATCCGATTAAGAGATGTAGGGATGAGGCCGCCAGTCAACTCGAATCTATTCGTTAGTTGAAGTTGCTGCTTTGTCTTCCCTACATGGATGGCATCTTGCCTGCCGGCCCCCACAATCGAAATCGGTCTTTGTCTGAAAATGCTGTAGGACGAATCAGAAGCGCCAAATCGCCTCAAACGTCTCCTGCGCGGGTGCGGAAGGTGATCGAATAGCGCAGTGCTTTCGTCGGCAGCATGCTGTGCTGCCATTCCCAGCGTATCGGCCCTTGCATGACGTAGATCGAACGCGGCTCGAGGTCGAGCAGAACCATCGCGTCGCGCCGCGCTAGAGTATCGATCGGGCGGAAGCGCATGCGACCTCTGCCCGCGAGGGAAAGGCCGACGACGATTCCGTACACCGGCTTGTCGCGGTGCCAACCGATCGGTGTCCCCGGCCGGTACTCGCTGACCAGCGCGTGAACAAAGCTCGCGGGATCGATCGCCAGCCATCCGGCGACCGTTTTCTGAAGCGTCTCCAGGAACGGCGGCAGCGGTCCGCTCGAAAACGTCTCTTCGTCGTTGTCGCCGTACCCCTCGGTGCCTCCCGCGGGATGAAAGTGCACCACTCGCCGCTTGGCGAAATACTCCTGGAAGCGCGCCTCCCGAAAAGGCAGCGGAGCGATCGCGTCCAGCAGGGTTTTTTCTTCCGCACGCGTGATGAATTCGGGCCGGTACACCAATCCGTGCGGAAATTGCGCCGGCAGGTCGAACAGCTCGGCTTGTCTTAAGTCTTCCATGGGTTCCATTAGAAGGCCGCCACGGCGAAAAGTGCCGCGGCTTGCGTCTGGTCACGCGCCCCCTTGCGCCATTGCGCCCGCAGTGTCGATTTCCGCGTAGCTGAGAAATCCAGTATCGTTCCAACGTCGCAGGAACGCCGGCCATCCATCGCAACGACGATCGCCGCTGGATTTGACTGAAGCCGCTGGGAGCACGAGCCATGTTCGTCACGCCTTTGTATGCCGGAATTCTGGCCATCTGGTTCATTGTGTTGAGCGCGCGCGTCGTCAACCTGCGTCGGCGCGGCATCATTTTCGGGGACAATGGCGATGTCGGCGTGATTCGCATCGTTCGCGCGCACGCGAATTTCGCGGAGTACGTTCCGCTGGCGCTCTTGTTGATGGGCTTTCTGGAAGTCAGCCGCTTTTCGATCTACCTGCTGCACGCTCTCGGCCTGACCCTGCTCGTCGCACGCCTGATTCACGGTCTCGCGCTTTCGTACGGCTGGCAAATGCGCTTCGGCCGCGTTGCCGGCTCGGCGCTGACCTTCATCGTTCTATTGATCGAAGCGGCGCTGTGTCTGTACCAGGGACTCAGGGGGCAATGGGTCTGGTTCCAGTGAACGATTCCAGATCCGAAAAAACATTGGCGGATGGCTTGCCATCCGCCGATGAGCCCGACTTCGCGATCAGTGCTCGCCCTTGCTCGACGTGCTGCGGCGGTCTTCCTGGTTCGCGCTTTCCGACGGGTTGTCGGAGTCGCGCCCGCCACCGCGCGGCGCGGTGCCGTCGCTGCTGCCCTGCGAGCGTCCGGCGTCCTGGTTTTGCTGTGGCTGCCCTCTTCCGCTGGTGCGGGACGAACTCTTGTCCCGGTCGGCCTTCTGCTGCTTCCCGTCCTGTTGACTGGGGGTGTTTTTCTCGTCGTTGCTCTGCGATTGACGATGCTGTCCCATGTTGCTCCTTTATAGTGAAAGGTGGGTGCGCTTGCGTCGACTTGAAGATCGGCCGACGCAGTGGGGCTTCAGCAAAATCGATACCAGCCCCCGGGACCGACCTCGGATGTCTCAGACCGTCAATTTCGACGGTCACGAGGCGCATTTGGATACGCGCGCCCTGTAAAGCTTGCCGGCGTGCAAACCTTACCGATACCGGCAGGCGCATAATATTGTCGACTTTGGAGTCAGGAACGCGGCGCGTTTTGTACTAGGCTCGATCCGACTGGATCATTTTCCCATCCTATTTCGATTTGGCCCGACCAATGACTAACAGACTCCGCAACCTCGCGTTCGCATCGGCGCTTGCAGCGTGCGCAATGCCCCTCAGCACGTTTGCGGTAGCCGGCGCGCCCGTCGCTTCCGGCACCAACGACGCGTCCAAGGCATCAGCCGCCGAATCGGGGATCGCCTGGTACCAAGGTGACGTCGACGCCGCATTTGCCGCAGCCAAAGCCGCGAACAAGCCGGTGTTCCTGTATTGGGGCGCGGTGTGGTGCCCGCCGTGCAACCAGGTCAAGGCCACGATCTTCAACCGCCAGGACTTCATCGAGCGCTCGCGCTTTTTTATTCCGGTATACATCGACGGCGACAGCCCGAGCGCGCAACGCCTGGGCGCCCGCTTCAAGGTGAGCGGATATCCGACCATGATCCTGCTCAAAGCCGACGGCAGAGAGATCACCCGGCTGCCTGGCGAGGTCGACGCGGACCAGTACATGCGGGTACTGACGCTGGGCATGAACGGCGCGCGCCCGGTGAAGGAAACCCTGGCCGCGGCGTTGGCGCACGACCGCGCGAAGCTGAAGGCCGAGGATTGGCGCATGCTCGCCTATTATTCGTGGGAGACCGACGAGCAGCAGCTGCTCGCCACGGAAAAACGCGAGTCGACGCTGAGGCGCCTTGCGCTTGCGTGTCCTGCGGATCAGCCGGAAACCGCGGCGCGGCTCAAGTTCCAGGCGCTGGTCGCGGCCGCGAAAGCGAAGGACGCCAAGCCGCGCGACGACAAGGCGGCGGCGGCAGAGCTCATGGCCGTTCTCGCCGATCCCAAGCTCGCCCGCGAAAACTTCGACTTGCTGGTCTACTATCCGCGCGAGGTCACAAGCCTGGTGACGCCGCCCAAATCGTCCCAACGTGCGCGCGTCGTCGCCGCCTGGAGCGCCGCACTCGAGCGGCTGATCGCCGACCGATCCCTTTCCACCGCCGATCGGCTGTCGGTCATCGACGGCGAAGTCGCTCTTGCCAAGCTCGACGCGCCCGATGCGGCGCTTCCCGATGCCTTGTTGAAGACCGTGCGCGAACAGGCGTCGCGTGCCGACCGGGAAACGACCGACCCGTACGCGCGGCAAGCGGTGATCAGCGGCGCGGCCGAAGTCCTGCAGGATGCCGGACTGGGCGAGGAATCGGCCGCGATGCTCAAGCGGGAGCTGACGCGCACGCATTACCCGTACTATTTCATGCTGGGGCTCGCCGCGAACGCCAAAAAGCGCGGTGACAAAGGCGCGGCGCTGGACTGGAAGGAAAAGGCCTACGCCGCGGCCGAAGGAAGCGCGACCCGACTGCAATGGGGCGCGGGATACGTCAACAGTGTCATCGAGCTCGCGCCGGAGGATTCCGCGCGCATCGAAAAAGCGGCGTTGACGGTCGTCGGGGAGCTCGAGCCGCTTCCCGATACCTTTTACGAGCGCAATCGCCGTTCGCTCGAGCGCATGGGTAAGAACCTCGCCGCGTGGAACAAGGACAGCCGGCACGATGACTCGCTACGACGCATTCGCGCGCGGATGGCCGACGTTTGCGCCAAGCTGCCGGCCCGCGACCCGGCGCGGACGACGTGCAGCACGGTGTTGCGCCCGGGCACCGGAGCGAAGGCATGAAGACAGTGTATCGGGCCGCAGCCGAGCCCGCCCGGGATCGCGGACGCGCGCCCGACGTTCATTCGCGCGGGAAATGGCGGCGGATTCTGCGGCGAGCGATGATCGCCACCGGCATCGCCCTGACAACCAGCGCCGCAGTCGCCGGAGACGCCGCCGGCACCGTTACGTACAACCCCAAGTCCGGAGCGCTGGTGGTGACGATCAAGCACGCCTATCTGGTCACAGGACCCGATTTCGTCAGCCGCAAGACGATCCGCCGTGTCGTGCTTTCGGTCGCCGATGTCGGCGCCAAGCTCGCCGCATGCGAGACGATGTCGTGCTCCGACGGCGGCATCGCCGAAGGCATGACGCTCGATTTCGATGGCGGTCCGCGGATCAACTACTGGTTCGTCGGCAATCGTCAGCTGGTGCAATATTCCGGGACCGCGGATCCGGCGTCGCTGAAGCTTACCGCCGACACCGGCACGCGCATCGCCGGCAAGTGGGAGCTCGACGCGAGCGGCGCCGGCGGTCCGCGCGTGCAGATCGAATTCGACGCTCCCCTGGTGAAGGAAATCACCAAGCTGTGATCGCGCTGGCACCGGCAGCGCGGCCGCTGCAGAGCGGCGGTGCCTGCGGACGATTCCGAACAGGGGCGCTAGCCGCCGGCTCGACGCACCGTGGCGGCGCCGCCGACGCCCTGCTCGCCATTCAGACGTAGTCCGAATAACTGGCCGAACGCGTTCCGATACAGGTCCGCGCCCGCTCGCATGCTGTTGTTGTGGCCTCCACCCTCGACCATCAGCAGTTTTTTCGGCGCCGTCGCCGCGTCGTAGAGTTGCTGGCTGAATCGCGATGGCACGAAGCGATCCGCAGCACCGTGCACAACCAGCACCGGCATGGTCACCCTGGCCATCTTGCTCATCGAGTCGAATTTCTGCGACATCAACAGCCCGACCGGCAGCCACGAGTACGTGACTTCTCGCGCCATGTCGGCGAGCGTGGTGAAGGTCGACTCGATGATCAGGCCGCCGGCAGCGGCATCCGGCCGGATCGGCGCAACAGCCTCCTTTTCCATCTTGCCGCCCTGCTCGCTGAGCGAAGCCGCGAGATCGACCGCCACCGCACCTCCGAGCGAATGTCCGTAGATGAAGCGCCGTGCCGCGACCGGCTGCTGCGCGACCAGCCAATCCCACGCCGCATGCGCATCCTCGTAAACGGTTCTTTCCGAGGGCACGTCGCCGTCGCTCTTGCCAAAGCCGCGATAGTCGATCGCCAGCACCGAGAATCCGAAGTCGCGCAGTTGTTCCAGCCGGAACACCTGTCCGGTCAGGCTCCATCGCGTGCCGTGCAGGTACAGCACGGTCGGTGCGGTGGGATTGGCGGCCGGCCACCACCAGGCGTGAATGCGCTGCGCATCGGCGCGGCTGTTTACCGGGATATCGAATTCATGGACTCCCTCGGGTAGTCCCGCGTACCAGCCCGGCGTTTCCTTGACCACGCGAAAGGTGAGACGCTCCTCCTGCTGCTGGAGCGCAGCGGTTCCGCAGGCGGTCAGCGCACCCAGCACGGCGACGCCGACCAGCATGCGTCGGGCAATTCGATGGCGTTCAGCGAAAGTCCCGGGGACCATGGACAATGATTTCTTGGGGCGTGGATTCACAACGAACCCCCCGCCGTGATCGTTGACACCGCTGTAGCGGGACCCGACAGACACTCGCCACGGCCGGGAGTTCCGGTCGGTAAGCGCGGCCGGAGCCATCGATCACTTATAATTCCGCCGAGCGGACCGCCGCACGCGCGGTCATACCCTCCCCCGGAAGGAGTCCCATGAGCACTACCCGTAACGTAGCGGTCATCGTTGGCAGCCTCCGCAAGGAGTCTTTCAACCGCAAGATGGCCAAGGCGATGATCGCGATGGCGCCGGCGTCGCTGAAGCTCGAGATCGTCGAGATTGGGCAACTGCCGCACTACAACCAGGACCAGGACGCCGATCCGCCGCAGGAGACGAAGGATTTCAAGGACCGCATCCAGCAAGCAGACGCGGTGCTGTTCGTGACGCCCGAGTACAACCGCTCGGTGCCCGGCGTGCTCAAGAACGCCATCGACGTCGCATCGCGCCCGTATGGCAAGAGCGCGTGGAACGGCAAGCCGGCAGCGATCCTGAGCCTCTCGCCCGGCGTGATTGGCGCCTTCGGCGCGAATCATCATCTTCGCCAGTCGATGGTTTTCCTGAACATGCCCGCCATGCCGCAGCCCGAGGCCTACATCGGCGGCGCCGCGAAGATGTTCAGCGACACCGGCGCCATCGCCAGCGACGACACGCGCGAGTTCGTCAACAAGTTCCTGCAAGCATTCGCGCAGTGGATCGAGAAGAACATCGCGAGCTGATGCTCTCGCCCGGCCGCCGCCGGAGCCGCGATAATCGAAGCAGAATGCGTTAGACCACACGGCGCAGGCTTGGAGCTTCATTGCCCGGCCGCGTCCACACCGACCCGCGCATCCAGACCGCGGTCTCCGCGACACCCATCGGGCGGCTGAGCAAATAGCCCTGCACCATGTCGCAGCCCATGCCGCGCAGCCGCTCGAGCGTCTGCTCGTCCTCCACGCCCTCGGCGACTACGGACAGGCCCATGTTGTGCGCGAGATCGATGGTCGATCGCACGATCAGCGCATCGCTCGCATCGCCGGCCATGCCGATGACAAATGATTTGTCGATCTTGAGCTCGTGCACCGGCAACCGCCGCAGGTAGGCGAGCGACGAGTACCCGGTGCCGTAATCGTCGATGGCGAGCTTGCAGCCCAGCGCGTGCAGCCGTTCGAGGTTCCTGATTGCGTGCGCGGGATCGTCCAGAATCGCGCTTTCGGTGATCTCGAGCGCAATCCATTGCGCCGAGCATCGGTGCCGGCGCAATAGTGCCGCGACGCGGTCGGGAAGCGTGGCGTCCATCAGGTCTCGCGCGGAGATATTGATCGACACGTTCATCCGCAGCCCGTCGTAGCGCCATACCGCGCACTGCGCGATGGCGTGCGCGAGCACCCACTGCGTGATCGCGCGGATGTAGCCGGTCTGCTCGGCGAAAGGGATGAATTCGACCGGCGCGACCAGCCCGCGCGTAGAGTGCCGCCATCGCACCAGCGCTTCGGCATAATACTCGCCGCCCCCGCCGCGCAATGCCACCTTGGGCTGATACGCGAGCGTCAGCTCGTCGTTGTCGCCGGCCTTGCGCAGGTCCGTGAGCAAGGACAGCCGGTCGCTGCTGTGCCGATCCTCACCTTTGTCCCACACCATGACGCCGCAATTCGCGCGCTTGGCCGCGTACATCGCCATGTCCGCACGGCGCAGCAGCGTCGCGCCTTCGCCTCCATGGTCCGGAAACACCGCAATGCCGATACTGGCGCGAACGTCGACCACGTGGCCCTGAAGCGTCATCGGCACCTCGAGCGCATTCAGGATCGCCGCCGCGAGCCGCTGCGCTTCGCCTACATCGCCCTCGGGGAGCAGCAGCGCGAACTCGTCGCCCCCGAGCCTCGCCACCACGTCGGAGTCTCCGCCCTTGACCTCCTGCAGACGGACGGCGGCTTCGCGCAGCAACAGGTCGCCGATCGGATGGCCGAGCGTATCGTTGACGTACTTGAAGTGATCCAGGTCCATCAGCAGTACGGCTACCGGCTTGGCGGCCGCCGCCGCCTCGGCGATCGCCTTGTCCAGCAAGTCGCCGAAGAGCGCGCGGTTGGGAAGACCGGTCAGCGTGTCTCGGTAGGCGAGATCCATGATGCGCGATTCGCGGACCGAGATGTCGTGCTGCATGTTCTGAAACGCCGCCGCGAGATCGCCGAGCTCGTCGCGGCGCGGAGCCTGGGGCGCTTCGCTATAATCGCCGGCCGCGATGCGCCGCGCGAACCGCGCGAGATCGCGGACCGGATGGGTGATTCCGCGCGCGATCGCGACGCTGGCGAGAATCGAAATGACGACCGCCAATAGCGAGATTAGCGCGAGCTGACGCTGCAGCCGCCGGAACGGCTCCAGCGCCGACGACAGCGGCTCCTGCAGGACCGCGATGACGTTCTCGCCAGGACGCGTCGGCAAGTCCAGGACACGCGTCACCGCGGCGTCGCTGAAGGCCGCGTTGCCCTCTTCGTCGCTTTTTGCGTAGCGATTCGCGGCCAGGTCGTTTAAGAGCGCTAGCCGTCCCCACGGCGTCAGGGTGGTGCCCTGAATGTGCCAGGATTCGCCGCTTTGCCGACTCAGGAACGAGACCTGCAATTGCGTCAGTCGCGTGAACTCGCGCGCCAAAGCGTCGTTGACCGCGAATCCGATAGCCACCCAGGCGACGGGCACCGGGGCCATTACCGGAACGACCACCAGTTGATAGAGCTGGCCGTTGATGAGCACTGTCGCCGACGATTGCTGGTTTTGTTCCGCCTGAGCGATAAGACTGGGAAACGGAAACGGCTTGCCGTCCGCCGCGCCGAGCGTGTCGCCGAGCACCCGTCCATCGAGACCGATCACCATCATCAGCGAAGCGTCGACCCGTTTGCCGTAGTTCACGAGCACCGAGGAAATGGTTTGGCGATCTCCGGTCGAAATCACCTCTCGAAATGCATAGTCGGCCGACATCAGCCGCGCACCCTGAACGATGCGCTGGGTGTCTTGCTCGAGCAGGCGATCGAAGACGCGCGCTCCGGATACCAGGGCCTCGCCGACCGTCTTGCGCGCCGCGGACATGCCTACGGTGTTGATGAGAACGAAACCGCCTACCTGCACGATAACCATCAGCGAGAGAAAAAGTGCCAGAATCCGGCCCTGCAGGGTGCGCATCGACGTGGCGCGAAGGACGTGCATCGGCAACCGGGAGCTCATAAGCACAAGTTCACGTGCCGCATGAGCCGTGCGCCGCTTTGTCGCGGACAAAAAGTCGGAGCCGAAGTCCGTGCGGCGCTTTTCCGCCCCGTCGTCGAGCGCAATGGTCTTCGGAATTATCGGCCGATAAAGCATGTATCTCCAAAGTGGATCGCGACAGCGCTGCCGCGGAGGGGCACTCTCGCGGCAGAATTGAGCGTCAATTGCCGCGGCGCACGGAAAGAAGATCGTTGCGCTGCGTCGCGTGGCCTTGACGCCGTTCATTGAACCAGTTATGAAACAGCTACTTGCGTCGTCTCGTGGATCAGCGGGGCGTACTTAACGCCGCCGCGCATCAAATGTGCTTTATCGTGGCCAGCCTCGTCGCTCAGACTAAGCAAATTCCCTGCCTCGTCCCGTGTACACCCTTGGACCTGTCGCCGCGTCCCGCCCCGAAATGACTGGCGCGCCGGTTTGCTTTCCGCCGCGTAGACGCCGTTATTCGATGTCGCCCCGCGCGTGGGGGCCCGCATTGGGCGCAATGCTCGTTCTCTGCTGGAGCGCGGTGGCGGGTGCCGAATGG
>JALZAN010000015.1 GCA_030948365.1 Pseudomonadota bacterium
CGTCGCGGGGCGCGCCTGTCGCTTCAGCCTTCCTTAGCGCAATCGCGCGGAGTGATCTTCTTCTCCGCTGCGTACTTGGCGGCAGTCTCCTCGGCCATCTTGCGGACCATGGCGCGGTCGCCCGCCATGAACGGCGTGACCTGCTTGAAGCCGTGGCCGTCCCATTGCTGGAACTTCACCATGCCCGAGCCTTCATGGTCGGCGCAGCTGGTCTTGATCGGCGGGAAAAGACCCGGCGCACCAAGCTCCTTGATGCGCGCCTCGGTCAGGTTGAGGTGCTCGAATCCCCAGCGAAGCTGCTCGGGCGTCATCACCTTGCCCTTGCCGAAGTTGCCCTGCGCGACTCGCAGCGCCTCAGCAACGATCATCCCGTAGACGACCCCGCGGGTGTACATGACGTTGCCCAGCCGCGACGGATCCTCGAGGTTGCCTTTGCCGGCGCCGTAGACCTTGGTCTTGATGTCCTGCATCACCGGGAAATTGACCCCGGAAGCCGTGAAGGACGCGCTGATATAGCCTTTGGCCGCGTCGCCGGCGGGAATGACATCTTCCTCCGAGCCGGCCCACCAGACGCCGACGATCTTGTCCTTCGGATACCCGGTTTTGGCCGCTGTCTTGAGCGCGACGGTGCTCATCACGCCGTAGGTCCACATGATCACGTAATCCGGCTTCGCCTGGCGGATCTGCAGCCACTGCGATTCCTGCGTCTGGCCGGGCGGCGCAACGGGGATCTTCAAGGCCTCGTAGCCGAGCTTCGCACCCAGTGCGTCGAGCACGGGGATCGGTTCCTTGCCGTACGCCGATTCATGATAGAGAAACGCGATCTTCTTGCCCTTCAGCTTCTCGAGCCCGCCTTCCTTCTGGCCGAGGTACGCGATCATCGCCGCCATCTGGTCCCAGTACGTGGTGCCGAGCGGGAACACCCAGTCGTACACGCGGCCGTCGGCGGCGCTGGCGAGGCCATAGCCGAAGGTCGTCATCGGAATCTTGTCCTGCGCCACGCGCTCGAACAGACCGTAGGCGATCCCGGTCGCCAGCGGCTCGACGGTCGAGGCGCCGCCGTTCTTCTTCTTGAGCCGCTCGTAGCACTCGACGCCCTTGGACGGGTTGTACTCAGTCTCGCACTCCTCCCACTTGAGCTTCACGCCATTGATGCCACCCGTCAGGTTGACGAGTGACCAGTAGTCGATCGCGCCGCCGTAGTAGCCGGAACCTCCGGCGGCATACGGCCCAACCCGATACGAAAGCACGGGTATGAACTGCTCGTTTTGCGCAACCGCTGAGGTAGCTGCGGCGAGCAGCGCCATTCCCAACAGGGCCGAATAAATTGCCTTCATGCTGTTCCTCCTAAGGAGCAAATGCGGAAACACGCGGAATTTAAGCGGGCTTGACCCAGGCGCTGTCAACCGAAGCTGGACCAACTTCGAATCATACCTTCCCCGGAGGCTGCCGCGACAGGGCCCGCCAAGCAAAATCAGTGCGGGAAGGGCCAAAGACGAAGCTTTTCCTTGCCGATCTGCCACAGCCGCGCGAGCCCGTGGGGCTCGACGATCAGGAAGAAGATGATCAGGCCCCCGAATACCATGAGCTCGAGATTCGAGATCGCGCTTTCCGGGATATGCAGGCCGATGCTGCTGTCCAGGAAGCGGACGCTCACGCTCAGCAGCACCGGCAGCAGCGTGATGAACGCGCTGCCGAGAAACGACCCGAGCACGGTGCCGCCGCCGCCGATGATGACCATGAACAGGATTTTGAACGAAAGGTCGAGGCTGTACGCTTCCGGTTCCACGGTGCCCAAATACGCATAGGCAAATAGCGCACCCGCGACGCCGCAATAAAACGAGCTGACGGCGAATGCCAGCAGCTTGGCGTGCATCAGCCGGATGCCGATCACTTCCGCCGCGACGTCCATGTCGCGCACCGCCATCCACGATCGGCCGACATTGCCGCGCGCCATGTTTTTCGCCGCCAGCGCCATCACCGTCACGATCGACAGCACGAGCAGATATTTCGCCGGCGGCGTGTTGAACTCGTAGCCGAGGATCACGATCGGCTGCGCGGTAATCACGCCGGACGAGCTGTAATTCGATATCCAGCCGACCTTGGTCAGGAACCAGAGAATGAAGAACTGGGCGGCCAGCGTGGCTACCGCGAGATAGAAGCCGCGGATGCGCAGGCTTGGCAGGCCGAACAGAATGCCCACGAATGCCGCCATGAACCCGCCGCCGACGAACGCCAGCAGGATCGGTATCCCCGGAACGCGCAACACGAAGTTGTACGACGCGAAGGCGCCGACCGCCATGAACGCCGCGGTGCCGAGCGAGAGCTGCCCCGCGTAGCCGGTCAGGATGTTGAGGCCGATCGCCGCCAGCGAGAGGATCAAAAAGGGAATCAGGATCCCGCTGAAAGCGTACGGCGTGGCGAACAGGGGAATGCCGACGAATGCGATGAGCAGGATCACCGTGATCGCGATCCGGTCCTGCCGGATCGGAAACATCGCGGCGTCGGCGGCGTACGATAATTTGAACTGGCCTGCTTCGCGATAGAACACGTGGGTCCTGGCGGTCTTTACGGTCAGATGCGGCGGATGATTTTTTCGCCGAACAGGCCCTCGGGCCGGATCAGCAGGAACACCAGCGCGAGCACGTACGGGAACCAGCCTTCGATCCCGCCTCCAACGGACGGGCCGAGGTAGACCTCAGCGAGCTTCTCCGACGCGCCGATGATGAGGCCGCCGACGATGGCCCCTGGAATCGACTCGAAGCCGCCGAGGATCAGCACCGGCAGCGCCTTCAGCGCCACGAACGTCAGCGCGTACTGCACGCCGTTGCGCGCGCCCCACAGGAGGCCGGCCACGAGCGCGACGAATCCCGCGACACCCCAGACGATGCCCCAGATCTGCTGCAGCGGAATGCCTACGGCAAGCGCGGCCTGATGGTCGTCCGCGACCGCGCGCAAGCCCCGACCGATCCGCGTGCGATTGAAGAACAGCGCCAGCAACGTGACCAGGAACGCCGCGACCCCGGCCGCGACCACGTCGAATTTGGACACGTTCATGCCGGTCGAGTCGGCGAGCCATTGCATGGGCTCGTCCTGCAGGCCGAGCTCGAGGCCGCGAACATTGGCGCCCCAGACCATCTGCGCCAGGCCCTCGAGGAAGAAGGTGAGGCCGATCGTCGCCATGAACAACGCGATCTGGGGCTGGTTGACGAGCGGGCGCAGCACCACGCGCTCGATCACGAGCCCCAGCAGGACCATGACGGCAAGCGTTGCCGGCGCGGCGAGCCAGGGCGAGAGCCCGTGCTCCAGCAGCCCGACATAGGTGAGCGCGGCGAAGAACACCATCGCGCCCTGGGCGAAATTGAACACCCCCGACGCCTTGTAGATCAGCACGAAGCCCAGCGCGACCAGCGAATACATCACCCCCGAGAGCAGACCGCCGATCAGCACCTCGAAGAAAAACGACATGTCAGCCCCGAGCCTTCAATGCGCCACCCCGAGGTAGGCGTCGATCACGGCCTGGTTGCCGCGGATCTCGTCCGGCGTGCCATCGCCGATTTTCTTTCCGTAGTCGAGAACGACGACGCGATCAGAGATATCCATGACCACGCCCATGTCGTGCTCGATCAGCACGATCGTCGTTCCGTACTGCTCGTTGACATCGAGCACGAATCGGCACATGTCCTGCTTCTCCTCGACGTTCATTCCGGCCATAGGCTCGTCGAGCAGCAAAAGCGTCGGCTCCGCGGCCAGCGCGCGCGCCAGCTCGACACGCTTTTGCAGGCCATAAGGCAACTTCCCGACCGATGTCCTGCGAATGTGCTGGATTTCCATGAAATCGATCACCTCCTCGACCTTGCGCCGGTTTTCGAGCTCTTCACGGCGCGCGCGGCCGAAGTAGATCGCCTGCTCGATGAACGTCGCCCGCATCTTGAGATTGCGCCCGGCCATAATGTTGTCGAGGACCGACATGCCTTTGAACAGCGCGATGTTCTGAAACGTGCGGGCGATGCCTTGCGCCGCCGCCTGGTGCGTGTTCATGTCGCGCCGGACCTCGCCGCGAAACGTGATCGTGCCTTCCTGCGGGTGGTAGACACCGTTGATCACGTTCAGCATCGAGCTTTTCCCGGCGCCGTTGGGTCCGATGATCGCGCGGATCTCGTGCTCGCGCACATCGAAGCTGATCGCGCTCAGCGCCTTCACCCCGCCGAAGGAAAGCGAGATATTGTCGAGCTCGAGTATCACCGCGCCGGCGCTTCGCCCCGTATTCATGAAAGGCTCCCGCCGCTCACGCTGCCTCGCGTGCGGGAGCCGGAGGAAAGATGTTGGCTGCCGCGATCTTCAGGTCGGCGGCGACCACGCCGCTGCGCCCGTCCTCGAACTTCACCACCGTTTCGATGTGCTGCACGGTCTTGTCCGAATAGAGGGCGTCGATTAGCACGCCATATTTTTCGGCGATGAAATTGCGCCGAACCTTGCGCGTGCGGGTGAGCTCATCGTCATCGGGATCGAGCTCCTTGTGGAGGACGATGAAACGGTGAATCTGCGACGCGGAGAGCGGACCCTCGCGCGAGAGCTCGGCGTTGACCTGTTCCACGCATTCGCCGATGAGCCGATAAATCTCGGGCTTCGCGCCGAGGTCGGTATAGCCCGAGTACGCAATGCCGCGGCGCTCGGCCCAGTTGCCGACCGAGCCCATGTCGATGTTGATGAACGCGCACACCGTGTCGCGGCCGTTGCCAAAGGCCACCGCCTCCTTGATGTGCGGGAAAAACTTGAGCTTGTTCTCGATATAGTTCGGTGCGAACATCGCGCCGCCGTTCATCTTGCCGACGTCCTTGGCGCGGTCGATGATCTTGAGCTGTCCACTGTCGTCGATCAGCCCCGCGTCTCCGGTGTGAAAGAATCCCTCGCTGTCGATCGATTCCGCGGTCGCGTCGGGACGCTTGTAGTATTCCTTGAGCAGCATCGGTCCGCGCACCAGCACCTCGCCGCCGTCCGCAATTCTGATTTCGACGCCGGGCGCCGGCTGGCCGACGGTGTCGAACTTGACGCCGCGATCGGGCTGCAGGCACACGTAGGCGCAGGTCTCGGTCGAGCCGTAGAGCTGCTTCAGATTGATCCCGATCGAACGGTAAAACCGAAAAAGGTCGGGCCCGATGGCGGCGCCGGCGGTGTACGCGACACGGATCCGGCTCATGCCGAGAACGTTGCGCAAGGGCGCGTACACCAGGAGATTGCCGATCGCGTACAAGAGCCGGTCGCTGCCGGCGACATGCTTTCCGTCGATCAACGCCGCGCCACAACGCTTGGCGACATCGGTGAAGTATCGAAACAATCCGCGCTTGATCGCGCTGGCGTCCTCCATGCGGATCATGACCTGGGTCAGCAGATTCTCGAACACCCGCGGCGGCGCAAAGTAATACGTGGGACCGATCTCGCGCAGGTCGGTCATCACCGTTTCGCCCGACTCGGGGCAATTGATCGTGAACCCGGCCACCAGCCATTGCGCGTACGAGAACAGGTGATCGCCGACCCACGCCATGGGCAGGTACGACAGGATGCTGTCGTGCGAGTCGAGCTTGTCGAACCCGCAACCGCCCTGCGCTGCGACGATGAACGCGCGGTGGGTCTGGCACACGCCCTTGGGCTTGCCCGTGGTACCCGACGTGTAAAGCACAATCGAGACATCGCCGGCTTTGCCCTTGGCCACTTCGTCGTTGTAGAAATCCGGCTGCTCGAGGTCGAACGCCCGCCCGATTTCAAGCAGCCGGTCGAGGCTGGTCACGTCCTCGTAATGGCGCAGCCCGCGGGGCTCGTCATAGTAGATATGCTTCAGGCTCGGCACCTGCGCCCTCGCCTCGAGGATCTTGTCGACCTGCTCCTGGTCCTCGACGACGGCATAAACGATCTCGGCGTCGTTGAGCACGTAGGCGAATTCCACCGCCGGCGCGTCCTGATACATGGGGACCGCGATGCCGCCCAGCGATTGGGCCGCGGCCATCGACCAGTACAGGCGGGGCCGGTTGTCGCCGATGACGGCCAGATGCATGCCGCGCTTGAAGCCCGACGCGGCAAGTCCGCACGCCAGCGCGCGCACCTGGTCGGCGACCTGCGCCCAGGTCCATGTCTGCCAGATGCCGAGATCTTTTTCGCGCGTCGCGGGTGCGTTGGGGCGCAAGCTGGCGTGCTCGATCATGAGCCGCGGGAATGTGTTGAGCCGCTCGTGCATTTACCCTCGCCCATCCTGGCCTGACTCATGCCAAGCCCGTGCTGCGGTGCGCGGTTTGCAGATCGCGCCATTGTGCCTGCGCAGGGGCGCAACCGTGCCCGAGCAATTTGTCCGCGGATTATGCCGGAATTGCCGGCGGCCGGCGAAGGGCGTCCGTCGCTTCGTCAGCGACGAGTCGGTCATCCCAAGAGCATGGGGAAACACCGCCGTACCTCAAGAGTCGCACCTGAACCCTCGTCGGCAGGGATCACGCTGTCGGCAGCCGATAGTCCTTGAGCTGCTCGCGCAACGTCAATTTCGACAGCTTGCCGGTCGCCGTGTGCGGTAGCTGCTCGACGAAGACCACGTCGTCCGGGATGCACCAGCGCGCGACCTTGCCTTGATAAAACTCGAGCATCGAATCCCTGCTCACTTCGGCGCCTGCTTTCTTCACCACGACGAGCAGCGGCCGCTCATTCCATTTCGGGTGCCGGACGCCGATGACGGCGGCCTCCATGACCGCCGGATGGCCGACGGCGATGTTCTCCAGCTCGATCGAGCTGATCCATTCGCCTCCGGACTTGATCACATCCTTGGAGCGGTCGGTGATCTGCAGGTAGCCGTCGGGATCGATCGTTCCGACGTCCCCGGTGGGAAACCAGCCGTCGGCGGTGAGCGGCGTTCCGCCGTCGCTCTTGTAGTATTCGCGCACGATCCACGGACCCTTCACCAGCAGGTTGCCGAACGCCTTGCCGTCGCGCGGCAGCTCGTTGCCTTCGCTATCGACGATCTTCATGTCGACGCCGAAGAGCGGACGGCCCTGCTTGAGCGAAAGCTGGAACGCTTCATCGGCGGAAAGACCGGCGTGCTTCGCCTTCGCGCAATTCACGGTGCCGACAGGGCTCATCTCGGTCATGCCCCAGCCATGCATCACCCGCACGCCAAAATCTTCCTGCAGCGTGCGGATCATCGCCGGCGGGCACGCGGCGCCGCCGATCGTCGTCGCCTTCAGGGTCGACAGCTTGAGCTTGTTCTCCTTCATGTAGTTAATGAGGTTGAGCCACACCGTCGGCACGCCCGACGACGAATCGACGCGCTCCGACTCGAGCAGCTGGTAGAGGCTGGCGCCGTCGAGCCCCGGTCCCGGGAAGACGAGCTTGGCGCCGACCAACGGCGCGGCGTACGGGATACCCCAGGCGTTGACGTGGAACATGGGAACGATCGGCAGCACGACGCTCTTCGCCGAGAGATTCTTGGCGTCCGGCAGCGAGGTCGCGTAAGCGTGCAAGAGCGTCGATCGATGGCTGTACAGCACACCTTTGGGATTGCCCGTGGTGCCCGACGTGTAGCACAGAGCGGCCGCGGTATTTTCATCGAACTCGGGCCAGTCGAAATCGTCGCTCTCGGCCGCAACCAGGTCTTCGTAGCAGAGCAGATTGGGGATCGCCGCGGTCGGCATGCGCGCGCGATCGGTCATCGCCACCCAACCCTTGACGTTCTTGCTGCTCGGCGCGAGCCGCTCGATGAGCGGCGCGAAGGTGAGGTCGAAGAAGCAGTAGCGATCCTCGGCGTGATTGACGATGTAGACGATCTGGTCGGGAAACAAGCGCGGATTGATGGTGTGGATCACCGCGCCGATGCCGGACACCGCGTAGTAGAGCTCGAAGTGACGATAGCCGTTCCACGCAAACGTTCCGATCCTGTCACCCGCCTGCACGCCGAGGCGCGTCAGAGCGCGCGCGACACGGCGCGCACGGACGTGGGCGGCGCTGTAGGTATAGCGGTGGACCGGGCCTTCGACGGTGCGCGAAACGATTTCGGTGTCGCCGTGGTTGCGATCCGCATGCCGTAGCAGCGACGAGATCATCAGCGGCTGGTCCATCATCAGACTGAGCACGGCACCTCCTCGTTCGCCCGCGGGTGCGCCCCGGGGGCTCGCCCGCCGATTATCGCTTGTAATGGCAAATTGGGTGTGGTGTCCCGCAAATACGCACGGATGAAACCGCGTCTTTCGGTTTCATTGTGCGCACGTACTTGCGGGACACCGCACTAGCCCGGTAGCATCGATATCTCAAAGGACCGGACCGGGTCGGCGCGCAATGCCGATTTGGCCACGATGTCCATTATGGTCGCAAGATGCGAACCGACGGACCAAGGAGGAGATATGCTCAGACGCTCGCGTCGCTACCTGGAACTGGCCCTCGCCGGAATGCTGCTCACTGCGCCGGCAGCCGCCCAAGTCAAGTTTGCCTGGATAGATCCGCTCTCCGGCGGTGCCGCCAGCGCAGGCATCAATGCGCAAAAGCACATGACTTACCTGATCGACCGACTGAACTCCGCCGGCGGCCTCAACGGCGAGAAGGTCGAGCTGATCTCCTACGACAACAAGGTCGATCCGCAGGAATCGCTGATCGCGTTGAAGAAAGCACTGGACGACGGTGCGCGCTTCGTTTTCCAGGGCAACGGCAGCTCGGTCGCGCTGGCGATCACCGACGCGGTGCTCAAATACAACGAGCGCAACCCGGGCAAGGAGGTGCTGTTCTTCAACTATGCCGCGGTCGATCCGGCCCTGACCAACGAAAAGTGCAACTTCTGGCATTTTCGTTTCGACGCCGATGCGGACATGAAGATGGGAGCGCTGACCGACGCCATCGCCAAGCAGTCGCAGATCAGGAGCGTCTATCTGATCAACCAGGATTACTCTTTCGGAAGGGCGGTCGCCGCGGCCGCGAAAAAGATGCTCGCGGAAAAACGTCCCGACATCAAGATCGTCGGCGACGAGTTGCATCCGCTGCAGAAGGTCCAGGACTTTTCGCCCTACGTCGCGAAGATCAAGGCCTCCGGTGCGGACACCGTCATCACCGGGAACTGGAGCAACGACATGTTGCTCTTGATCAAGGCGGGCAAGGACGCGGGCCTTAAGGTGAATTGGTACACCTACTATGGCGGCGCTCTGGGCTCGCCGAGCGCAATCGGCAAGGACGGCCTCGGTGTCGTCAAGCAGATCAGCGAATATCACAACAACGCGCTCGCCGATCTGGACCCCGACGCGGCCGCGTTCAAGAAACGCTTTACCGGCAAGGACGACGAGTTCGGATACTATCGACTGAAGACGACGTTCGACATGATCGCCGCGGCCGCGAGCAAGGCGAAATCGAACGATCCGGTGAAGCTTGCCAGGGCACTCGAAGGCATCAAAGTAAACACGACCGTCGGCGAAGCCGAGATGCGGGCCGACAATCACCAGATTCTCATGCCGATGTTCGTCTCGACCTGGTCCGATAACCCCAAGTTCGACGTCGAGAAGACCGGACTGGGATTCAAGACCGACATCAAGATCAACGCCCGCGACCAGGCGCTTCCCACGACCTGCAAGATGCAACGGCCCGCTTAAGGCTTAAGCCGGGCGCGACCCGGAGCAGCGACGCCGTGCTCGAGCTGATCATCTTTTCGCTGCTGAACGGCATCGTCTACGGGCTGCTGCTGTTCATGCTCTCCAGCGGCCTGACGCTGATCTGGAGCATGATGGGCGTGCTCAACTTTGCGCACGCCAGCATGTTCATGCTCGGCGCGTATTTTTCCTATCAGATCGCGAGGTATATCGGCTTCTGGCCGGCGCTGGTCGTCGCTCCCCTCCTGGTGGGCGCAATCGGCGCCGGCGTCGAGCGCTACGGCCTGCGCCACGTGCACAAGCATGGCGCGGTCGCCGAGATTCTGTTCACCTTCGGGCTCGCCTACCTGATCGCGGAATTCGTGGTCATGTTCTGGGGCCGCAACCCGATCGCGAACAGCGTGCCCGCGGTCATCGACTTCCCCGCGTTCACTCTGTTCGGAACCAACTATCCCTTCTACAAGGCGCTGATGATGGCGATCTCGGTGGGGATGTTCGCCTTTCTGTATCTTGGCTTCAAGCGAACGCGCGTCGGCCTCATCATCCAGGCATCGCTCACGCATCCGCACATGGTCAGTGCGCTGGGGCACGATGTACCGCGGATCTTCGTGCTGGTATTCGCCATCGGCAGCGCGCTCGCCGGCCTGGCGGGCGTGATCGGCGGCTTCGCCTTGCTCACCGAACCGAACATGGCGGCGGCGCTCGGCCCGATCGTTTTTGTCGTCGTCGTGGTAGGGGGCCTCGGCTCGATCCCGGGGGCGCTTATCGCCTCAATGGCGATCGGCATCGTGCAGACTTTCGCGGTCGCGCTGGACTACTCGTTGCTCGACCTGTTTCGGGCGCTGAACGTCGGGGTATCCCGAGACTCGCCGCTCTACGAAGTCTACTCGATCAAGGTTGCGCAGACGGCGCCGATCATTCCCTACCTGCTGCTGGTGCTGATGTTGATCCTGCGTCCGAAGGGCCTGATGGGCACGCGCGAAACATGACGGCGAGCGTGACGCCCCCCGCCGCGCTCGCCTCTGCGCGAAGCGCCTGGGTCCGCGAATATTCGGTGTGGTTGATCGCCATCGGGCTCTTGCTGGTCCTCCCACACATCCCCGGCTTGAACAGCAACTTCGGTCGCTCGCTGCTTAGCCAGATGGGCATCGCGACGGTGTTCGCGCTCTCGTACAACCTGCTGCTCGGGCAGACCGGCCTGCTCTCGTTCGGCCACGCGGTGTATTTCGGGTTGGGAGGCTTTGCGGCAATCCACGTGATGCGCGCGATCAACGCCGGATTGGGGATTCCGATGCCGCTCGTCCCGCTCGCCGGCGCCGCCAGCGGCCTTTTCTTCGGAATGCTGTTCGGCTCGTTCACCACGCGCCGTGCCGGCGTGGTATTCGCGCTGATTTCGCTGGGAGTCGGAGAGCTCGTGTTCGCCGCATCGGGGATGCTGCAGCGCTTCTCTGGCGGCGAAGGAGGTCTCACCGCCAACCGCGCCGCCGGTCCGCCCGTATTCGGCCTCGATTTCGCCTCGCAGCTGCAGGTCTATTACATCATTGCATTCTGGGCGGTTGCAGCGGCGTGGCTGATGTATGCGTTCACCCGCACACCCGTGGGACGGATGTGCAACGCCATCCGCGACAATCCGGAGCGCGCCGCATTCGTCGGTTACGACCCGCAGCGCGTGCGCTTTATCGTATTCGCCGTCGCCGCGATGTTTGCCGGCCTCGCCGGCGGATTGCACGCGGTCAATTACGAGATCGTGGCGGTCGATGCGGTCGGCACGGCCCGTTCCAGCATCGTGCTGCTGATGGTCTATATCGGCGGCGAGGCTTACTTTGTCGGAGCAATACTCGGTGCGATCGCGATCACCTGGCTGCAGGTAAGCCTGAGCGATTACACCACCGCGTGGCAGCTATATCTCGGCCTGTTTTTCATGGCGATCGTCCTGTTCGCGCCCGGCGGGCTTGCGGGACTGATCATGATGCACGGGCCCATCGTCCGCACCCGCGCGTTCGCGAGCGTGATCAGGTCCTACGGCCTCGCGGCGGTCGCTGCGCTCGTCATGCTGCTGGGCGCAATCGTCCTGCTCGAGATCAACTATCGCCTCTCCACGCAGCCCGAGTCCGGCTCGCGGATGAGGCTGTTCTGGGTCGGGATCGACACCGCCACGCCTTGGCCGTGGGCTATCGCGGGTATTCTCGCCGTCGGCGGCTTCTATGCCTTTCGCCAGACATGGCGCGTGGTGGCGGCGGCATGGCAGCGGGCGATCGAAGAGGCCGGATTGGATCGCGGCACCGGAGACGCCAGATGATCGCCGCGCCCGCCGCGAATGTGCATTCATGCGCGCTGGAGCTGCGCGACGTTCGCAAGAGCTTCGGTGCGACGCTTATCATTCGCGGGGTCTCGCTTAAAGTAACCAAGGGCGAGCGGCACGCGATTATCGGGCCGAACGGCGCCGGCAAGTCGACGCTCTTCAACCTGGTCAGCGGGCGCTTTGCGCCAACCAGCGGATCGATCCGGGTCAACGGCGAGGAAGTCACCGGCCGCGCTCCTTTCGAGCTCTATCGGCGTGGGCTGGCGCGCAGCTTTCAGGTCACCAACATCTACCCGCGCCTCTCCGTCTACGAAAACATCCGCTGCAGCCTGCTGTGGTCCATGGGTTACAAGTACAATTTCTGGCGCAGCGCGGCGAAGCTCCGTGACGCAAACGAGAGCACCGAAAGAACGCTGGAGAAAATCGGCATGACGGCGCGGCGGCATACGCCGGCGGGGGTGTTGACGTATGCCGAGCAGCGGGCGCTGGAAATCGGGATCACGATTGCCGGCGACTCGTCGGTGATCCTGCTCGACGAGCCGACCGCGGGCATGAGCCGGCGCGAGACCGAGTCGGCGGTCGAGCTGATCCGTTCGGTCTCGCAGGGCCGGACGCTGGCGATCGTGGAGCACGACATGGGCGTGGTCTTCAATCTGGCCGATCGGATCTCGGTGCTGGTCTACGGCGCGATCATCGCAACCGACATCCCCGAGCGGATTCGCCAGAACAGCGCCGTTCAGAGCGCGTATCTGGGCGCCGCGGCGCATGCTTGAGCTCGACGACGTCCACGCCTACTACGGCAAGAGCCACATCTTGCAGGGCATCTCCATGCGCGTCGGCGAGGGCGAGATCGTGAGTCTTCTCGGAAGGAACGGCGCGGGGCGCTCGACCACCGTCAAGACGGTCATGGGCGAGGTGGCCGCGGTCGGCAGCATCCGCTTCAAGGGTCAACGCATCGACGGGCTGAAACCGCACCAGATCGCACGCCGGGGCTTGGGCTACGTCCCGGAAGACAGGGAGATATTTCCCGCTTTGACGGTGCGAGAGAACCTGCTCCTCGGCAAGAAGTCGGCCGCGCAGAGCGGTCGCTGGTCGCTCGACGATACCTTCAAGCTCTTTCCGCTGCTGCGCGAGCGCGCCGATACCGCCGGCGGCGTCCTTTCCGGCGGCGAGCAGCAAATGTTGACGATTTGCCGAACGCTGATGGGCGACCCCGACCTGATCATGGTCGACGAGCCGACGGAAGGGCTGGCGCCGAAGCTCGTCGAGCTGGTGCGCGGACTGCTGGAGAAGATCGCCGAGCGCGGGATCGCGATCCTGCTGATCGAGCAGAAGCTGACCATTGCGCTGGCCATCTCGCGTCGGCTCTACGTCATGGGCCATGGGCACATCGTGTTCGAAGGCACGCCGGAGCATCTGCGCGCGAACGATGCGGTGCGCAAGGAGTGGCTCGAAGTGTAGATTCGCGCCCGGCAATCGAGCTGATAATGCCGGTACGCCCAGGGGAGCAAAGATCATCGGCGCTAATTTCCAAGTGCATGACACCGTAGCAGTCATCGTCCTCGACAACCCGCCGCTTAACGGGCTCAATCACGAACTGCGCGCCGGCCTGGTGGCCGGGATCGACCGCGCGAGTGCCGCCGCCGGCATCGAGGCCGTCATCATCATCGGCGCCGGCAGCGCGTTCTCGAGCGGCGCCGATATCCGCGAATTCAACACCCCCAAGTCGGCGGCGGAACCGACCTTGCGCAGTGTGATTGGCATCGTCGAGGCCAACGCCAAGCCGGTCATCGCGGCCATCGGCGGCATCTGCATGGGCGGAGGATTGGAGCTCGCACTGGGATGCCATTTTCGCGTTGCATCCCCCGGCGCCAAGATCGCCTTGCCCGAAGTGAAGCTTGGACTCCTGCCGGGCGCGGGAGGCACGCAGCGCCTGCCGCGGGCGATCGGTGTGGAAGCCGCGCTGAACATGATCGTCTCGGGCGCGCCCGTTTCGTCCGAGCAATTCAAAGGCACCAGACTTATCGACGAAATCATCGAGGGTGATTTGTTGTCGGGGGCGCTCGTGTTCGCGCGCAGAGTCGTCGCCGAGCGCACGCCGCTGACCCGGTTGCGCGACGTGAAGGTCGACTTCCCCAACGCGGACGCCTTTTTTCAGTTCGCGCGGAACAGCGTCGGCCCGCTCGCCAAGAATTTTCCCGCTCCGCTCAAGTGCATCGATGCGGTTGCCGCGGCGGTCACCAGCCGGTTCGACGAAGGCCTCAGGTTCGAGCGCGAGCTTTTCATGAAGCTGGTGCAGACGCCCGAGTCGCGGGCCCTGCGCCATGCATTTTTCGCCGAGCGTGCGGCGGCGAAAATCGTCGATGTGCCCGAGAACACGCCGGCGCGTCCGATCGCGAGCGTTGCCGTCATCGGCGCCGGCACCATGGGCGGCGGCATCGCGATGAATTTCTTGAGCGCCGGGTTGCCCGTCACCCTCCTCGAGATGAAGCAGGAGGCGCTGGACAAGGGCGTGGCGACGATACGCAAGAACTACGAAGGCTCGGTCAAGCGCGGCAAGCTCACTTCAGAAACGCTCGAGCAGAATCTGAAGCTCCTCAAGCCGACGCTGTCCTACGACGACATCAAGACCGCCGACCTCGTCATCGAGGCCGTGTTCGAGGATATGGTTGTGAAGCAAGCGGTGTTCGAGAAGCTCGATGCGACGGCGAAATCAGGCGCCATCCTGGCGACGAACACGTCGACGCTCGACGTCGACAGGATTGCGGCCTTTACCCGGCGCCCACAGGACGTGGTCGGAATGCACTTTTTCAGCCCGGCCAATGTGATGAAGCTGCTCGAAGTGGTGCGCGGCGAAAAGACCGCCAACGATGTGCTGGTCTCGGTCATGCAGGTTGCCAGGAAGATCAACAAGACCGCGGTAATATCCGGCGTATGCGATGGCTTTATCGGCAATCGCATGATCGAGCAGTATCTTCGCCAAGCGATGTTTCTGCTCGACGAAGGAGCGCCGGTCCAGCAGATCGACCGCGCGCTGGAGCGCTTCGGCATGGCGATGGGGCCATTTCGAATGAGCGACCTGGCCGGGAACGATGTCGGCTGGTACATCCGCAAGCGCCGCTACGTCGAGAAGCCGCAAGTCGCTTATTCGAAGATCGCCGACCGGCTGTGCGAGCTTGGTCGGTTCGGACAGAAGACCGGGCTGGGCTGGTACCGTTATGAGGCGGGCAAGCGCGACGCCATTCCTGATCCGGCGGTCGACGCAATGATCGCCGGCTACCGCAAGGAGCTTGGCATCTCACCGCGCAAGATTGGCGATGACGAGATTGTCGACCGCTGCATCCTCGCGCTGGTCAACGAAGGAGCGCGCATCCTCGAGGAGGGTATCGCCCAGCGCGCGTCCGATATCGACATGGTCTACCTCGCGGGCTACGGCTTTCCTCTGTACCGAGGCGGACCCATGCTCTACGCCGACCTGCTGGGGCTCTACAACGTCGCGCGCACCATGGCGCGAGTGGCGAAGAATGCGCACGCCGATCCGGTGTTCTGGCAGCCGGCGCCCTTCTTGGCCAAGCTCGCGGCGGAAGGCAAGACGTTCAACGGCTGACGCCGCTCGAAAGAGAAGATCACATCATGATCGACGCAGTCATCGTCTCCACCGCGCGCACCGGCCTCGCCAAGTCATGGCGCGGCGCGTTCAACATGACACACGGCGCCACGCTCGGCGGTCATGTGGTCAAGCACGCGATCGAGCGCGCCGGCATCGATCCATCCGAGGTCGACGATGTGCTGATGGGCTGCGCCTTTCCCGAAGGCGCGACCGGCTCCAATATCGCTCGCCAGATTGCGCTGCGCGCCGGTTGTCCGGTCAGCGTGCCCGGAGTGACGATCAATCGCTTCTGCTCGTCGGGCCTGCAAACGATTGCCATGGCCGCGCAACGGGTCATCGCAGGCGAAGGCGATATTTTTGTCGCTGGCGGGGTCGAATCGATATCGTGCGTGCAGAACGAGTCCAACAAGCACATGCTGCGCGAGACATGGTTGCTGGAGCACAAGCCCGAAATCTATTGGACCATGCTGGAGACGGCGGAGAACGTTTCAAAGCGCTACGCGATCTCGCGAGAGAAGCAGGATGAGTATGGTGTGCAAAGCCAGCAACGCGCCGCAGCCGCCGCGGCGGCGGGAAAATTCGACGCCGAAATCGTGCCGATGAGCGTGACCATGGGCGTGGCCGACAAGGAATCGGCGCGCTTGTTTACCAGGGAAACGGTCATTGCCGCGGACGAAGGCATCCGCCCTGATACGACCTATGACGGCGTCGCCAAAATCAAGTCGGCCCTGCCGGGCGGCGTGATCACCGCCGGCAACGCAAGCCAATTCTCCGACGGCGCGTCGGCATGCGTAGTGATGAGCGATCGGGTCGCCGCTAAAAAAGGCCTCCAGCCGCTAGGCATCTTCCGCGGCTTCGCGGTGGCCGGTTGCGAGCCCGATGAAATGGGTATCGGGCCGGTATTCGCGGTACCGCGATTGCTTGCGCGCACCGGCAAGAGGATCGACGACATCGGACTATGGGAGCTCAACGAGGCTTTCGCCGTTCAGGTGATCTATTGCCGCGACAAGCTCGGCATCCCCAACGATCGCCTCAACGTGAACGGCGGCGCAATCGCGGTCGGCCACCCCTACGGCGTATCCGGCGCGCGGCTTACCGGCCACGCGTTGATCGAGGGCAAGCGACGCGGCGTGAAGTTGATCGTGGCGACGATGTGTATCGGCGGAGGCATGGGCGCGGCGGGGCTGTTCGAGGTCCTCTGAAGCATGCGTGGGCAACCGCCTAAAGAGGCTGCTGCCGCGTTGACTCGTGGACCTGACTCCTCCCCAACCTGGCTTCCGAGCGCGCCTGTACCCGCTCGCCGCGTCGGCCGTTGTCGATCCGGCTGCCCTGTTCCGGTTCCGCAGAAAACGCACTAAGCTAGCGGGAGTCGCTTGGCGTTCAATGGCAATCCGATTCGTGGGCGCCCGCAACGAACCTATCGGCTATTCGATCGACCTGTGCCGCGCCATTGTCGATGCCATGAGCACGGAAGTTGGTCGCGATCTGATCATCAAATGGGTGCCGGTCACATCGGAGAATCGCTTCAATGCAGTGACCGGAGGGCAGGCCGACCTCGAATGCGGCTCGACCACCGCCAATCAGGAGCGCAAGAAGATCGTCGATTTCTCGCCCATCATCTTTGTCGCCGGCACCAAGCTCATGGTCAGGAAAGGCTCGCCGATCAAGTCCTACCGCGACCTGGGCGGCAAGTCCGTGGTCGTCACGGCGGGCACCACGAATGAGAAGGCACTGCGCGATTTGGTTGGCAAATTCAAGTTGAACACAACGATCACTACCGGTACCGATCATGCCGACTCGTACGCGCAGCTGGTGGGCGGAAAAGTGGACGCCTTCGCCACCGATGATGTATTGCTTTACGGATTCATGGTGAACCGGGCGCAGGACCAACTCGCGGTGGTGGGCGAATTCCTGTCCTACGACCCGTACGGAATCATGTTCCGAAAGGACGACCCGCAACTGGCGGGCCTTATCAGCCAGACGCTGCACGACATGGGGCTTCGCGCGAGCTGGAACAAACCTACAACAAGTGGTTCCTGCGCCAGCTACCGAGCGGCCAGCGATTGAACCTTCCCATGAGCGCGCAGTTGGCGGAAATGATTCGCATCATGAGCGGAGATGCGGCCACCCAATAACCGTCGCTGACCGGCCCAACGACGGGGCCGCCAGCGCACCCCCGCTCGGTTGACAAGCCTTTGCGATGGGCGCAAATTGTCTACTCGCCCGGTCCCAGAGGAGGCATTCATGAAGAGAGTATTGGCCACAACTGCAATGGTGGTATTCGGTTTCGCTCCGGCGATCGGCGCGGCGTGCGAATATGACGACGAATCGTCGGCGTCGGTCACGCTCCCGACTCAGCTCGCCTCGACGCCGCCTCCGGCAGCGACGAAGGCGCCGACACGTACGGTGTCGAAGGCGCTTGCGCCCAGCGGGACGAAGCAGGTGCGAGCACCGGTGAAACCCGCCGCGGTCGACCAGAAGGTCGCGGTAGGCACGACCAACTAGGTTTCGAGGACAGTTCGAAAAAGCCCGCCCGCGCGGGCTTTTTTTATCAGCCGCCTCCGCGGTCATGTCGAATTCCTCACCACGCCGCGCACTCGGTCGAGCTTATTGCGGTTTACGTGCTGCGGCGCGATGATAGGCGTTCGCCTGCGTGGAGGCGCGCAGCGCTCTTAACCGGCGGCGATGCTTTCGCGGGTGGAATTCACCAGGAGACAGCGGCCATGACGGCATTCAACGTCGTACGTTTCCGGGTCAAGCCGGGACGCGAAGCGGAATTCATCGAAGCGCACCGGAAGTCCCGCGCGGACTTCGCAGGACACAAGCGCTTTGTATTGATCAAGACCGGCGACCGTACCTATTGCGTCGTAGGGGAGTGGGACTCCGTCCAGAGCCTCGCTTCGGCGCGGCCGAAAATGATTGCCACGCTGGACACGTTCCGCGACATGCTCGAAGACCTCGGGGGAGGCCTCGGCGTCACCGATCCGGTGTCCGGCGAGGTCGTCCTCGAAATGTAACGCTCGGTGCGCCGGCTTAGCCCGCGCGGGTCGATGTCGGCGTCGCCGCCTTGGCGAGTTTAGGGCAGGCTCCTACTTCAGTTTGGCGAGAACGGCCCCTCCAAACGTAACGAGTTTGGGCTGTATCGCCTCGGGCGGTTGGGATTTGTCGCGTTCGAGCGATACACCCAACACGCGGTCCGCCGACTTGATGACCAGCAGTCCGACCGCCGTTTCATATTCATCACGTGGCTTGGGAAACATGGTGTAGGCGCTGTCGCCGACGCCCGAGACAGGCGTTTTCTTTTCGTTCTCATGCTTGAACGCCTTCAGAAAATCATTCCATTGCTGTCTGACTTCGCGCCAGAGAAGATCACGATCTGTGCCTTCCCGCTGCCGTACGTGCATGAGGAACCGCCGCTGCCGAGACTGCTTGACTCCGGCGCGGCATAGAGCCGTTGGCCGGTTAAGGTCTGGATTTCGGCGTTCGACATCAAGGAGCACGCATCAACGGTTCTCGTTGGTTGGGCACACACCGCTGACCAAACGGCGGTCAGCGTTATCGCTACGACAGCAAATGAGATCTTCATAGGAGTCCCATCAGTTTGATCTTCGTTGTTCGCTCGCGAGTCGCGATCATGTCGAAGCAAGTCGTAGCCATTACCCGTTCATTGTTCCGGCTTCACCCCGGCGGTCGAAATCACCGTCGCCCACTTGGCGATTTCGTCGTCGAGGAACTTGCGCGCCTCCTCCGGCGTGTTGCCGACCGGCTCGATGCCGATGGTCTCGAAGCGGCTTTTTATTTCGGCCGAGGTGACGGCTTTCGCGGTCTCACTCGCCATCCTGTCAACGATTTCACGCGGCGTTCCCGCCGGGGCGAGGAACAATACCCAGGTCGAAGCTTCGATCGGCGGGCCGCCCGCTTCGACGATGGTCGGAACCTCGGCGGCGCCCGCAACCCGCTTGGCGGAGAACATGCCGAGCGCCTTGATCCTTCCGGCGCGCACCTGCGGCATGAGCGTGCTCGGCACATCGACCAGAATCTGGATGTTGCCGGCCATCAGGTCCTGCATCGCCGGCGCCGTGCCTTTGTAGGGCACGTGAACCATGTCGATGCCCGCGGTCTGCTTGAAGAGCTCGGTGGTCAGATGGGCCGCCGCGCCGATGCCGGATGAGCCGAAGGAAATCTTGCCGGGATTTGCCTTGGCGTAGGCAATCAGCGCCTTTATGTCTTTGGCGGGCAGATCGTTATTTGCGGTCATGATGAGGGGCGCGATCGCGACCAACGAGACCGGCGCAAAGCTCTTCACCACGTCGAACGGCAGCTTGCCGGCGTAAAGCGTGGCATTGGCCGCGTGCGCGGCGATCACGGTCAGGAAGGTATAGCCGTCGGGTGCGGCCTTGGCCGCGATATCGGCGCCCAGAATCGAATTCGCGCCAGGCTTGTTGTCGACGACGATGGTCCATCCGGTCTGCTCGGCGACCTTTTGCAGGACGCTGCGCGTGGCGCTGTCGGTGATGCCGGCAGGCGGGTATGGAATGATCCAGCGGATCGGCTTGGTTGGCCACGCGGAGCCTTGCGCATGGAGGGTGGCCGAGGCGAGGAGGGCAAGTGTCGCAAGCGCCAGTCTAAGCAATCGCATGATGAAGCCTCCGTGGCAGGGTTCCATCCGTTGACCAAAACAGCATAATCCCAAATACTGGGCCCGTCTGATCCACTTCGCACAATGAGAAAATCGCTTGCCCTGCTCGTTGCGCTCGTGCTCTGCGCCGGCGGTGCGCTCGCGCAGGAACGATATCCGCAGAAAACCGTGCGCATCGTGGTGCCGTTCGCGGCCGGGGGATCGACCGACATCATTGCGCGGCTGCTCGGCGAGCGACTATCAGGCCCCTTGGGCCAGCCGGTGGTGATCGAGAATCGCCCCGGGGCGGCCGGCAACATCGGCGCCGAGGCCGTCGCGCGCTCCGCGCCCGATGGCCACACGCTGCTGACGGCGACAACCGGTGTTATGGCGATTAACAACGCGCTTTACAAGGACATGAGCTATGACTCGTCGACCGACTTCGACTACGTCGTGTTCGTGGCCTCGATCACCAACGTGCTCGTGGTGGCGGCCGACTCGCCGCTGCGCAGTGTGGCGGACGTGATAGCGGAGGCGAAGCGCTCGCCCGGGAAGCTCACCTTCGCCTCCTCGGGTGCCGGCGCCTCGACACACATGTCAGCGGAGCTGTTCAAGATCATGGCCGGAGTGGACCTGCTTCACGTTCCATACAAGGGCAGCGGTCCGGCAATGCCCGATGTCATCACCGGAAGGGTATCGATGATGTTCGAGAACATGCCTGGCGCGATAGCGCACATTCGCGCGGGCACGCTCCGCGCGCTCGCCGTTACCGGCCTTCGGCGTTCGAGCGCGCTGCCGGAGGTCCCGACCGTGGCCGAGTCGGGCGTACCGGGCTACGAATCGCTTTCGTGGAGCGGCATCGCGGTGGCGGCAGGCACGCCTCGCGACGTGACCGCACGCCTCAATCGGGAGGTCAACGCCATCCTCGCCGCGCCCGAAATGCGCCAGAAGCTCGCCGATCAGGGCGCGGAGGCGGTGGGCGGAACGCCGGAAGCTTTCGCCGAGCACGCGAAGCGTGAACGCGACAAGTGGGGCCGCGTCATCCGCGACGCGAGCATCGCAGTCAACTAGTGGCCTCAGGGGCCGGGTCCCCTAGAACTTCGCTTTCTTCGAAGGTTTCGACTTGCCGGAACTGTTGAGGGCGACCGCCTGCCGAACGAGCGCCTTGAAGGCGGACTCGTCGACTTCTTCTCCTTCGTGGATGTCGATCGCGCGGCGTACGTTTCCGTCGAGGCTCGAGTTGAACAGCCGCGCCGGATCCTTCAGCGACGCGCGCTTGGCGAACGTAAGCTTGACGACACTTTTGTAGGATTCCCCGGTGCAGATGATGCCGTCGTGCGACCAAACCGGCGTGCCCATCCACTTCCACTCCTCGACGACGTCCGGGTCAGCTTTCTTGAC
>JALZAN010000110.1:0-3839 GCA_030948365.1 Pseudomonadota bacterium
CGGCGGGTGAGGCAGCTCATCTGCTTCAGCGACCCGCTCGGCAACCGCCTCGAAGCATCCTGGGGCTCGGCGATCGCCGCGCAGCCGTTTTCTCCGGGACGAGCGGTGTCCGGATTCAGGACCGGCCGACTGGGCCTGGGTCATGTCGTGCTGACGGTGAAGAGCATCGACGCAGCGCTGGGGTTCTATCGCGACCTGCTTGGATTTCGCTTGAGCGATTATTACGATCATCCTTTTCGCGGCTATTTCTTTCACATCAACGAGCGCCATCACAGCTTCGCATTGATCGAAACCGGGGCCACCGGCGTGCATCATTTGCTGCTCGAGCATTTCGACCTCGATGACGTCGGTCAAGGCTACGACCTGGCAAGCCAGCAGGAGGGTCGCGTCGCGGTGACGCTAGGGCGCCACTGCGGCGATTACATGACGTCCTTCTACACCCGCACTCCCTCCGGCTTCATGATCGAGCACGGCTGGGGCGGCCGTTTGATCGATCCCTCCACGTGGACGCCGGACGTCAGGACCGAGGGTCCGAGCCTATGGGGACATGACCGGTCATGGCTGCCGCCCGCCGAGCGGGCACGGGCGCTGGAGTTACGGCTCAAGAACGCCGCGTCTGGCATTCGCAGGCCCGTCCAGGTTCTTCCGGGCCATCACCAGCTGATGCCGGAGCCATGAGCCGCCCGGCCTTTACCATCGCCGTCGGCAACCACGGATCGACGCTTGCGCTGAAGGACGGTCGGGTCGAGCCTGAGGATTTCTCGCTGCGCTTCGTCGACGTCGACCCGATCACCGGCGCATTTCGGCGCATGGTGCGCAGCATGGAGTTCGACATCGCCGAAATGGCCATCACCACCTATCTCGTCGCGCGCAGCTTCGGCAAGCGCTTTACCGCTTTGCCGGTCTTCCCGGTGCGCGCGCTTCACCACGGCGCGATCCTTCGTAACGTCGCCTCCGGCGTTCGCACCCCGAAAGACCTCGAAGGCCGCACCGCGGGCGTCAATCGCGGATATACGGTGACTACCGGCGTGTGGGCGCGATGCATCCTCAGTGAGCAATACGGCGTCGATCTGAGCAAGGTCACGTGGCTGCTTTCCGGAGACGAGCACGTCGCCGAATACCGCCCACCCGCCAACACCATCGCCATCCCACCGGGAAAGCAGCTTGCCGAGATGCTGGCGAGCGGAGAGATTCCGGCGGCGATCGGCATCGACAGCGAAGCGGCCAGCGTGCAGCCGCTGATTGCCAACGCACAGGAAGCCTCGCAGGCGGCGCTGCGCGAACGCGGGTTCTATCCGATCAATCACCTGATCGTCGTGCGTGACGAAGTGCTGGAAGCGAACCCCGACCTGGCGGCGCAGCTGTTCGGCCTCTTTGCCCGAGCCAAGGACGAGTACGTCAAACTGCTTTCCGATCGGTCGACCATCAAGACCAACAACGTCGACCACATGTACTGCAACGTGATGGAAGTCATCGGCGATCCACTGCCCTATGGGCTGGCTCCGAACCGTCCGATGCTCGACGCGCTGATGGGAACCGCGCTCGCGCAGCGGATCATTCCGGAAGCCGCGGACGTGGAGGGATTATTCGCCGTCGAAACGCGGGGCTTGACAGTGTAGGTTCGCTCATTCGCGCCGGCAATGACCGCCAGCCCGGGTAGGATTAGAATGCCGGTCATCCTTTCGAGACTTCGGTCGGCGAAGCACTTGCCGGCGTCGCGTAATGTCTTGTCCGCATGACCCGCTTCGTTCTGGGAGACCTGCAATGAACCACCGTGCTGTCCCGCTTCGCTTCATCCCCGCCATGATCTGCGCCGTTGCCCTGGGCGCGATGTTGACTGCCCCGCCGGCCTCCGCCCAGCAAAAAGTCCTCAAGTTCATCCCCCAGGCCGACCTGCGCATCCTCGATCCGATCACCACCACGGCGTACATCACGCGCAACCACGGGTACATGATCTACGACACGCTGTTTGCCACCGACTCCACATTCGTGGTCCAGCCGCAGATGGTCGACAAGTGGGAATTGAGCCCCGACAAGACGAGCTACACCTTTACGCTGCGCGACGGGCTCAAGTTCCACGACGGCACGCCGGTGCGCTCGGCCGATTGCATCGCCTCGATCGACCGCTGGTCCAAGCGCGACGCGCTCGGCCAGAAGCTGGCCGAAGTGACCGAATCGTGGAAGCCCGTCAACGACAAGACCTTCACGCTCAAGCTCAAGAAGCCGTTTCCGCTGACGCTCGAAGCGCTGGCGAAGCCGTCGTCGAACGTGCCGTTCATCATGCCCGAGCGCATCGCCAAGACCGATGCGTCGACCAACATCACCGATCCGATCGGCTCGGGCCCTTTCAAGTTCGTGAAGGAGGAGTGGGTACCCGGCAGCAAGGTGGTGTACGTCAAGAACACCGACTACGTGCCGCGCAAGGAGCCGCCGTCGTGGGCGTCCGGCGGCAAGGTGGTCAAGGTCGACCGCGTCGAGTGGATCTACATCCCCGATTCGGCCACCGCCGCGGCGGCGATCAACGCCGGCGAAGTCGACTGGTGGGAGCAGATGCCGCCCGACCTGATCCCAGTGCTCGCCAAGAACAAGAGCGTCAAGGTCGAGAACATCGATCCGCTGGGCTCGATGGGCGTGCTGCGCTTCAACTTCATGTTCCCGCCGTTCAACAACCAGAAGATGCGCCAGGCGGTCCTCTATGCGATCGATCAGAACGACTATGTGCTGGGGATCGCAGGCGACCTGAAGAATGGCCATCCGTGCTATTCGTACTTCACCTGCGGCACTCCGCTGTCGAGCGAGCTCGGCGCCGAGCCGCTGAAGGGCAAACGCGACTTCGACAAGGCCAAGCAGCTCATCAAGGAAGCCGGCTACAAGGGCGAGAAGATCGTCATCATCTCGGCCACCGATCAACCGATCGTTCATTCGCAATCGCTGCTGACCGCGGAGACGCTGCGCAAGCTCGGCCTCAACGTCGACCTGCAGGCAGGCGACTGGGGCACGCTGATCACGCGCCGGACGTCTAAGGAGCCGGTCGAAAAGGGCGGCTGGTCGATCTTTCACACCTGGCTGGTCGGACCCGACGTGACCACGCCGGCGGTCAATTTCGCGGTGCGCGGTACAGGGCAGAAGGGGTGGTTCGGTTGGCCGGAGGACGCCAAGATCGAGGAGTTGCGCGAAGCGTGGTTCAACACCACCGACGCGGTCAGCTCGAAAAAGGCCGCCGACGCGGTGCAGCTACGCGCCTTCGACTTCGTCCCTTACGTTCCGACCGCGCAGTTTATTTTGCCGACGGCATATCGCACGAATTTGAGCGGAGTGATCATTGCGCCGATGACGCTGATGTGGAACGTCGAGAAGAAATAGGTTTGAGCTCTCTCCGCTAGCGCGAGGAGAGAGCCGGCTGAACGCTTGTGCCATTCGGCACGTAGGCAGTGAGTGGATCCCGCTTTTGCGGTAACAGCTCGTCAATGACGATCTCGGGGATGCGAAGCGGATGATCGCCTACATCGTCCGCCGCCTGTTCTCCACCGTCATCGTGATGGCGGTGGTGGCGTTCGTGGTGTTTTCGCTGCTGTACCTGACGCCGGGCGACCCGGCGGCGGTCATCGCCGGCGACATCGCCACCGACGAGGACATCCGCCTGATTCACGCCCGGCTCGGCCTCGACGAGCCGTTCCTGGTCCAGTTCGGCCGCTGGGTATGGGCGCTGGCGCACGGCGATCTCGGCACCTCGATCTTCACCAATCTTCCCGTGACCCAATTGATCGGACAGCGCATCGAGCCGACCGTCGCGCTGACGCTATGCACGTTGGTGGTGGCGATCGTGGTTGCCGTCCCGC
>JALZAN010000110.1:3849-4633 GCA_030948365.1 Pseudomonadota bacterium
GTGGTCGCCGCGGCGAAGGCCGGCACCTGGCTCGATCGATCGGTGATGGCGTTCTCGGTGCTCGGATTTTCGGTCCCGGTGTTCGTGTTCGCTTATGTGCTGATCCTGACCTTTTCGGTGCAGCTCGACTGGCTTCCGGTGCAGGGTTACCGTAATTTCCGCGACGGCATCTGGGAGTGGCTGCGGCACTTGATCCTGCCGAGCATCGCGCTCGGCACCGTCTACGTGGCGCTGATCGCGCGGATGACGCGGGCCAGCATGCTCGATGTGCTGTCGCAGGATTACATCCGCACCGCGGCCGCGAAAGGGCTCGCGCCGGGCCAGGTGCTGGTCGGCCACGCGCTCAAGAACGCCGCGATTCCGATCGTGACCATCGTCGGCGTCGGCATCGCACTGCTGATCAGCGGCGCGATCGTGACCGAAACCGTGTTCGCACTGCCGGGCATCGGCCGGCTCACGGTCGACGCGATCCTGCGCCGCGACTATCCGATCATCCAGGGCGTGATCCTGCTCTTTTCCGCGGTGTACGTGCTGGTCAATCTGCTGGTGGATCTGTCGTACGTGTTCTTCGATCCGCGGATACGGTATTGATGAGCACGACGACCTTCGGCACGCCGGAAATCGTTGCGCCCAAGTCGATGTCGCCGACCTGGCGCCGTTTCCGTGACGCGTTCCGGCGCCACCCGACCGCGCTGATCGGCGGCGTCATCCTGATCGTCATGGTCGCCATCGCCATCTTCGCGCCGTGGCTGGGCACGATCGACCCGCAAGCGGTGGCGCCGGT
>JALZAN010000110.1:4643-6772 GCA_030948365.1 Pseudomonadota bacterium
GTGCGGCGCCTCAAGCCGCCGTCGGCCGACTTCTGGTTTGGCACCGACATGCTCGGCCGCGACGTCTACAGCCGGGTGGTGTTCGGCGCGCGGGTGTCGCTGATCGTGGGCCTTGCCGTGGCCGCGTTCTCGATCTTCGTGGGATTGGCGATCGGCCTGGTCACCGGCTACGTGCGCGCGCTAGACGCGGTCGTGATGCGGATCATGGACGGGCTGATGTCGATCCCCTCGGTGCTGCTCGCCATCGCCCTGATGGCGCTGACCAAGGCGAGCATCGGCAACGTGATCGCTGCTATCACGCTGGCCGAAGTGCCGCGCGTGGTGCGGTTGGTGCGCAGCCTCGTCCTCACGCTGCGCGAGCAGCCCTACGTCGAAGCCGCCATCGCGTCAGGCACGACGCTGCCGCGCATCCTCGTGCGGCATATCCTCCCCAACCTGATGGCGCCGCTGCTGGTGCAGGGGACGTACGTGTGCGGCTCGGCGATGATCACCGAGGCGATCCTGTCGTTCATCGGCGCCGGCACGCCGCCGAACATACCGAGCTGGGGCAACATCATGGCCGAAGGGCGGAGCCTGATCCAGATCGCTTCCTACATGATCGTGTTCCCCGGCGTCTGCCTGTCGCTGACGGTGCTGGCGGTGAACCTGCTCGGCGACGGCATGCGCGATGCGCTCGACCCGCGGCTCGCGCGGCGGATGTGACGCCGTGAAGACGTCATACGTCTCGACTTCGGCGCTCCTCGCCGTGGATGGGCTGAAGACGTATTTCTTCACCCGCGACGGCGTGGTGCGCGCCGTCGACGGCATCTCGTTCTCGATCCTGCGTGGGGAGACGCTGGCCATCGTCGGCGAATCCGGTTGCGGCAAGAGCGTCACCTCGCTGTCGATCCTGCGCCTGATCGCATCGCCTCCCGGACGCACCGTCGAGGGCAGCGTAGTGTTCGAGGGACGCGACCTGCTGGCGCTGTCGGAAGAGGAGATGCGCAAGATTCGCGGCGACGCCATTTCCATGATCTTCCAGGAGCCGATGACCTCGCTCAACCCGGTATTGACCGTCGGCCATCAGATCGCCGAGGTGCTGGTGCTCCACCGCGGCCTCTCGCGCGAGGACGCCATGCGGAACGCCGTCGAGATGCTGCGAGTGGTCAAGATCCCCGAGCCCGAGCGCCGCATCGAGGAATATCCTCATCAGCTTTCGGGCGGCATGCGCCAACGCGTGATGATCGCCATGGCGCTGGCCTGCGAGCCGCGGCTCCTGATCGCCGACGAGCCGACCACCGCGCTCGACGTCACCATCCAGGCGCAGATCCTCGACCTGATGCGCGAGCTGAAAGCAAGGACCGGCGCGGCCATCGTGCTGATCACCCACGATCTGGGCGTGGTGGCGGAGATGGCGCAGCGCGTGGTGGTGATGTACGCGGGGCGCAAGGTCGAGGAAGCGCCGGTCGAAGCCTTGTTCGCCAGGCCGCGTCATCCCTACACCCGCGGGCTGCTCGACTCGATCCCGAAGCTCGGCGCCGCCAGCCGCGGCGCGGGGACACGCCTGACCGAAATCGCCGGCACCGTGCCGTCGCTGTCGCAAACGATCGTCGGGTGCGCTTTCGCGCCGCGCTGCGCTTACGCCACCGTGCGCTGCCTGAACGAATATCCGCCGTTCGAGGAAAAGGCGCCCGGTCATGGCGCCGCGTGCTGGGAGTCGGCGCGCCTGGTTGCGGAAGCGATCGCATGAGCCTGCGTGAAACGATCATTCCCGGCGCAACGTTGACGGCGGCGCCGCTGCTGGAAGTGACGCAACTGACCAAGCGCTACGCCGTCCGCGGCGGCGTCTTCGGTCGCGCGCGAGGGGAAGTGCACGCGGTCGACGACGTCAACTTCACGATCGGCGAAGGCGAGACGCTGGGCCTCGTCGGCGAAAGCGGCTGCGGCAAGACCACGCTGGGCAAGACCATATTGAGGCTGATCGAGCCGACTGCGGGAGCGATCCGGTGGCGAGGCCAGCGCATTGATCAGCTCAATAGCGCGGCCATGCGTCCCTACCGGCGCGAGCTGCAGGCGGTATTCCAGGACCCTTATGCGTCGCTCAACCCGCGCATGCGCGCGGCGGACATCGTTGCCGAGCCGATCTGCAA
>JALZAN010000111.1 GCA_030948365.1 Pseudomonadota bacterium
CGTGGTGCAGGGCGGCATCCTGCTGGTGGCGGTCATCGTCATCAGCGTCAATCTCATTGTCGATCTGCTCTACGGCGTGGTCAACCCGAGGATCCGGCATGCCTGAGCTTGGAGGTGCCGCCGCGGCCGCATCCGCCGTCGCGACTCGCGATCCGCCAGCGCGGGAGGCGAGCGCGTGGCGCGAGTTCTGGCAGGCGTACTCGCAAAGCCGCGGCGCGGAAATCGGGCTGGCGCTGGTAGTCGCGCTGATCCTGCTGGCGATCTTCGCCAATGTCGTCTCGCCGCACCCGCCCAACGAGCAGTACCGCGACTTCACGCTGACCCCGCCCGCATGGCACGCCGGCGGAACCGCGAACTTCATTCTCGGCACCGATCCGGTCGGTCGCGACATCCTGTCGCGCCTGATCCACGGAACGCGGCTGTCGCTGCTGATCGGCCTCATCTCGGTGGCGATCTCGCTCTCGCTGGGCATCGTGCTTGGGCTGTTGGCAGGATATTTTCGCGGCCTGGTTGAGACCACCATCATGCGCTTGATGGATGTCATGCTGGCGCTGCCGAGCCTGCTGCTGGCCATCGCCGTGGTCGCGATCCTCGGTCCGGGGCTGATCAACGCGATGTACGCGATTGCTATCGTATTGCTGCCGCATTACGTTCGCCTGACGCGCGCGGCGGTGCTGGCCGAAGCGCGCAAGGAATACGTCGCGTCGTCGCGGATCGCCGGCGCCGGGCCGATCCGGCTGATGTTCTCGACCATCCTTCCCAATTGCCTCGCGCCGCTGATCGTCCAGGCCACGCTGGGCTTTTCGAACGCGATCCTCGACGCCGCGGCGCTGGGATTTCTCGGCCTGGGTGCGCAACCGCCGACGCCGGAGTGGGGATCGATGCTCGCCAACGCGCTCGAGTTCATCCAGCGCGCGTCGTGGGTGGTGACCTTTCCCGGGGTCGCCATCCTCATCACCGTGCTGGCATTCAACCTGATGGGCGACGGCTTGCGCGATGCGCTCGACCCGAAGCTCAAGCGCTGATGGCACTGCTCGAGATCGAAGGCTTGACCGTGGAGTTCGGCAGCGAAGCGGCGCCGCTGGTTGCCGTCGACGATGTCCATCTGACCATGGAGACCGGGGAGATCGTCGGCTGCGTCGGCGAATCCGGCTCGGGCAAGAGCGTCACCGCGCTGGCGCTGATGGGGCTGGTGGATTTTCCGGGCCGGGTGCGCGCCCACCGGATGCGCTTCGATCGGCGCGACTTGCTCGGATTGTCCGATGCGGAGCGCCGCGCGCTGGTGGGCAAGGACATCGCCATGATCTTCCAGGATCCGCTGGCGAGTTTGAATCCCTGCTTTACCGTTGCCTTCCAGCTGACCGAGACCATGAGGATTCACGGAACCGAAGCCGAACGGCGCAGCGCCAAACGCCGCCGCGATCGCGCGCTCGAGCTTTTGCGCCAGGTGGAAATTCCGGATGCCGCGGCGCGGCTCGATGCCTATCCGCACCAGCTCTCGGGAGGCATGGCGCAGCGGGTGATGATCGCGATGGCGATCGCCTGCAATCCGCGCCTGTTGATCGCCGACGAGCCGACCACCGCGCTGGACGTCACCGTTCAGGCGCAGGTGCTCGACCTGCTGGTGCGTCTGCAGCGCGAGCGCGGCATGGCGTTGCTGCTCATCACTCATGATCTTGCGGTCGTCGCCGAAACCGTGCAGCGGGTGATGGTGATGTACGCCGGGCAGCAGTTCGAAACCGGGCCGGTGCCGGATATCTTCGACGCGCCCGAGCACCCTTATACGCAGGCGCTGCTGGGGGCGCTGCCCGAGCACAACCTCGAACGCTCGCGGCTGAAGGCGATCCCCGGCATTGTGCCGGGCCTGTTCGATCGCCCGGCAGGGTGCCTCTTGTCGCCGCGGTGCGAGTACGCGCTCGAGCGCTGCCGCCGCGAGCAGCCGCGCCTCGAGGGACCGGAAGGACGCAAGGTGCGCTGCCACTTCGCGCTCGACCGCGCGGGACAGCCGACTGGCGGCTGGCGCAGCGAGGCGCGGATCCAGTTTCGGGACAACGCGCCGGCGGACGCGGCATGACGTCGGCGGCAGCGCCGTTGCTCGAAGCCCGCGCGCTGGCGCGGCATTACGCGGTCTCGCGCGGCCCATTCCGCCCGAAAGGGCTGGTGCGGGCGCTCGATGGCGTGTCGTTCAGCGTGAGCGAGGGCGAAACGCTGGCGATCGTCGGCGAATCCGGCTGCGGCAAGTCGACGCTGGCGCGGCAGGTGACCATGATCGAGCGTCCGACCTCGGGCGAGCTTCGCCTCGGTGGAGACGATGTCGCGCATGCCGATCGCGCGACGCTCCAGCGTCTGCGCCCGCAGGTGCAGATGGTGTTCCAGAATCCGTACGCGTCGCTCAATCCGCGCAAGCAGGTCATGACCCTGCTCGAGGAGCCGCTGGCGATCAACAGCTCCTTGAGCGCTGCCGCCCGACGCGACGCCGCGCGGGCGATGATGGCCCGTGTGGGCCTGCGTCCCGAGCATGAGCGCCGGTATCCGCACATGTTTTCGGGCGGCCAGCGTCAGCGCATCGCGGTGGCGCGCGCGCTCATGTTGCATCCGCGGCTGCTGGTCGCCGACGAGCCGGTTTCGGCGCTCGACGTGTCGATCCAGGCGCAGGTATTGAACCTGCTGATGGACCTGCAGCAGGACATGGGCATCGCCTACCTGTTCATCTCGCACAATCTCCAGGTCGTGCGCCATATCGCGGAGAAGGTCGCGGTGCTCTACCTGGGCAAGATCGTCGAATCGGGACCGAAGGCGCTGGTATTCAGTCGCCCCGCGCATCCGTATACGCGGGCGCTCCTCGCCAGCACGCCGTCGCTGCGATCAACCAGCCGCCGCCGCGCCGGGCACGCCGCGGTCACGCACGCCGAAGCGGCACGGCAAACGTCGGCGCCGGGGATTGCGGCGTTGCAGCGGACAGGCACCGCGCTCAAGGGTGAACCGCCTTCGCCGCTCCATCCCCCGAGCGGTTGCGCGTTTCACGGCCGCTGTCCCTACGCGATCGAGCGCTGCCGAATCGAAGCCCCCCTACTCGAGTCCTTCGACGGCGCGTTGGTCGCCTGCCATCGCGTCGCGGAGATCAACACCTGAATACGTGCCAAACCTCGTTCCGTCGCGAGCGGGAATTCATTCGATGTCGGCGCTAAATGGATTCCCGCTTGCGCTAGGATGAGCCAGGAGTTTGGCGGTGGCCGTGCGTCGGGTCCTGACGGCGGCTGCGGACGACCTCGGTTTCGTGGAGGCCGCGCCGGCCACTCGTTGACGCTAGGGGGCGCTTTGGGCATGATCGCAAGCGTCGCGCGGCCGTCACAAACGGCTGACTCGGTCTCGCCTACTGTCGCCCTGTGCTCGCATTCATTCTCCGGCGCATCCTCCAATCGATCGCGGTTTTGATCGCGGTCGCCTTCATCGCGTTCGCGTTATTCACTTACACCGGCGATCCGGTCACCTTCATGGTCGGCCAGGACGCGACGCAGGAAGACCGTGCGCGGCTGCGTTCCGATCTCGGCCTCGACCAGCCGTTCTACATCCAATTCGCACGTTTCGTGGGCCGCGCGGTCCAGGGCGAGTTCGGACTTTCCCTGCGCCAGGGCCGCCCGGTATCAACGCTGCTCAAGGAGCGGCTGCCGGCGACGCTCGAGTTGGCGTTCACCGCCGCGATGCTGGCATTGGTGCTCGGCATTCCGGCCGGCGTCTATACCGCCTTGCGACGAAATTCCTGGCTATCGCACATCCTGCTCGCGGTTTCGCTCATCGGCGTGTCGCTGCCGACGTTTCTGATCGGGATCCTGCTGATCCTGGTGTTCGCGGTGATTCTCGGCTGGCTGCCGTCGTTCGGGCGCGGCGAGACCGTTGCCCTGGGATGGTGGACGACCGGATTCCTCACCAAGGGGGGACTGAAGGCGCTGATCCTGCCCTCGATCACCTTGATGCTGTTTCAGATGACCCTGATCATGCGGCTGGTGCGGGCGGAGATGCTCGAAGTACTGAGAACGGACTACATCAAGTTCGCCCGCGCCCGCGGCCTGACCGACCGATCGATTCATTTCGGGCATGCGCTGAAGAACACGCTGGTGCCGGTGATCACGATTACCGGATTGCAGTTGGGCGCGATCATCGCCTTTGCCATCATCACCGAGACCGTATTTCAATGGCCGGGCATGGGCCTGCTCTTCATCCAGGCGGTCGGCTTCGCGGACGTGCCGGTGATGGCCGCCTATCTCTGCTTCATCGGGCTCGTCTTCGTGCTCATCAATCTGATCGTCGATCTGCTGTACTATGCCGTCGATCCGCGCCTGCGCGTCGAGCGGCTTGCCGCCGCGACCTGATTTCATGAGCGAAACCATGACGCCCGTCGAGCACCTCCGCGCCGATCACGCCGAGCTCACCGCGCTGCGTCGCGACCTGCACGCGCACCCCGAGCTCGGCTTCGAGGAGCACCGGACCGCGGAAATCGTGGTCCGCGAGCTGACCGCGCTGGGCATCGAGCATCACATCGGCATCGGCAAGACCGGCGTGGTCGGCGTGATCCGTGGCGAGCGTCACGGCAGCGGCCGCTCGGTCGGCCTGCGCGCCGACATGGACGCGCTGCCGATGCACGAGGAAAACGCTTTCGCCCACGTGTCGAAGTTCAAGGGTCGCATGCACGGCTGCGGCCACGACGGACACACCACCATGCTGCTCGGTGCGGCGCGCTATCTATCGCGCACCAAGCGCTTCGACGGTACCGTCTACCTGATCTTTCAGCCGGGCGAAGAAGGATTCGGCGGCGGCAAGGCGATGGTCGACGATGGCTTGTTCGAGCGCTTTCCCGCCGACGAGATCTACGCGCTGCATAACTGGCCGGCGCTGCCTCCCGGAAAAATCGGCGTCCGGCCGGGGCCGGCGATGGCCGCGGCCGACCGTATCGAAATCCACATTCAGGGCCGCGGCGGCCACGGCGCGCATCCCTATCTGACGGTCGACCCGGTGCTGGTGGCGGGGCACATCATCACCGCCGCGCAGTCGATCGTATCGCGTAACGTCAACCCGATCGACACCGCGGTGGTCAGCTTGTGCGCGATGCACGCCGGCAACCTCGCGGCGATGAGCGTGATTCCGAGCGAGGCGCGGCTGGTGGGCACCGTTCGCACTTTCCGTCCGACGACGCAGGCCGCGATCGAGAAGCGCCTGAACGAGCTGGTGCACTCGATCGCCGCGGCCTTCGGCGCGACGGCGACGCTCAAGTACGACCGCGTGTACCCGGCGACGATCAACAGCGACCGGCAGGCGATTTTCGCGGCCGACGTCGCCGACACCCTAGTCGGCGCGGAGAACGTTATCCGCGATCTGGAGCCGTCGATGGGGTCCGAGGATTTCTCGTTCATGCTCGAGCAGCGGCCCGGTGCTTACGCGCGCCTGGGGCAGGGCGGCGCGGAGGGCGGCTGCTTCCTTCACAACACCCGTTACGACTTCAACGACGAGGTGATTCCGCTCGGCGCCGGTTACCTCGCCGCGCTGGCTGAGGCGGCAATGCCGATTGCCCGATGAACGCGGTCCCGCATTTTTCGCAGAGCTATGCCGAGGCGCGCGACAAGTTCCTGGCCGCGGCGCGAACGCGCGGCGCGAAGATCATGCCGCACGTGCATCCATCCGCGCGCGGCGCCGCGGGCGAAAAGCTGTCGATGGACTTCGCGCTCCTCGGCAGTGCGGACGCCCCCGGCCTTCTCGTTCTGATCTCGGGGACCCACGGCGTCGAGGGCTTTTGCGGCTCAGGATGCCAGATCGCGCTCCTGCATGACCCCGCCTTCATGGCCGAGGTTGAGCGCTCCGGGATCGCGGTGCTCATGTTGCACGCGCTGAACCCGTATGGCTTCTCGCACTTGAGGCGCGTCAACGAAGACAATGCCGACTTGAATCGCAACTTTGTCGACTTCGGTGTGCCGCTGCCGGTCAACCGCGCCTACGCGGAAATTCATTCCATGCTGCTGCCGGCGACCTGGCCGCCGCCGGCCGACAGCGAGGCGAAGCTCAATGCGTGGATCGCGCAGCATGGCCGCAAGGCGTATCAGGCAGCGGTGAGCGGCGGCCAGTATCAATATCCGGACGGACTGTTCTTCGGCGGGAGCAAGCCCGCCTGGAGCAACGAGGTCCTGCGAGGAATGCTGCATGAGCATGCATCGCACCGGGCGCTGCTGGGATGGATCGATTTCCACACCGGCCTGGGTCCGCGAGGCCACGGCGAAAAGATCTACGCCGGCCTCGACTATGCCGCCGATGTAGCGCGCACCAAGGCCTGGTGGGGCAGCGACGTCACCTCGTTCCTGGACGGGACATCGACCTCCGCGCCGCTGACCGGCATCAACGGCGCCGCGGCGCGCGACGAGTGCCCCAACGCCGCGTTTGCCGGCATTGCGCTCGAATACGGCACGTATCCGGTGGAGACGATACTGGAGGCGTTCCGGGCCGAGCACTGGGTCCACCATCATCCCAAGGCTCCCAAGGCGCAGCGGGAAGAGATCAAGCGCAATCTGCGCGACATGTTCTATATCGACGCCGACGATTGGAAGCAGATGGTTTACACGCAGGCGGTCGAAGGCTGCATGCGGGCGATCGATCATCTCGGCGAGACGCGGACGTACGCATAAC
>JALZAN010000112.1 GCA_030948365.1 Pseudomonadota bacterium
CCGATGCCGCCGAACGTTCAGGTGTCGGACGCCGATATCAAGGAGCTGGTCCGCTGGATCCTGACTCTGAAAAAATAACTTGAACGCCTCGCGTGCTCGCGCATGGCGACGCGGCGGCAATTCGCTGGGTGCGATTTTGGGCGTCTCTCGCGAGCGGTGTCGACGCCGCCGGATAGCCCCGGTCGACAGGTGGACGCAATACATGCACTCCATCCGATTTCGTTTTGACAAGCGCTACCTGCGCTTGTAAGCTTGTCGCGCCCGTGCAGGAGAGTGCAGTCGCGTTGTTTCCGGTGACTGCCGCCGAAGGCGCAACTCCCGCAATCGCTCAGGTAAAAAGGACTGCGCGGGCCGCAGCAAACCATCTGGAGAGCGGCTGACCGGCGAGATGTCGATCAGCCCACCGAAGGGGCACCGGTGCCGCATCGACTAAGGTGCGCACCGCAATCTCTCAGGTAAAAGGACAGACGGGGCGAAGGTGAGTCCCTTCGCCCTTTTTTGTCGCCTGGGAGAAAAGCTTGCTGAAACAGACTCCGCTCTACGCCGTGCACCGCGCTGCCGGTGCGAAGATGGTCGATTTCGGCGGCTGGGACATGCCGGTCAGCTACGGTTCGCAACTCGATGAGCATCGCGCCGTGCGGCGCGACGCCGGCATGTTCGACGTCTCGCACATGCTCGCCATCGATCTCGAGACGAGCGACGCCGGAAAAACCGCGCGCGACTTCCTGCGCTACGCGCTGGCCAACAACGTCGACAAGCTCACGGTGCCGGGCAAGGCGCTATATTCCTGCCTGCTCCGGCCCGACGGCGGCGTGCTCGATGATCTGATCGTTTATTTCTTGCGCGAGGACTGGTTCCGCATCGTGGTCAATGCCGGAACCGCCGACAAGGATGTCGCCTGGCTTCAATTGCTTCTCGGCCAACGCGGCGGAGCGGCGACGATCACGCCGCGGCGCGACCTGGCGATGATCGCGGTGCAGGGACCCAATGCGCGCGAGCGCGTGTGGACCGTGCTTGGAGAGGCCAGGGCGGCGACCGAATCGCTGAAGCCATTCATGTCCGCGGAGGTCGGCGAATATTTCATTGCCCGCACCGGATATACGGGCGAAGACGGCTTCGAGATCATTCTGCCGTCGACCCGGGCGATCGAATTCTGGCGCGGGCTCGCCGATGTCGGCGTCAAGCCCTGCGGCCTGGGCGCTCGCGACACGCTGCGGCTGGAGGCGGGCATGAATCTCTACGGTCAGGACATGGACGAGACGGTCAATCCGCTCGAGTCCGCGCTTGCCTGGACCGTCGATACGAAGAGCGAACGCGACTTTGTCGGCAAAGCCGCGTTGCTGGCAAAACCGTCCGAGCGGCAACTGACCGGCCTGGTCCTGGAGGACAAGGGTGGCGTTCTCCGCGCGCATCAGAAGGTAATGACTCGCGCAGGCGACGGCGAGATCACCAGCGGAACATTTTCGCCGACGCTGGGCATGTCGATTGCATTGGCGAGGCTGCCAACAGCGGTGGCCGCGGGCGAGGGCGTGCGAGTCGATGTCCGCGACAAGGCGCTCGCCGCCCGCGTGGTGAAGCCGCCGTTCGTGCGTCACGGAAAAAGTTTGCTTGCCTGATCCAAAAGGAGAAACGACGATGAACATTCCCACCCAGCTCAAGTACACCGCCAGTCACGAGTGGATACGCAGCGAGACCGACGGCACGCTGACGATCGGCATCACCGACCACGCGCAGGAAGCGCTGGGCGACCTGGTATTCATCGAGCTGCCCGCCGCCGGCCGCGTGGTCAGGGCCGGCGAAGCGTGCGCCGTCGTCGAGTCGGTAAAAGCAGCGTCGGACATCTATGCCCCGGTCGACGGTGAAATCACTGCCGCCAATGAGCAGGTCGTGGAGGCGCCGGAGATGGTCAATGCGGATGCGTATGGGCACTGGCTGTACAAGATGCGGCCAGCCAATGCCGACGCAGGCGCGGCGCTGCTCGACGCGACCGCTTACGCAGCGGTCGTCAGCGAAGAATGACATCTCGATGAAAACGGATGAGGCCGGCGGCGCCACGGCTGCGACAAGACTCCCGCTGATTTCGCTCGAGCAGCATCGCGGTTTCGTCGACCGTCACATCGGAACCAGCGACCAAGAGCAGGCCCGAATGCTCGAGGTCCTGGGCTATGCAACGCGTGCGGCGTTGATCGACGCGGTCGTTCCCGCCTCGATCCGTCGCAGGAGACCGCTGGCGCTGGCGCCGCCAAAGGGCGAGGAAGAGGCGCTGCACGAATTGAAGCAGCTTGCGGCCAAGAATCGCGTGCTCAAGTCATTTATCGGCCAGGGTTATTACGGTACCTACACGCCTGGCGTGATTCTGCGCAACATATTGCAGAATCCTGCGTGGTACACCGCGTACACGCCCTACCAGCCGGAGATCTCGCAGGGGCGGCTCGAGGCGATGCTCAACTTTCAGACCATGGTCTGCGACTTGACCGGAATGGCGATCGCCAATGCGTCGATGCTCGATGAGGCTACCGCCGCGGCCGAGGCGATGACGCTTTGCCAGCGCGCGGGCAAGAGCAGGAGCTTGGCATTCTACGTCGCGGACGATGTGTTCCCGCAGACAATCGACGTGATCAGGACGCGCGCCCTGCCGCTCGGCATTGGCGTGGTGACGGGTCCGGCCGCAGGCGCGGTGGACGCGGATTGTTTTGCCGCGCTGCTTCAATATCCGGGCGGCAACGGCGATGTGCGCGACTATCGTGCGATCACCGACGCGCTCCACGGCCGCGGAGCGTTGGCGGTCGCCGCGACCGATCTGCTTGCGCTGACGCTATTGATTCCGCCCGGCGAATGGGGCGCCGACGCGGTCGTCGGATCGAGCCAGCGCTTCGGCGTCCCGATGGGTTTTGGCGGGCCGCATGCGGCGTTCCTCGCCACCCGCGACGAATTCAAGCGCAACCTCCCGGGGCGACTGGTCGGAGTCACCGTCGACGCTAACGGCGAAAGCGCTTTTCGCCTCGCGCTGCAAACCCGCGAACAGCATATCCGGCGCGAAAAGGCGACGTCGAACATCTGCACGGCTCAGGTGCTGCTGGCGGTGATGGCGAGCATGTACGCGGTCTATCACGGCCCGCAGGGATTGGCGATCATCGCCCGTCGCGTTCACCGATTGACCGGCGTGCTCGACGCCGGACTTCGGCGTCTCGGGTTCGAAGTCGCCAATGCGACGTTCTTCGATACCTTGACGGTTACAACCGGCGAGCGCACGGCGCCGATACGCGAGGCGGCGGTGGCCCGCGGCGCGAATCTGCGCCGCGTCGATGCGACACATATAGGCGTATCGCTCGACGAGACGACTACGCGCGACCACGTCAGCATGCTGTGGGCGGTCTTTGCGCCCGACGGCGCAACGCTGCCGGATTTTCAGTCACTGGAGCCCATGGTCGACGATTCGTTTCCCGATTCGCTGGCGCGCCACTCTGCGTTTCTGACCCATCCGACCTTCAACCGCTATCACTCGGAAACCGAGATGATGCGCTACCTTCGCCGTCTCGCGGACAAGGACGTAGCGCTCGATCGTTCGATGATCCCGCTCGGGTCATGCACGATGAAGCTCAACGCTGCCAGCGAGATGATGCCGGTGACCTGGCCCGAGTTCGCGCACATGCATCCTTTCGCGCCGGCGAACCAGACCGTCGGCTACCGCGAAATGATCGGCAGCCTCGAGCGCATGCTCTGCGCGGCAACGGGTTACGCGGCGGTGTCGCTGCAGCCCAATGCCGGCTCGCAGGGCGAATACGCGGGACTCCTGATCATCAAGGCGTACCACGCAACGCAGGGGCAGCCCCTTCGCAATGTTTGTCTCATTCCGGAATCCGCGCACGGAACCAATCCCGCATCCGCACAGATGGCTGGCATGAAGGTGGTCGTGGTCGCCTGCGACGACGATGGCAACGTCGACATTGTGGATCTGCGCGCCAAGGCTGAATCGCACCGCGCCGACCTCGCCGCGATCATGATTACCTACCCATCGACGCACGGCGTGTTCGAGACGGAAATCACGCAGATCTGCGACATCGTGCACTCGAACGGAGGCCAGGTCTACGTCGACGGTGCCAATCTCAATGCGCTTGTTGGCCTCGCCGCGCCCGGCGAGTTCGGCGCCGACGTGTCGCATCTGAATCTGCACAAGACGTTCTGCATTCCGCACGGCGGCGGCGGTCCGGGCGTCGGGCCGGTCGCGGTCGGCGCGCATCTGGCCAAATTCCTCCCGGCGCACCGGACGCTACGCGTCGCGTCCGAGACGATATCCGAGCACATCGGTCCGGTATCGGCGGCGCCGTATGGCAGCGCCAGCATTCTCCCGATCTCGTGGATGTACATTGCGATGATGGGCGGCGACGGCTTGAGAGCGGCGACCGAGTCGGCGATCCTGGCGGCCAACTACGTCGCGCGCCGACTCTCGCCGCATTTCCCGGTGCTCTATTCGGGAAGCCACGGCTTGGTCGCGCACGAGTGCATTGTCGACTTGAGGCCGCTAAAGGACACCAGCGATGTCACCGTCGAGGATGTGGCGAAGCGGCTGATGGACTATGGATTTCACGCGCCGACGATGAGCTTTCCGGTCGCCGGAACGCTGATGATCGAGCCCACTGAAAGCGAATCCAAGGCGGAGCTCGACCGTTTCGTCGACGCCATGCTGGCCATTCGTGAGGAGATACGCGCCGTCGAGGAAGGCAGGATGGATCGCCAGGACAACCCGCTGAAAAACGCCCCGCATACCGCGGCATCGTTGCTCGCCGCGCAGTGGAAGCATCCGTACAGCCGGGAGCAGGCAGCGTATCCGTTAGCCGACATGAAAGCGAACAAGATCTGGCCGGCGGTTGGCCGCGCCGACAACGTCTATGGTGACCGCAATCTGTTCTGCGCCTGCGTTCCGGTCGCGGACTACGCTTAAGAGTTGCGCGAGGTGAGGGTTCTGGTCCTCGGTGCGGGTGTGATCGGCACCACGACCGCCTGGTTTCTGCGCGAATCCGGACACGAAGTCACCGTCGTCGAGCGCCGGAGCGCGGCGGCGATGGAGACTTCATTTGCCAACGGCGGGCAGATCTCGGTCTCGCACGTCGAGCCGTGGGCTAACCCGGGTGCGCCTTTCCAGATTCTCCGGTGGCTGGGTCAGGCCGACGCGCCGCTCTTGTTCCGCCCGCGCCTCGATCTTCAGCAGTGGCGATGGGGAGGGCAGTTCCTGGTCGAATGCCTTCCGTCGCGGACCCGGCGCAACATGCTGCAGATCCTCGCCATCAGCAAGTATTCGGGGCAGGTGCTGCGCGCTCTGCGCGCGTCGACGGGCTTGCACTACGACGATCTGCAGCAGGGTATTCTGCAGATCTACACCGACCGCGAGGGCTTCGACGCCGCGGCCGCCGCCGCCTTGCTGGTGCGGCAGTACGGCATCGCGCGCGAGGCCAAAACCGCCGCCGAATGCATCGCCATCGAGCCGGCGCTGCGGCATCGGCGCGACTGGATCGCGGGGGGCACCTATACCGCCAGCGACGAGACGGGAGACGCAAGGAAATTCACCCAGTCGCTGGCAGCGCTCGCCGCGCAACGCGGTGTGGTGTTTCGTTACGGAGTCACGATCGAGTCGCTGGCGGCTGACGGTGGCATGGTGAGTGGCGCGCATGCCTTCGACGAGCAGCACGGGAGGGAAGCGCTCGGTGCCGATGCGTACGTCGTGTGTCTTTCGAGCTATACGCCGCAGCTCCTGGCGCCGCTCGACGTCCGGGTATTGGTCTATCCGGCCAAAGGCTATTCAGCAACGCTGAGAATCGTCGATCCCGAAGCGGCTCCCACGGTGAGCATCACCGACGACGCCAAGAAAATCGTCTTTACCCGGCTGGGCGATCGGCTGCGCGTAGCGGGCACCGCGGAGCTCTCCGGCTATAACCTCGATCTCAATCCGATCCGATGCCAGTCGCTCACCCGGCGCGCACAGGAGTGGTTCGGCGGCGCGATCGATGCCGAGCACCCCGAATATTGGGCCGGATTGCGACCGGCGACGCCGTCGAATGTGCCCGTCATCGGGCGCACCCGATATCCGAACCTCTTTATCAATACCGGCCATGGAACGCTCGGCTGGACCATGAGCTGCGGCTCCGGGAAGGCCGTCGCGGATCTCGTATCGGGCCGCAAGCCCGAGATCGACTTTGCGTTTCTAAACGGCTGAGCTGCGGTGCAGTCGCGTCAGCTTCCCGCCGTCAGAGCCCAGATGACCGTGGCCAGCCACGCCAGCGCCGCGCCTTGCAGATGACGGTCGCTGAGCATCAGCCGGCTCGGATCCTCGGCGGCGTGCTGCCGGTCGAGCAGGTACAGATAGCGAAACAGCGCATAGGTGACGATCGGCACCGTATAAACCAGATTCGCGCTGCCGTGCAAGATGATGGTTTGCGGGCTGATGGTGTAAAGGCTGTATGAGATGAGCGTTCCGCTGACGCACACGGTGACCAGCCGATCGAGCAGCCCCGGAGAATAGTCATCCAGCACCGCGCGGCCGCCGCCGCGCTCTACGGCGGCGATCTCGGCGCGACGCTTGCCGAATCCGAGCAGCAGCGTCAGCATCAGACCGCACATCAGCAGCCACGGCGACGGCGCGATGCCCACGCCGAGCGTCCCGGCGAGAAGG
>JALZAN010000113.1 GCA_030948365.1 Pseudomonadota bacterium
CGGTAGCGGCGGGACGAGTCGCCATTGGCGGTCGCAGCCGTCATGTCGCCCTGCCCTCGCCCTTGGCCAGCTGCGCGATGAGCAGCCGCGATAGCGCAAGCACGATCAGGGTCAGCACGAACAACACCAGCCCGAGCGTGATCAGCGATGCGCGATGGACCGGATCGGCCGCCTCGTTGAACTCGTTGGCGAGCGCAGAGGCGATGGAGTTGCCGGGCTGGTAGAGCGAGCTGCTGATGCGGTAGGCGTTGCCGATGATGAAGGTCACCGCCATCGTCTCGCCCAGCGCACGGCCGAGCCCCAGCATGATGCCGCCGATCACGCCCACCTTGGTATACGGCAGCACGACGTTGCGCACCACTTCCCAGGTCGTGCAGCCGATGCCGTACGCGGATTCCTTGAGCACCGGCGGGACGATCTCGAACACGTCGCGCATCACCGAAGAAATGAAGGGAATCACCATCACCGAAAGAATGACGCCCGCGGAGAGCATGCCGATGCCGTTCGGCGCGCCCTTGAACAGGGGACCGAGAATCCACAGATTGCCGAAGATCTTCTGCAGCAGCGGCTGCACGTAGTCGCCGAACAGCGGCGCGAACACGAACAGCCCCCACATGCCGTAGATGATCGACGGGATCGCCGCCAGCAGCTCGACCGCGGTCCCCAGGGGACGCTTCAGGATCGGCGGGCACATCTCGGTGAGGAAGAGCGCGATGCCGAAGCTGACCGGCACCCCGATCAGCAAGGCGATGGCCGAGGTCACCAGCGTTCCGTAGATCGGGGCGAGCGCGCCGAATTGGCTCTTGACCGGGTCCCAGACGTCGGTGAAAAAGAAGCCGAATCCGAATTTTTCCAGCGCAGGCAGCGCCGCGTAGGTCAGCGCGCCGATGATGGCGAGCAGCATCGCCAGCACCAGCACCGCGAAGAGCATGGTCACGCGCTCGAACAGCCAATCCTGCCACGGCGCGGCGGCGTTTCGCTGAGCGGGAGGCAGCGGTGTGCGCTCGCCACGATTGTCGACGCTTAGATCCATCGGGCCGGGCATTGTCATCGAAGCGGAAGTGGCCGTCATGATACTGCCCTCGCCCGGAAATAGGCCGGCCGCGGGACCGCTGCCGGCGTGTTGCGGGTTACCTGCGAAACGCTGTCGATGACGACTGCGATCGACGCCGTCCGGCTGACGCTAGTTCCAGACCGCCTTGCCGGAGCCGTCCTTGAGCTGCGCACGCCACGCGTCGGCGATCGTTTTGGTCAGGGTGTCGGGCAGCGGGACGTAGTCGAGGTCGGTCGCCATTTTCTGCCCGCTCTTGAGCGCCCAGTCGAAGAACTTGAGAACTTCGGTGGCGTTTTGCGGCTTGTCCTGCTTCGTTTGCATCAGGATGAAGCTGGCGCCGGTAATCGGCCAGCTGGTCTTGCCGGGCTGGTCGGTGAGGATCTGATAGAAGCCCGGGGCATTCTTCCAGTCGGCATACGAGGCTGCGGCCTGGAACGACGCGTCGTCAGGCTCGACGAATTGGCCGTCCTTGTTCTTGACCGAGGCGTAGCTCATCTTGTTCCTCTTGGCGTAGGCATACTCGACGTAGCCGATCGAGCCCTTGATCCGTTGCACGTAAGCCGCGACGCCTTCGTTGCCCTTCCCGCCCACGCCCTCCGGCCAGGCGACCGCCGTGCTGGAGCCAACCTTCTCCTTCCAATCCGGATTGACCTTGGACAGGTAGTCGGTCCAGATGAAGGTCGTGCCCGAGCCGTCGGAGCGACGCACCACCGTGATCGGATCGGCCGGCAGCTTGGCGGTCGGATTCAGGTCGGCGATGGCCTTGTCGTTCCAGCTCTTGATCTTGCCCAGATAGATGTCACCCAAAACCGCTCCGGTGAATTTGAGCTGGCCGGGCGCGATGCCTTCGAGGTTGACCACCGGAACCACGCCGCCGATGATCGCGGGAAACTGCATCAAGCCCGCTTGTTGCAGATCCTCGGGCTTTAGCGGCATGTCGGACGCGCCGAAATCCACGGTCTTCGCCTTGATCTGGGCGATGCCACCGCCCGAGCCGATCGACTGGTAGTTGAGCCCGACGCCGGTCTTCTGCTTGTACGCGTCGGCCCACTTGGCGTAGATCGGGTACGGAAAAGTAGCTCCGGCACCGGTGATATCGATCGCTTGCGCCTCGATACCGAAGGCGACGATGGCGGCCCCCAGCAACGCGGTCACGTGACGCTTGGCACTCATCAGCTCATCCTTGGCGGTTGACAGCCGACATTGTCGCGGGCGACTGTGACAGTGCCGTGACAATCGGGTGACAGGTCGGCGGCGCTTCGCGCCTCCGCCGTCGAACGGTGTCAGCTTGCGAGCAGCGAGGTGCCGGGCTGGACGCGGGTGAAGCGGACCGGGACCGCCTCGACGTCTAGCTCGCCGGCGCGTTCCCTCACCCGGATGAAAGCCGAAGCAGCAAGCGCTCCCGGCTCGGGGAAATCCGATCGGTAGTGCGCGCCGCGCGAGTTCTCGCGCGCGAGCGCGGAGCGAACGATCGCCTGGCTCACCGCGACCAGATTGGTCAGGTTGAGCCAGTCGTGCCAGGTCAGGTTGTAGGCACGATCGCGCGCCGCGGGCGGCAGGGCATAGCTTTCAAGCTCCAGTGCCATCGCATCGAGCGATGCGGCCGCACGCGCGAGGCTCGCCGCGTCGCGCACGATGCCCGCGTCGTCCCACATGGTCGTGTGCAGCTTTTCGCGGATCGCCTCGAGGTCGCCTGGAACGCCCGAATGAAATGGCCGCTCGGCGCGCTCGACCGCCGCCTCGACCGCGTTCGCGTCGGGCGTCTGGAACGAGCCTTCGCGCCCGATCCAAGCCGCCATCGCGTCGCCGGCGATGGCGCCGAACACCGTCGAGTTCGCCACCCCGTTCCCGCCGAGGCGGTTCGCGCCATGCACGCCGCCGGAGTCCTCGCCGGCGACGAACAGGCCGCGCAGCGCTGTCGTGCAATCGCCGGCGAATTCGACGCCGCCCATCATGTAGTGCGCCGTCGGAACCACCTCGACCCTGCCGCCGGCGAGATCGAAGCCGCAGTCGGCGCAGCGCTCGACCATGCCCTTGAACTGGCGGCGAACGTTGTCGGCGCCGAGATGGCCCATCGACAGCCAGACGCCGCCGTTGGGCGTGGTGCGCCCGGCGCGCATCTCGGCGTAGATCGCGCGCGAGACGATGTCGCGCGTCGCGCGCTCGCCGCGCGGATCGTAACGCTCCATGAAGCGCTCGCCGGCGCCGTCCAGCAAATGGCCGCCGGCGCCGCGCAATCCCTCTTCGAGCACGGTTCCGGTCATCCTCGTGTGCGCGCCGGCAAGCAGTCCCGTCGGATGAAACTGGACCATCTCCATGTCGCGCAGCGGAAGGCCGGCGACCAGCGCCATCGCCATGCCGTCGCAGCTCTTGTCGCCGGACGGCGTGTGAAAGCGATACATGGTGGGACCGCCGCCGGTGGCGAGCAGAACCGCCTGCGCCTCGACAAAGACGTATTCGCCGTCACGCATGTCGACCAGCAGCACCCCGGCCAGCGCGCTGCCGTCGGCGGTGCGGATGAGTTCCAGCGCGCGATGCTCTTCGAGGCGCGCAATGTCGCGCGCCCAGACCTGTTCCGCAAGCCGATTGATGATCTCGATCCCGGTCAGGTCGCCCTTGTGCACGGTGCGGTCGAAGGTCTGGCCGGCGAATGCCTTCTGGTGAATCGTTCCGTCGGGATTGCGATCGAAAAAACAGCCGATCTCGTTTTCGAGCTCATGAATGCGCTCGATCGCGCCGGTGACGAGCATCCACGCGAGATCCTGGTCGGGCAGCCACCTTCCGCCCTCGATGGTATCCATGAAATGCCGCTCGACGGAATCGCCTTCGGCCAGCGCGACGTTGTAGCCGCCCTGGACCATCCGCGTGCAGCCGCATTTGCCGAGCAATCCCTTGACCGCGATGGTGATCGACAGCGCCGGGTTGGCGGCCTTGGCGTGAAGCGCCGCGAAAAGTCCGGCGCCGCCCGAGCCGAGAATCAGAATGTCGGTGCGAAGACGGCGCATGCTAACGGCACACCTCGCTCACCCGCGCGATTTCACACCCAGCGATGCGAGCACAGCGGAGCGCTTGTCGCGCGCCTTGACGTTGACCGCGTCGTACAAGCTGCCGCCATGGCTGTCCATCGCCACCCGCAGCGGTCCGAAGTCACGAATGCGAAAGCGCCACAGGCTCTCGGGATTCAGATCGTCGAGGTCGACGTCCTCGATCGCTTCGATCCACGTCGTCTCCAGCGCGGCGGTGCCGCCGATGATCGCCAGATACGCTCCCCCCAGCTCGGCAAACGCGGCGAGCGAGGCGCCGCCCAAGCCGCCTTTGCCGATGATCAGGCGCACGCCGCAGTCCTTCATCAGCGGGAGGGTGAAGCGCTCCATGCGCGCCGAGGTCGTGGTGCCGATGCACACCGGCGCGTAGCCGGTAGGATCCTGCGCCGACGGCGCGACTTTTCTGACGTTCGGCGCGGTGTGGATCACCGCGTGGCCAGCGAGGTCGAATCGCGTCGTGCGCCCGCGGTCGAACATCGCGATCTGCGTCGCATCGCGAATGCCGAACAGCGTGCGCTGCAGCGTGACGCTGTCGTCGATGCGAAGTGAGCGCGCCTGCACCTCGGTGATCGGCATCGTCAGCTCATGGTGCGACATCGACAGCTCCCGCGGATGGTGAATGATTTCGTGCTTGGTGGACGCCTGAATCGCTTGCGGGACGGGGCTAGAACCCGTAGATCACGCCCGCGTCGGTGATGGTCGCGCTCGCCCGCCGCGCCGAGTGGCACTGCATGTTGACCGCCACCGGGTTCATGGTGATATGGGTCGCGGCGAGCTCGACGTGCACCGCGAATGCGGTCGAGTCGCCGCCGAGTCCCTGCGGCCCGACGCCGAGCATGTTTACCGCCTCCGAGAGCTCGGTTTCGAGCTTCGCGCCCTCGGCATCCTCGCACCGGGTTCCCAGCGCGCGTGTGGCAGCGATCTTGGCCAGGTGCACGCACAAGTCCGCGGTTCCGCCGATGCCGACGCCGACGATCGTCGGCGGGCACGTCTTGCCGCCGGCATCGAGCACGCAGTCGACGACGAAGGTCTTGATCGCGTCCACGCCTTCCGCGGGCAGCGCCATCTTGAGCCACGAATTGTTCTCGGAGCCGCTGCCCTTGGGGATCATCTCCAGCTTGACGCCGTCGGCGAGGTCGGTGTGGTCGATGTGAATGACCGGAACGCCGATGCCGCATGAGGTGTGCTCGTTCCTGCGCGTCAGCGGATGGACGATCGACGAGCGCAGCGGATGCTCGCGCGTCGCGCGCTCGCAGCCCCGGCGAATCGCTTCCTTGAGCGACGTTCCGTCGCCGCCGGCGAATTCGACGCCGCGGCCGATGGTCACGTTGTAGATCGGGATGCCCGTGTCCTGGCAAAGCAGGTTGTCGGTCGCTTCCGCAACCGAGATGTTCTTGATCATCGTTCCAAGGACGTTTTGCGCCGTCGGCGCGGTTTCCCTGCCCGCGAGCGTGGCGAAGCCGCGCTTGACGTCCGGGGGCAGGATCTTCAGCGCCCGGATATAGAGCTCCTTGGCGATGTTCTCGATCGCATTCGGGTCGATTTGCATATTCGGTTTCGCGGCTTCGATCGGCGGTCAGAAAAGGTTGAGGGCGAAGGCCAGCGCGCAACACGCTGCGGCGCCGCCCGCGGCGGCGAGCAATAGCGGCTGCGACTCGCGTCGCCAGCCGACAAATTCGACCAATAGCAATCTGAGTCCTCCGGTCAGGTGCGTCGCCAGCAGCAATACCACTACGACCTCGGACGCCTTTACCCAGGGACGATCGGTCCAGGCGAGAAACCCGTCCAGCGAAGCTTCTCCCGCCAGCGCCAGGCCCAACGCCAGAAAATGCAAGGGTAGAAACAATGCCAGCAGGATACCCGACACGCGGTGCACGATCGACGCCCAGTACGCCGGATGGTCGCGACCGCGCCAGGTCCCGGAGACGCTCATAGCGTGATCGCGGCGACGGAACGCCACCCCAGCGCCAGCAGCAGCAGGCCGACGACAACGCAGCTTAAGTCGGCGGCGCGACCGCGCCACTGTAGCCATTCGCCGGCGACGGTGCGTAATCCGATCGGCGCGTGGATCGCCACCGCCAGCACGAACACGCCGTAAAACACCGCCCAGACCGCGTTGCCGCGCGTGCGCCCAAGGATCTCCGCCGCGCTCAAGCCTCCCCGCACCGCGACGATCACGGTAATCAGATGCGCCGCGACACAGAAGGCGAGCAGCGCCGCCGTCGCCCGCTGCGCGATCCACAGCATCGTCTCCGACCGCGCGCTCACAGCGTTCCCTTGAGCGCGGCGCGCGCGGTGGCCCGCTTAAGGCCGGCGATGGAAGCGGTCGGCGAAAGGAGCTTCGGGCAACGCTCGGTGCACGTCGATTGCGTATGGCAGGCATGGCAGCCGGCATCGCCGGCCACCGCGGACAGCCGCGCCGAGCGTTCTCCGTCTCGGCTGTCGTTGACCAACGTCCACGCACGATTGAGCGCCGCCGGTCCGAGATAGGCGGGGTTCCATGTCACGACATCGCACGATGCATAGCAGATTCCGCAGCCGATGCATTCGATGGCGG
>JALZAN010000114.1 GCA_030948365.1 Pseudomonadota bacterium
GCTTCGGCTGCCTCGCGCGCCGTTTCCTTGTCGTAGGTCGCCTTGTCGAAGCCTCCACCCGAGCCCTTGGCGACATTGCGCACCACATCCCAGGTCGTCTTGTAATTGATCGGAAAGAAACGGTCGGCGCCGTCGAATGCCTTTTGCATCTCGGGTGGAAAGCGGTAGTCGTAAAAGCAGCCCAGCATCTTGTCGACGAGCTTGGGATCGAGGTCGTGGGCGTAGGCAAACGACGAGGTCGGGAATTTCTGGCTGCGATAGATGATCCGGAAGTCGGATTCCTTGACCTGCCCGCGCTCGGCCATGCGGTGGAAGACGTCCGACGCGACCGCGCCGGCATCGTAGTCGCCGGAGTTGACACCCATCACCGACTGGTCGTGCTTGCCGGAAAAGATCACCTTGTAATCCTTGTCAGGGGTCAGTCCTTCACCGGGGAACAGCGCCAGCGGCGCGAGATGGCCGGAGTTCGACGAAGGCGACGTATGCGCGATTTTCTTGCCCTTCAGATCGGAGAGTTTCTGATATGGCGAATTGGCTTTGACGATCACGATCAGGTTGTAGCCCTGGAATTCCTTGGCCGTCCCCTTGACCGCAAACGGGATCGCGCCGGCGAGATTGACCGCGAATGCCGTCGGTCCGGTGGAAAAGCCGGCAACGTGCAGGCGTCCCGAGCGCATGGCTTCGATCTCCGCCGCGTTCGACTGCACCTGATAGAACACCACTTTCTTGTCCAGGCACCTGCCGAGGGCTGTAGTGAACGGTTTGAAAATGTTTTCGTACACCGCAGGATCTTCGACCGGAGTATAGGTAAACACGATCGTCGATGGGTTCTTCCACTTCTTCGGATCTGCCGGCACATCTGCGACCAAGTCGCGGTTGTCGTCGCAATACATGACGTCGAGCTCGCCCCGATACTTGCACGCGTCGGCGGCATGGACACCGTTTGCGAGCAAGAAAAGAACAAGACCGGCCAAAGCCGGAAGCAAGCGCTTGAACATGGGATCCTCTCCTCGAAAGGCCTGGAAATGCGGCTCTGGCGCATTTTCGCACACAAGCCTTGACCGGCGCCGCGACGCCGCGACCGTCAGGCGCGCCGGGAAAAGATGCGATAATTCAAGACCCCATGAAAAGGCCCCTGCAAGTCGCGATTTTCGCCGCCGGCGAAGGCAAGCGGATGCGCTCGGCTCGGCCGAAGGCGTTGCATCGCCTCGCCGGAATTCCTCTGCTCGCACACGTTATCCACGCCGTACGCGCGATCGAGCCGCGGGCGATCGGCGTCGTCTATGGAAGCGGCGGAGAACAGGTTCCCGCCGCGCTGCCGGGATCGGATCTGACGTGGGTACGCCAGGAGCAGCTCCTCGGGACCGGCGACGCGTTGAAGTGCGCGCTGGCACAAATGCCCAAAGACGGCGTGACGCTGGCGCTGATCGGCGACCTTCCTCTCATTCGTCCGGGAACCCTGGCGCATCTCGCCGCCGCGGTCGACGGCGATAAGCTTGCGGTGCTGACGGCGAAACCGTCCGACCCCGCGGGTCTCGGTCGCATCGTCCGCGATGGCGCCGGCCGGGTGCGCGCGATCGTCGAGCACCGGGATGCAAGCGTCGAGCAGCTCGCGATTGGCGAAATCAATGCCGGCGCGCTGGCGGCTCCGACGGCGCGCTTCACGGATTGGCTCGCGCGCCTGACCAGTCACAACGCGCAAGGGGAGTATTACCTTACCGATGTCGTCGCGCTGGCGGTGAGCGACGGCGTCGAGGTCGTTGCGGTTGTTGCGGGCGACCCAGTGGAGGCGCAGGGCATCAACGATCGCGCCCAGCTCGCGCTGGCCGAACGAGCTCTGCAACGCCGGGCCGCCGACGCGTTGCTTGGCGATGGCGTGACGCTTGCCGACCCGGCGCGCATCGACGTCCGCGGCACGCTTCATTGCGGCAGGGACGTTGCCATCGACATCAACTGCATTTTCGAGGGGACGGTGACGCTTGGCGACGCAGTAACGATCGGCGCACACTGCGTGTTCAACAACGTCAAGATCGGTGCCGGCAGCGTCGTCGCGCCGTTTTCGCATCTCGAGGATGCCGCGATCGGCGAGCGATGCCGCATCGGCCCGTATGCCAGAATCCGCCCGGCGACGGTGCTCGCCGATGAAGTTCATATAGGGAATTTCGTCGAGATCAAGGCCAGCGCCATCGGCGAGCGCAGCAAGGCCAATCACCTGGCCTACATCGGCGACGCGAGCGTCGGCCGCGACGTCAACGTCGGCGCCGGGACCATCACCTGCAATTACGACGGCGCGAACAAGCACCGGACCGTCATCGAGGACGACGTGCACATCGGATCGGACACCCAGCTCATCGCGCCGGTGACCGTGCGCAAGGGCGCGACGATCGGCGCCGGCGCGACGATCAGCCGCGAGGTGCCCGCGGGCGGGCTGACGATTTCGCAGAACAAGCAGGTCACCGTGACGGGCTGGAAGCGGCCCGTGAAGGCGCGGGGCTGATCATGTGCGGAATTGTCGGCGCGGTCGCGCGCGAAAACGTCGTGCCCACGCTGATCGAGGGCATTCGCCGGCTCGAGTATCGCGGCTACGATTCGTCGGGGCTGGCGGTGATCAACGGCGGGTTGCACCGGCTGGTCAGCACGGCGCGCGTCGCCGACCTTGCGGCGCGGGCGAGCGCGACCGGGATCGCCGGCACCACCGGCATCTCACACACGCGCTGGGCCACCCACGGCGCGCCGACGTCTGTCAACGCCCATCCTCATGTAAGCAGCGGCGAAATCGCGGTGGTGCATAACGGCATCGTCGAGAATTTCGAGCCGCTGCGCGCGCGGCTGCAGAAGCAGGGTTATGACTTCGTCACCCAGACCGACACCGAGGTGATCGCCCATCTCATTCACTCGCACTACGACGGGGACCTGCTGCCGGCCGTGCGCAGGGCCGTCGCGGAATTCCGCGGCGCCTATGCGATCGCGGCGATGACCTCGCGGGAACCGGATCGCATCGTCGGCGCACGCGCGGGCAGCCCGCTGTTGGTGGGGATCGGCGAGCACGATCACTTTCTCGCCTCCGACGCCAGTGCGCTGGCGCCGGTGACGCGGCGCGTCGCGTACCTCGAGGAGGGCGACGTCGCCGACATCCGGCTCGAGTCGTATGCGATCTACGACGGGGACGGAGCGCGCGTCACGCGCCAGGTGGTCGAGGTCAAGACCGCAGACGATTCGGTGGACCTCGGCCCCTACCGCCACTACATGCAGAAGGAAATTTTCGAGCAGCCGCGCGCCGTTGCCGATACGCTGGAGAGCATCGGCAGCATCGAACCGGCGTTGTTCGGTTCGACCGCGTCGGAGGTGTTCGCCGGCGTCGATGCCGTGCACTTGCTCGCGTGCGGGACGAGCTTCTACGCGGCGATGGTCGCGCGGCTGTGGCTCGAAGGCATCGCCGGGATCCGGGCGCAGTCGGAGATCGCCAGCGAATACCGCTATCGCGACAGCGTTCCCGATCCGAACGCGCTGGTCGTCGTGATTTCGCAATCGGGAGAGACCGCCGACACGCTTGCCGCGCTGGCGCACGCCAAAAAACTCGGCCACCGACGCACCTTGACGATCTGCAACGTCGCGACCAGCTCGATGGTGAGGCAGACGGAGCTCACGTTCCTCACTCGCGCCGGGACCGAGATCGGCGTCGCGTCGACGAAGGCATTTACGACGCAACTGACGGCGCTATTTTTGCTCACCCTTGCGCTCGCCAAGTCGCGCGGCCGGCTGAACGCCGACGACCAGGCGCGCTGGCTGCGCGATCTGCGTCACCTGCCTTGCGCGATCCAGTCGGTGCTGGCGCTCGAGCCGGCGATCATCGCCTGGGCCGAGCAGTTCGCCAGAAAGCAGAACGCGCTATTCCTCGGTCGCGGCCTGCATTACCCCATCGCGCTCGAGGGTGCGCTCAAGCTCAAGGAAATCTCTTACATCCATGCCGAGGCGTATCCCGCGGGTGAGTTGAAGCACGGCCCGCTGGCGCTGGTCGATTCGGCGATGCCGGTCGTGGCCATCGCGCCCAACGATACCCTGCTCGAAAAGCTCAAGTCGAACCTCCAGGAAGTGCGCGCGCGCGGCGGCGAGCTCTACGTGGTCGCCGACGCCGACAGCCAGATCGAAACCAGCGATGGTGTTCACGTCCTGCGCCTGCCCGAATATGCCGGCCTCCTTTCGCCGATCGTGCACACGATTCCGCTGCAGCTCCTGGCCTATCACACCGCGGTATTGCGCAACACCGACGTCGACAAGCCGAGGAACCTGGCGAAGTCGGTGACAGTAGAATAGTCCGCCGCAGGGCCGCCACGCTCGGCGGACGGCATCGATCTCACGGCGCGCTCGAACGATATCGGTGAGCTCCAGATGAATGCCGACGTCCAATTCCGCCTGCGCATCTTCAACGGTGCCGACATCGCCGTCGGTCCCGGGAAAATCGAGTTGCTCGAGGCAATCGCCAATACCGGATCGATCACCGCCGCGGCGAAGTCCCTCGGTATGTCCTACCGGCGAGCGTGGCTGCTGATCGACACCATGAATCGTTGCTTCAAGACTCGGGTGGTCGAAACCGAGGCCGGTGGAAATCGCGGCGGCGGAACGCAACTCACGGCGCTGGGCGCGGAAGTCGTTCGTCGCTACCGCACCATCGAGGCGCGCGCTGGGAAGGCGGGCGCCGCGGAGATCGCGGCGCTGTCGCGCCTGCTCGCGGCCGCACCCAAGACGAAAGCCCCCTAAGCCTCGACGCGCGTGCTGACGGCGGATCGGCGGTTTTGCGGTACGATGGCGCCGCCGACAAAATCCGAATCCATGGAATTCGCCTTCATCCTCGATCCGCTTCCCGCGCTCAAGGCGTACAAAGACACGAGCGTGGCGATGATGCGCGCGCTTCAGGCGCGCGGCGCGATGCTTTTCGCGCTCGAGCAGGCCGATCTCTTCTGGACCGCCGCATCGACCCAAGCGAAGGTCAGACCTCTTACCGTCAGCGACGACGATCATGACTGGTATCGGACGGGCGACCCGTCGATTCGCACGCTGAAATCGTTCGACGCGGTCCTGATGCGCAAGGATCCGCCGTTCGACATGGAGTATGTCTATTCGACGTATCTGCTGGAAGCCGCCGAAAATGAGGGTGCGCTGGTCTTGAACCGACCACGCGCGGTGCGCGATCACAACGAAAAAATGGCCATCGCGCGCTTTCCCGAGTTCACTGTGCCGACTCTGGTCACTCGCAATCCCGAATTGCTGAGCGCATTCATCGACCAGCACCGGGATGTGATCCTGAAACCGCTCGATGGCATGGGCGGAGCATCGATATTCCGGGTGCGTGTCGACGATCCGAACCGGAACGTGATCATCGAAACTTTGGCGCACTACGGCGCGCGAACCACCATGGCGCAGCGATTCATTCCCGAGATCGTCGACGGCGACAAGCGCATCGTGCTCATCGACGGCAAGCCGGTTTCGCATGCGCTGGCGCGGATCCCGAAGCCAGGCGAGACGCGCGGCAACCTTGCAGTCGGTGGTCAGGGCGTTGCCCGTCCGCTCACCGCGCGCGATCGCGAGATCGCCGAGGGTGTCGGTCCCAAACTCGCCGCCGAGGGCTTATTCGTCGTCGGGCTCGATGTCATCGGCGATTTTCTGACCGAAGTGAACGTCACCAGCCCAACCGGCTTTGTCGAAATCACCAAGCAGATCGGCGTCGATGTCGCGGATCGCTTTGCCGACGCCCTCGAGGGTCTCGTACAAAGCAGGAGCGGCGCGCGCTGATCGCCCGAGTGTTCCGCAGCATCGCAGGCCGGACGCGGAAGGCAGTGGAAGCGCGTGCTAACATGCTCGGTCAACGGAAGGCGATGTTGAACGATGGGCGCGCGGTCCGACGACCAGCCGACTCGCGCCGGTCGGAGCCGCGCAGGCGCGAGGGGGCGCCCGCTCCGGGAGAGTCCATGATCGGCATTCTCATTATCGCGCACGACACGCTGGGCGAGAGCCTGGTCCGCGCGGTGACGCATGTGCTGGCGGCGCGACCTCCACAATTCGAGACGCTTGCAGTACGCGCCAGCGACGATCCACTCGACCTGCTGCCCGAAGCGCGAGAGTTGTTGAAGGCGGTCGACACCGGCGACGGTGTGCTCATCTTTTCCGACATTTACGGCGCAACGCCCTGCAATCTTGCGACCAAGCTGTTGCAGCCCGGTCGCGTCGAAGGCGTTGCCGGCGTCAATCTGCCGATGCTGGTCCGCGCGTTTACGTACCGCAGCAAAGGCATGGAAACCATGATCAAGAAGGCTATCAGCGGTGGTTGCGACGGCGTGCTGCACGTCGGGACGGACCCGGTCTATGCAACAACGAGAGATTGAAATCGTCAACAAGCTCGGCCTGCACGCGCGTGCGTCGGCCAAGCTCACACAGCTCGCTGCCAAGTATCAGTGCGAGGTTTCGCTGGCGCGCAATGGCCGCAAGGTCAACGCCAAGAGCATCATGGGTGTGATGATGCTTGCTGCGGGAAAGGGGAGCCGGATCATGCTCGAGACCGACGGTCCCGACGAGGCCGAGGCGATGGACGCGATTGCGGTGTTGATCGGCGATTGTTTCGGTGAAGGGCAGTGATCAAGCGCAAAGATGTCA
>JALZAN010000115.1:0-285 GCA_030948365.1 Pseudomonadota bacterium
ATTCTTGACGAAGCCCTCGCGATACTTGAGGCCGAGATCGTTGGCAAGTGCCAGCGCCGACGGCCGGCTCGAATCGGGAATCGGAATGACGACATCGATGTCCTGCGCCTCGGGGATGGTCGCGATCTTGCGCGCGAGCTCGCTGCCCATGCGCAGCCGCGCCTCGTACACCGACGTGCCGTCCATGACCGAATCCGGGCGCGCCAGATAGACGAACTCGAAAATGCAGGGATTGAGCTGCGTGTGTTCGGCGCACTGGCGCGAATGGAAGCGGACGGTCTGGTC
>JALZAN010000115.1:295-6640 GCA_030948365.1 Pseudomonadota bacterium
TCTGGTCGATGTAGATCGCCTCGCCGGGGGCGACGGCGCGGAGTATCGTGAAGCCCAACGCCTCCAGCGCCACCGATTCGCTGGCTACCAGGTATTCAGTCCCGCCCATCGATTCGTTGAAGCCGATGATCAGCGGCCGGATGCCGTAGGGATCGCGAAACGCGAGCAGTCCGTAGCCCGCGATCATGGCGACGATTGCGTAGGCGCCTCGGCAGCGCTTGTGCACGGCAGCCACGGCCGCGAAGATCGCGTTGGCGTCCAGACGCGCATGGTGCGCAGCGCGCTCGAGTTCCAGCGCCAACACGTTGAGCAGGACCTCGGAATCGGAATTGGTGTTGACGTGGCGGAAGTCGAGCTGGAAAAGCTCTTTCTTCAGCGCCTCGGTGTTGGTGAGGTTGCCGTTGTGCGCCAGCGTGATGCCGAACGGTGAGTTGACGTAGAACGGCTGCGATTCGAGCTCGGACGACGCCGAGCCCGCGGTGGGATAGCGGCAATGGCCGATGCCGGCATTGCCGGTGAGCTCGCGCATGTTGCGGGTGCGGAAGACATCGCGCACGTAACCCGGCGCCTTGTACATGTGGAACACCGGGCCCTCGCTGGTCACGATGCCGGCCGCGTCCTGACCGCGGTGCTGCAGCAGCAGCAAGGCGTCGTAAAGAAGCTGGTTGACCGGCGTATGCGTTACGGCGCCGACGATTCCACACATGAGTTTCTACCTTCGGATCAAAAAGTTGCCTGCTTAACTTGCGTAACTAAACGCGGACGCCCGCCTTCGCCGGCTTCGCTTTGGCTCCGCCGGGGCCATAGTCCAGGCGCTCCGCCATCGCCTGGGGAAGCCAGGGTCGCAAACTCAACGCCGCCGTTACCAAAGGTGGGGCCAAAAATGCATTTTGCCACCATTCCTGACGTGGCAACGTCGTCAGTCCGGCAAGCAGCACCACTATGACAACAATAAGCACGCCGCGTGCCACGCCGAAGATCGCGCCGAGCAGGCGATCGACAAAGCCGAGCCCGATCGCGCGGATGGCCCTCGACAACATCCAGCCGAGCAGCCCTCCGACCAGGACAACGACGATGAAAATCAGCGCAAACGCCGCCAGGTAGCGCGTCACCGCGTTGTCGCTCAGCACCGGCAGCATATTCGCCACCGACGGGGACAGTTGTATCGCCGCCAGAATCGCCGCGACCAGCGCCACCAGAGACATCACGACGCGAACGAAGCCGCGCACGAATGCGACGATTGTCGACAAGCCGATAATGCCGATGACGATCAGGTCGAACGCCGTCATCGAACGACGAACGGCATCATTTTGTCGTCACCACGCCCTGATATCCCGCCGCGCCGAGCTTGACCAGTTGCGCGTCGGCGGCATCTCGCGCCGCATAAGGGCCGACGCGCACGCGTCGCATAGTGCCTTGGGCGGTCTTCGATGTCTCGACATAGGCGGGGAAGCCGGCGCTCTTGAGCTTCGACGCCAAGGAAGCGGCGGCCTTCGCATCGGCAAATGCGGCCAGCTGTACCACAAAGCCAGTCCCAGCTGCCTCAGCCGGGCGCGGGTCGGCCGATGCGCCCTTCGGGCCCTCTGCGGCCGGTTTTTGCGCATCGGGAGTGGAGGCAATCATGCTGGTTGCTTTGGGTGCGGGCGACGGCGCGATGTCGCTTGGAGCGCGTTGTGCGGGCTCGGCGGCTTTGGCCGCGGCGTCGGCTCCGCTGGGCTTGGCGTCACCGGTGGCGTCGGAACTGGCGCCAACTCGGGGAGGCTGCGGCGATGCCGACGGCAGCGGTGGCGCAGAACGATCCGCCACGACCTTTCCCTCGGTCCCCTTGGCAGGCGAAAGGGGCGTGATGAATTTGCCGCTGTCGATCGGAGGAATCTGGATCGATACGTCGTCGCCCAGCGGCTTCGGATCGCTTTCGAGCAATAACGGAAGAAGCACCGCGGCCGCGAGCGCCAGCACGATCGCTCCCACCAGCCGACGCCGGGCGCGGCGCTTGAGCTCTTCGACGGCGGGATCGGCGGTTTCGGGTCGCGTCAGCATGCGCTCACGAATAGAGGCGGTGCGGCGGTCGGTCAGCGCTCATCGCCGCAGCCACCGTGAGAAACGAGCCGAAAACAAGAATTCTATCAGCTTCCGCGACTACCTTTTGCACTGCACGGTAAGCCGATGCCGGATCGGCGAACTCGCGGATCGCCGCAGGCGCGACGTCGACAGCCTCCAGCCGCGCGCGAAGGTCTCGAGCATTCGCGCCGCGCGGCGGCGGCAGGCTTGCGATGTACCAGCAGTCGATGCGTGACACAAGCGCGGCAATGACGCTATCGATGTCCTTGTCGGCCATGATCGCGAACACCGCCCACGTCCGCGGATGAAATCCCATCGATGCCAACGCGTCGCCCAGGGCAGCGGCCGCCTGCGGATTGTGCGCGACGTCGAACACGGTGACCGGACGCCCCGGCAGGACCTGAAGGCGGCCGGGAAGGTCGACGCTGACGAGGCCCTCGCGCACCGCGCCCATCGAAACCGCAAGCCGATCCCGCAACACGTCGAGCGCGGCAAGCGCGGTTGCCGCATTGGAGAGTTGATAATCGCCGCGCAGCGCAGGAATCGGCAACCCGTGGCGGGCGCCTCCCGGGCCACGATAACTCCACTGTCCCTCACCCGCCGTGAAATCATAGTCGGCGCCGATGCGCAGCAACTTGCTGCCGATCGCGGCCGCGTAAGCGAGCAGGGTCGCCGGAGGATGACGATCAGCGCAGATCGCCCATCGTCCGGCGCGAAAGATACCGGCTTTTTCGCGGCCGATGTCGTTTCGGGTGGCTCCCAGATAATCGACGTGATCGATCCCCACCGTGGTGACGATGGCGACGTCGGCATCGATCAGATTGACCGCGTCGAGCCTGCCGCCCAGACCGACCTCGAGCACCGCCACATCGAGTCCGGCGCGCGCGAACAGCCACAGCGCGGCGAGGGTACCGACCTCGAAGTAGGTCAGCGGCGTCGTCTGCCGCGCGGACTCGACCGCGGCAAACGCCTCGAGCAGCGCACCCTCGCTGGCTTCCTCGCCCGCAATGCGCACGCGCTCGTTGTAGCGCAGAAGGTGCGGCGAGGTGTACGTGCCGACCCGATAGCTGGCGGCGCGCAGCATCGATTCGAGCAGCGCGCAGGTCGAGCCCTTGCCATTGGTGCCGCCGACGGTGATCACCGGGCAGGTCAGCGCGATGTCGAGACGCGCGTAGACCGCGCTCACCCGGTCGAGCCCCATCGCGATCGCTTTGGGGTGAAGGGTCTCGAGATACGCGAGCCAACCGTCGAGCCCGCTCAGCGTCGATGGCTGTTTCACCGGCTCACCGGTAGCGCGCGGAAGCTCTCGCGCAATGTGTGCAGCGGGCGTCTCAGCCCGACGGCAGCGGCTGACGCTGCAACAAAGTGAGCAGTCGGGGCAGCTCGTCCTTCAGCGCTCGCCGATCGACGATCATGTCGACCGCGCCTTTTTCGAGCAGGAATTCGGCGCGTTGGAAACCTTCGGGCAGCTTTTCACGGACCGTTTGCTCGATCACCCGCGGACCCGCGAATCCGATCAGCGCTCCGGGTTCGGCGATGACGATGTCGCCGATCATGGCGAAGCTTGCCGAAACTCCGCCCATGGTCGGGTCGGTGAGCAGCGACACGAACGGCAATCGCGCCTTCGACAGCTCCTGCAGCACCGCAGTGGTCTTTGCCATCTGAAACAGCGAGCTGACGCCCTCCTGCATCCGCGCTCCGCCGCTCGAGGTAATGCACACGAACGGGATGCGGTTCTCGTACGAGACGCGCACGCCGCGAACGAAGCGCTCGCCGACCACCGAGCCCATCGATCCGCCCATGAAATCGAATTCGAACACCGCCAGCACCAGCGGCGCGGTCTTGATGCTCCCCTGCATGACCACCAGCGAGTCGGTCTCGCCGGTTTCCTCGAGCGCCGCCGCCAGCCGTTCCGGGTACTTGCGCGTGTCCTTGAATTTCAGGCTGTCGATGGGGACCACTTCGGATCCGATTTCGTATCGTCCATCGGGATCGAGAAGCTGCTCGATGCGCTCGCGCGCCGAAACGCGGCCGTGGTGCGAGCACTTGGGACAAACATTGAGGTTCTTGTCGAGATCGGTCCGATAGAGCACCGCCTCGCATGAGGGACATTTGACCCACAGTCCCTCGGGTATCGCCTTCCTGGCGATGCCGGGCGTCGCCTTGATGCGCGGGGGAAGCAACTTTTGCAGCCAGCTCATCGTTGTTTTTCCATTGGCCGGTCGAGAACTACGCGGCCTTGCGGACGACCTAATCGATCGCGGTTCTTATGGTCGCGAGCCACGCGCCGACACGTTCGGCAGCTTGTGCGGCGGGCCCGCGCTCGATCTCCTCGATAATCCTGCTGCCGATGACGACCGCGTCGGCATGCGCGGCGATGGCTTGTGCGCTCGCCGCATCGCGGATGCCGAAACCCACGCCCACCGGCAGCGTGATGTGACGTCGGATCTCGGCCAGCCTGGCGACGACTCCGGAGACATCGAGATGACCGGCGCCGGTCACGCCCTTGAGCGCAACATAGTAGACGTATCCGCGCGCCACACGGCCGATGGCGATGATGCGCGCCTCCGGTGTCGTCGGCGCAAGCAGGAATATTGGCGCAATCCCTCGCTCCTCGAGCAGTTGCGCGAATTCCACCGCTTCCTCTGGCGGACAGTCGACCACGATGACGCCGTCGATGCCGGCGCGTTGCGAGCGGTCGGCGAAGGCGGTCGTCCCCATGGCCTCGATCGGATTCGTGTAACCCATCAGCACGACGGGCGTCAACGAGTCCCGCTCACGAAATGCCGCCGCGACGTTGAGGACGTCGTCGAGCCCGACGCCAAGGCTAAGCGCGCGCTCCGACGCACGCTGGATGACCGGACCGTCGGCCATCGGGTCGGAGAATGGAAAGCCGAGCTCTATCACGTCGGCGCCCGAGGCGGTCAGCGCGCACATCAGCGGAAGCGTGGCCGCCAGCGAAGGGTCGCCGACGGTGATGTAGGGGATCAGCGCCACGCGCCGCGTCGCGCGCAATCTGGCGAAGGTCGCGTCGATCCGGTTCATCGAACCCGGGCCTCGCGGCGAAGGCGTGGGATTGCCGAAAGTTTCGCCAACGCGCGCGACGCCTTTGCGATCTCGCGGCGGTGATCGTTCATCGATGCGCCGGATCGCAATGGGGCCGGCAAAAAAACTTGAGTCCGGTCCGCTCCGCCACCGTGTTCATGTCCTTGTCGCCGCGTCCGGAAAGATTGACCAGCAATACCTTGCTCGAAGGCAGCTCCGGCGCGATCTTGGTCGCGTAGGCGAGCGCGTGCGCCGACTCCAGCGCCGGAATGATGCCCTCGATGCGACAGCATTCGCCGAACGCGCGGAGCGCTTCATCGTCGGTGATCGTCACATACCCCGCGCGGCCGTTGTCCTTGAGCCAGGCGTGTTCCGGACCGACGCCGGGATAGTCGAGTCCCGCCGACACCGAGTGCGTCTCGACGATCTGACCGTTCTTGTCCTGAAGCAGATAGGTGCGGTTGCCGTGCAGCACACCGGGCCTGCCGGCGGTCAGCGACGCCGCGTGGCGGCCCGTGGCGATACCCTCGCCGGCCGCCTCGACCCCGATCAGCTCGACGCCTTCGTGCGACAGGTACGGGTAAAAAATCCCCATCGCGTTGGAGCCGCCGCCGACGCAGGCGATGACCATGTCAGGTTGGCGCCCGATCATTTCCGGCATCTGCTGCAGGCATTCGCGGCCGATCACGCTCTGGAAATCGCGAACCATCATCGGGTAAGGGTGCGGGCCGGCGACGGTGCCGATGATGTAGAACGTGCTTTCGACGTTGGTCACCCAGTCGCGCATCGCTTCGTTCAGCGCGTCCTTGAGCGTCTTCGATCCCGACTCCACCGGCACCACCTCGGCTCCGAGCAGCTTCATCCGGAATACGTTTTGCGCCTGGCGGCGGATGTCCTCCGAGCCCATGTAAACGACGCACTGCATGCCGAATCGCGCTGCAACGGTCGCCGCGGCGACACCGTGCTGGCCGGCGCCCGTTTCGGCGATCACCCGCGGCTTGCGCAAGCGCTTGGCGAGCAGTGCCTGGCCGATGCAGTTGTTGATCTTGTGGGCGCCGGTGTGGTTCAGGTCCTCACGCTTGAGGTAGATCTGGGCGCCGCCGAGCTTTTCGGACCAGCGCTGGGCGTGATAGATCGGGCTCGGCCGCCCGACATAGTGCTTGAGCTCGCGCTCGAATTCGGCGACGAAATCGGGATTGTGCTGATAGCGCGCGTACTGTTCGCGAAGCTCGTCCAGCG